>JAQZBN010000018.1 GCA_029238935.1 Herbinix sp.
TCTTATAGAATAAAGGAGTATGTCAAGTGCGATGATGAATAGCAAAATTGTACATTCTTAACTGATCAAAAATGTACATTCTTATGTTGACATTTATAAATATGGTAAAGATAAAGACCCTTGAAAGCTTCGCTGTGAGTATATAACCAATTCTTCATCATATACAAATTTCTCTACTAACGAATTTATCGTACACCACGCATAATTAACTGGTTGCATGATTTCTTTATTCATAAATATGTACATTCATTACCAGATGCGTTCGATTTTTCATTATAATTAGATTAATATAGCAAGTTAAATATCAAAAAACCGCAACCCCTATAACGGATTACGGTTTATTTACTTAAAAATATCTAATTCTAACGTTTCATTTACAGTATTCAGCTTTTAGGTAGGAACTACTAGTTACTTCCTATCTGCTTTACTAGCCGACCGCGTAGATTTCCATATTATTCATGACACACTTTTATTTGTCGACGGTTGTCAGGCCATTTGAGAATTTGCGAGCTGAGTCAAATTGCAAAGTAATAACCTCTTCTCTCTTAATGATTTATTAAGGCGGAAGTAACAAAAGTCAAGACTGCAGTAATGGATAAAACCTTTTTATGCAGTCTAACTTTATGCACAGATTGATTATGAGATATACTTCAATAATAAAATGCCCGGTATTGATCGATATTCTCTCTATTGACCTTGAAAGCTATTGATTAACGTATATGGTAAGCATCAAGTTTGGCTTCAACATATTGTCGTAATTATATTATACACTGATGAACTAGTAACCTAAAGTCTGCTCATTTACCTCTACTTGATTCTTAATATATGTAGTATCATATTTATAATAGCCAAGCTTATAGAAAAGATATTTTAGTTCAATATCATCGTCCTCGAAGCCTGTTCCATAAAGAACGATATTGCTATCCATTTTTAAGTAATAGCTGCCTTCGCTACATCTTAACCAATACACCGAAGAACTATTTCCTGAGGTCGATACATTATCCTTCTCATCTAATTCCTCACTGATGGTAGTGAACAGTTCTACTGCATCCTCTTCTGTCTCCATTTGATAATAAACAATATTGACGTCATGCATATTACCCATTATAATCGTCGTTGCTTTTTCCGTATGAGGGTCAGAACTCAGTTCCACCACCTCACCTTTTATAGTAGTGAATATCTCTTGAAATTCATCCAGACTTAAAGGCTCCGTTTTTTTAGTGTTACATCCCAATAAAGCTAACGATAATGTTAAAAACAATGTACAGCATAATACTTTCTTTTTCATGATATCTTACTCCTTTTCTCTTTGTTATTCATTATTTCCGTTGGCTTTGTATATCTGTTCTATCGCATATTGTCCAACGGATATTTGTTTGTACTATATTAATCTTTGAAATGATTGAAACACTCAAAAAGAAATGAAAATTTAAATTGTTCGCAATTTATTACTCATAAGTTTCGCATGATGAAGAAAGAGCCTGTTTTTAGGGATTGTTGAGATAAAGGATAGATACTCCTATAACGATAAAAAGAGTTTCGCTTACGAAACTCTTTTTATCGAGATTTATCGAGCGTGATGAATCTAAGCTAGACGTCCAGATAAAATATATATTCCCCTGACTGCAAATTCATGAAATTGATTTGATATACCCCGTCCTTATACTCTGCAACCTGGGCCAATGGCTCCATCTCCTTCTTATCTCCAATAAGAATTCCCATCGGGGGATTCTCCTGATAAGATGGTTTATTCTCCAGTTGTAAGGACAGCTGCATCTGATTACCATCTAATATTAGTCTGGTACCATTATTATCCGGAGCTACCAACAGATTGGACAAATTCATACTCTGTTTTATTTGTTCCAAAGACGATTTTTTCTCATCCGTACCCCCTCGCATTGCAAATGCTGGAATCGGCTCGAGTGTATTCAGAAGCGACAGTTGATCTTTCTTATTTAACATAAGAGAAGGGGTTTGCCACTTCTCGTTGTTATGGATCATTCCGCTTAATTTGTTATATTTCTCATCCTTTAGATATACTTTAATGCTGCTCTCCATTTTGCCCCATTTATTTTTGATCCACTCTCTTATTCTGGCCTCCACCGATTTTCCAGATACCTTTATAAGAAGCTTATCAAGCTGATAACGTTCCAATAGCGCTTGTTCCAAGGACAAATAGCTCTCATACTCCCGAATAGAAAATTCATCCACTATCTGCCCGGCATAAAGCATCCTCTCATACTTGGCAGAACATTGCTCACACTCCATTAGATGCTCCGATATCCGTTCAAATCTGTCGGCATTATCATAGGAGTACTCTTGCATATCGATATATTCTCTTATCATCTCATAGGTTAGATGCTCCACAGTTTTCTCACTCCTTAATCAAACTCATAACAGATCTCATCCTTTAGCTTATTCCGAAATCGCAAGCTCCAATTCTCTAGGTCCTTTCGTTTAAATCTATCTCCAAATATGATATCACAGATTAATTGACCAAGCTCTTCTGACTCCATGCTGTCTTGAAAATCACTACCCCAGGATATCTTTCCAATCTTCACCCTTTTATTAAATTCATCAAGGAAGCGATCCGCACTATACTGGATTGTATCAGCTTTCAATTCTTCAAAGGCCCAGGCAGGAGAACTCAGTTCCTTGGTCTTCGGATTGAACAGCTGGAATAAAACAATCGTATAACAGCATCCTACCGTCTTGTATGCTTTTTCTTTCTGATTCATGAGTATATGTACAAATCGTTTTAGCATTCCGATATGTTCCAGCTGGCTCTCGAGAGACAATAATCTGTTCTCCGGTGTCATGATGGGTTCTTTGGTATGATTATATATAAGGTAATCGATTTTCTCATCCTCGTTGTAATCGTTGTCCTGATCGAATGCAATCACAGCCATTGACTCACGTCTTCTTCGTTTCATATAATCAATTGCTTTATTTTTCGCAATCATGCAGCAATAACCAGCAAAGCTTTTACCCTGCTTTTTGTAATTTTTTAAGCCTGATTCTAAGATAACAAGCATTGTAATCTGAATTACCTCCTCAACATCCTCGAGAGCCGCTCGTCCTCCATTCCTAACTGTAATTTCAATTGTCCTTCTTATATATTGGTTCAAAAGTTCGAATAAATGGTTTCTATCCTTTAGAATCCCCGTTATGATTCCTTCATACTCTTGCTCAATTTCTTGTTTCAGCAGCTCATAATCAATCACTTAGTTAGTCACCTCATACATTATAATATCATTAATATCAAAATTTTATCATTACAGGATGATTATTACAAGGCTTTATTGTTTTTTGACGAAATATGTTCTATGATAAAATAGTGTCCACAAATATCATAGTTTAACAATTGAAAGTATGCTTCGCGAACTTTCTCTTGTCATGAATAAACGGTAGGAGAATTTATGTCTGAAGCTAATCCAGGTTATTATTATTTACAATCAGCCAAAGCTGCTCATGCAACTGGAAATTTAATCAGCACAAAAGAGAATGCCACAGAGGCAGCCGGTTATTTCTACGGCAAGCCTGATCTTATTCTTGAATACTTAGACTGTATCACCCTATTACAGACAGTGGCTTCCATCAATGGTAATCTGACGGAATATCAATCACTAGATTCCTTAGTCAAATCTGCCATTTTTCAATTATATGGCGACAAAGCACTCTGCTATTATGCCCTCCATCAATATGACAGCAGTGAGTTCTATATGAACAGGGGCATGCTGGCAGACTCCGATCTTCTGATAACACAAGCGCATCATGCCTTATCGCAAGTATATGGAAGCCTTCCGGTTATAATATTCCAATATCACTATATTCGATCCCGGTATCTGTATTGTAACGAAGAATATTATAGCTGTATTGATTCCTGCCTGACTGTAAATGAGTTATGGATGGATCTGGAGGAGACAGATCTAGAGGATCATGGAGATGAGTTTCTAGCGACACTATATCAGAACAGATATCAAATCAGCCGAATGGGTCTTCTGAATACAATTCTACTAGCCTCCACTTATGGAAAGTTAAATAATAACGAAACTGGTATTCAAATTCTCCAAAGTATTCCGGAGTCTGAAAAACTTGACTATTATATAAAATCTGCCATCGACTTAAACCTTGCCGAACTACATGCCAGAAATCGTAATTATCCGGAAGCTCTCCATCTGATGGAGCCATATAAGTTTGCCGATTACAGTAATTATCCGGATCTCGCTGCTTGTATCGACACCATCTATTTTGCTGTGAACTATTCGATCGGGTTCCAAAACGATGTACCTCTGAGATCACCTTGGATAACAAAGATATCGGATACCATCAGTAATGATTATATGAAGCTTCATCGCTTTAATCTAGCTGTTGCAATGGCTTCCCAGGGGCATTACGAGGAAAGTCTGGCTCTCAGCTATGGAATAGGCAATAAAGGGTTGTCCCTGCGTATGGCTCTTTATCATGAGCTTAAATATTTTACCCTAATTCAAGATGATTTTCCCAAGGTTTGCAGCTATTACCTATCTGAAATAAACAATATCATTACACATTATAATGAAGAACTGGTCTATAACCATCTAAAAGCTTTGGAATATCATATTTCCTTATGCCTGGGAGCTCTCCTATCGGAGGATTTAAAGAAAAGCCATTCCTGCTTAACCAGTGAACAGCTGTATGAGTTCTATCTGAATACTAAAGGTATCTCTCTTGAGAGATCCTATATCCATAGACAATATTCGGATGCTCAGGCTTTAAAGAATCGTAGCTTTACAAAGGTCCGGGACCTCCAAAGACGAATTACTAATGATAGCCTATTGTTGGAGTATGCCCAGTCGCGTACTTTGAATGAAACCTATTACAGTATTTTTATAGTGAGTCATGATCAGGTTGATTATCTAAAGCTTGGTACAGAAGAGGAAATCAACGATTTACTTCAGAAATATCAGGATTATCTTCAGGATTATACCGGAAATCTGTATACAAAACAAGAAATCAATGACCTTAGCTCCAAGCTAAGACGTAAACTGGTTCTTCCGCTGAGAAAATATTTAAGCAAAATCAATCGATTAATCATAGCTCCAGTCGGGGAGTTGTATCATATCCCCTTTGAAGCTCTCACAATAAATTCCACCTCGGAGATGGGGAGTCTCTATCAGATTACTTATCTGAACATAGGACGGGAACTGGTACTTAGTTCTTACTCGAATAGTAATTATAATAATAAAAGTAGTAGTAATAACAATGAGAAGTGGCAAACCCCTTCTCTTATGCTGTCACACTCCCTTATCATAGGCAATCCTAAGGTACACCAACTTCCCGATCTTCCCTTTGCTGCTCTGGAGACAAAATTCTTAGGAGAACTGGTTCAGGCAAAGGTGTATCATGGCAGCGAGGCATCAGTCGACCTGTTTTACAATGATATTATGCAACCGCCTTTGCTTCATATTGCAGCACATGGTTTTTTTCGAGAGACAGTTAATTTGAGCAAAGCACCTGTATCTGTCTCGGAAGTTTGCGGTGATCCCATGAAGGAGTGCGGTCTGTTTCTTGCGGATGAATATCCATTGACCGCCGATGAGATCTCCTCCTTTGACCTGTCTACCGTAGGGCTTTGCATTCTCTCCACCTGCTATTCCGGACTGGGGGAATGCAATGGTAATGAAGGCACCTTTGGTCTAAGGCGAGGCTTCTTTCTTGCCGGTTGCCATAGTCTGCTAATCAGTCTATGGAGTATTCATGACTTTTCCGGTATGCTTTTTATCAACTGCTTCTACGAGGGCATGATCCATATACAGCTTAATACCCTCGAGGCATTACAATATGCAAAACGAATTATGCGCAGCAGAACAATTAGTGATTGGAAGATCTATTGGCAGAAACTACTTAAGTCTACTGATTCTGGAGAGTTATTAGCAGCTGTACAATCCTATTACTTACAGAATGATGATTATATCCCCTTTGAACATCCCTATCACTGGGCAGGGTTCCAATTAATCGGAAATCCGGTTTCCCTTCTGTAGTATTGTAAGGAAACCGGATTGATGCTCAAGGAATTGAAATAATCTATTGATCTGTATACATCGCTCCCATTCGTGTGATACACTTTCATTAATGCTTTCCATATAGTTCCTTTACATACTGATCCGCTTCCGGATGTCCATTAGTTTTCGCCTTGTCAAACATCCGCTTGGCTGCATCAATATTCTTGGGAATTCGATATCCCTCCATATACAGCTTACCCATCTCAAATTGTGCATCAGCATAGCCCTGATCTGAAAGCCTGCGTAAAACCTCAATTCCCTTCTGAAAAGAGGAGGTGTTGAGCATTTTCATAGCTTCCTGATAAGTCATCTCCATTGTAATAGCTGCATCTACTCTCTCAAATATTCGTTCAAACCTTACACCAGTTAGCTTCCCCTGTTCAGCTTTCTTATAATAACGAAACGACTCTCTATAATTCTTCATCGTTCCATGTCCATAAAAATACATATCACCCAAGCATTTACATGCATAAAGATCGTTTTCTTCATCCGCTATTCTCTTGATAAAGACGAAATCATCGATATTTTTGCTTTCTGCGCGTTTGTCAAGAAATTGCTCCATTTTGTATCTGTTGGAATGTCCCGCCTTTTTAAAACATCGGTATGCCTCCATTAGGTTCTTCTTCCCAAGATAATCATGGCCGTAGATCTCCGCCAACTCCAGATATGCTAAGTCAAAATGCTGCGCAGCTGCCTTCTTATGCCACTTTTCAGCTTCATCTATATCTATATTTACCCCACGTCCATTCCGGTATATTATTCCCAATGAATATTCTGCAGCTGCATAAGACTGAGCAGCAGATTTCTTAATCCAAACCAAAGCTTCAGCATTATTTTGTTCCACTCCATTTCCTTCCCAATAAGCAGTTCCCAGGCTGCATTGTGCAACCTTATCTCCCTTCATAGCCGATAGCTTTAACCATTTTACTGCTTCTGCATAATTCAACGAGACACCGTTCCCCGTATAATACAGATATCCCAAATTGCTTTGTGCTTGTACATGATCCTGCTCCGCAGCTTTTTTACAATACTTCACTGCTTCTGTCAGATCCTTATTAATTCCTATACCATCTTGATAAGCCACGCTTAAGCAATATTGTGCATCACTATAACCTTTATCTGCAGATTGCTTGTAGTACTCTATTGCTTTTGATGTATCCTTATTCACACCCAATCCTTCCTCATACATTCTACCCAGAAGAAATTGTCCCATTGGATCTTCTTGATCGGCAGCCTTTTGAAATAATTCTTTTGCCTTCTCAATATTAGATGATCGTAAATACTGACGACCTATAATAGCCTGAGCAGCTGCATGACCATGATTAGCAGCTCTTTCATAATATTCCATTGATTTTGAATTCGCCCTATTATTACTATTTTCTTCCAATTCATAGAATTGCCCTAAAAAAAACTCTCCCAGAGCATTTTTCTGTTCAGCTGATAATCTAATCCAATACTTTGCCTCACTTAAGTCTTTCGGTACACCACGACCTTTCATGTATAAGTCACCCAGTTTAGCCTGGGCACGCGCATACCCCTGTTGTGCAGATTTCCAATACCATATAGCAGCATAAGAAGGATCTTTTACAACATAATGACCATTTTCATATATCTCTCCGATCATACACTGCCCATAGGAATCACCCATATCGGCCGCTTCATTGGCTAGGGATAAGGCTTTTTTTTCATCCTTTTCTACTCCCAAACCCTCTAGGTACATCCTTGCGATCCCCGCTTTACCCCTACTTCCTCCAAGTTTAACAACCTTTTGAAATAGTTCGTATGCTTTTGAATAATTTCGCTCACCATCTGTATTCTCAAGATATTTCCATGCCGTATTAATTATCAGATTTATATCATCACTGGGGCTTTGATAAGTATTCTCATCGCTGGGTTTTCTATGTTCCTCTTCCCCCCCTATTGAGGTTTCTGCACTTTGGTCTTCGGGTGTTCCTGTTTTCGTCCTTGTCAATCCAGTTGAGATACGTTTTATCGTCCAACTAATTAACTTTAAAGCTTTTTCAATATCATCAATATCTCTTTCCAGCTGTTTCTCTAGTTCCTCATCATGTAAGGTCTTGTTTGCTCTGTGCTGGATGACGTCTAATTGTTTAATCAACTGCAGTTGTTTCTGCTCCAGTTCGTCTTTGATTGTATATATATTCTGGTTCGGTTTGATTCCAAGTCGTATCAGTATTTCTTCCATATTTATCCTCCTACTTGCCTATACCTGCGAACTTGCGCGTCAGCACAAACTTGCTGATTGAAAAACAGTATTTTATTTAAAATCTTCTTTGATAATTGTGGTGAATTGTTCTCTGGTAATAGAGCCTGTCTCCAGATCAAATAGACGCAGCGCTTGCTTCCGAAGCACTTCTTCATAAAGATTTCGCACTCCTCTGGCATTACCAAAGTCGGTATTCTTCTGTAACTCCTCCGATATTCTTTGCTCAATGAAGCTCTCCAGTTCTTCCTCCACAATAAGATGATCAGCTTCAGCCATATAATAGAAGATACATCTTAACTCCTCAACGGTATAATCCTCGAATATAATTTGAGTCGCCATGCGGCTTTTTAGTCCTTGGTTCGTACCAAAAAATTCCTCAATTCTATCTTGGTAACCAGCCATAATTACCATAAGATTATCTCGTTTATCCTCTATTGCTTTTAGGAGTGTACTTACGATTTCCGTGCCAAAATCATCATTACTTCCGTGGCATAAATCATATGCCTCATCGATAAAAAGTATACCACCTTCGGCCTCTTTTACCTTATCCTCAACCTTCTTTGTGGTATGTCCCTGATACTGGCCAATTAATCCCGCCCTTGAACATTCCACAAATATATCACCATTTTTGAGTACCCCCAGTTTCTCATAAATCTGCCCAATCAGCCTTGCTACTGTTGTCTTACCGGTTCCTGCATTTCCAAGGAATACTAGATGAAGTGAGCCAAATTTATTATTGATTTTATAGTTTAATACCTCGCTCATTTGCTTGCGCTTTATCAATGCAACCATTTCGCGCACCTTTCTCTTTACACTTGCCAAACCGGTCATATTCTCCAGCTCTATCATGAGCTCATCTATAGTTTTTTCCTTCACCGATTTCTGGTTAATTACCGCTTCGATATCCTGCACCTTGACAATATCATAATCATTTCTGCTTAGAATCTCACCCTCCGATTTCATTTCCATCAGCCGCCGTTCCATAGATGCCTTCACCTTCTCCACTAGATTCCGAATGCCTCTCGCGTTACCAAAATCTTTCTTCCCGGATTTCTCTTTGATTAACCTATAGATCGCATCTATCGTATTTCTATCTAATAGCATTCCTTTTTCCCGAACTATATAATTAAATATATCTACCATTTCATCAACAGTATAATCTTCGAAAAGAATCTCATTAGGGAAGCGACTTACCAATCCCGGATTGTGCGAAATCAGTTCGTCGATTTCCTCTGAATACCCAGCCAGAATTACCATAATCGAATCTCTGTAATTTTCGATATCTGCAACCAGCGTAGATAATGCTTCGAGTCCAAAGGAATCTCCCTGTCCCTGCACCAGAGAATAGGCCTCGTCGATAAACAGAACCCCGCCCAGGGCTTCTATAACTTTGTCGTGAGTTTTCTTGGCTGTATGACCCTGATACTCTCCGACCAGATCCTTCCTTGAACACTCAACAAATACATTACCCTTGGGTAACACACCAAGCTTCTGATAGATCTTCCCTATGATACGTGCCACTGTAGTTTTTCCAGTACCAGGTCCACCCTTGAATAACATATGAAGTGTACCAAAGCCCTCACTTCGTTTTGCACCGAGCTCAATTGCATTCTGTTGCACAATTACTCCATCAATTTTACTGCGTACCTCTTTTTTAACGTTTACTAAACCAGTAAGCCCGTCCAGTTTATTTAAGAGCTCCTCGATGCTCTCACCTACAGTATCCTCTACCTCAAAATCTTCTTCTTCAAACTGCAAAAGCGCACCCATGCTATCTTCATAATCATTTGCTTTATGTCTCTCTGCTTTGCGTTTTATAGCATCCTGAAGAACTGCCTCCAAGGTAATTGCATTAGCAAACTCCTCAGTGCATCGTTCTGTTTGAATTCGTTTTCTGAGTACTTTATAAGCAGATTGTTTTATCACAAAGCCTTTTTCACCGGCTAACCTACAGGTTAATTCAACCAATTCATCCGTTGTATATCCGGGAATATCTAGTCTGCAGTATACCTGGTTTCTCATTTCTTCACTTACAAATTCATCAATAGCAGTCTTAGTTCCTGTAATAGCAAAAGCCAGGGAGTCTTTGCGAGCCTTCATCAATTCAACAATCCCCTCAGCTAGAGCGGAGTCTGGTTCTTTCTTTTCTGAATCCTCGAATAACCTGTCGATATGATCAATAATAACAACCATATTCTTCAATTTAGAGAATAGCTCCACTAAACCATTCGTCCCGCCTTTTGAAAAAGCTTCTTGAACCTCTCTGGCGTTAACCTCCATAATGGAAGCACTGTCAATTAATCCAAACATTTCGAGCAATGATGCCAAAATCCCAGCTACTAGGGATTTACCTGATCCTTTCTCTCCGGTGATAAGAAAATTCTTAATCAAAATATCTTCTCCCACCCCAAGACTTCTAATCTGATTTTGGTACTGGAGAACATCATAGAAGGATTGCAGCCCTTCCTTAACCTGTTGCATCCCAATCACTTGTTCAAATAGCAGTTCAATTGATTGGGTGATCTGTTTTTTATCCTTTGATTTTTTTGTATTATTCTGAAACAGCTTAAGAAGAGCGGGATTTGTTTTCCCTTGTTCTAGCTGTTCCTCCTGTAACGGCTTTATAATAACCTTCTCTTTTGAACCAGTCATCATAGCTGTTCCTTTGTTGCCTGCAATCGTCTCCATTACTGCAGATGTTTTAATACTCCTGCCATAGATTATTGTACGTATCGTATCATTTTTTACGAATTCGCTTATAGTTCCTTCCTTAATCACTTCAAGCAATGAATTCGCATACTCCAGATATTGTTCCTGAGTAGAAAACCGAAGAACTTTCTTTATAAGCTTTTTTGCATCTCCAAGCTTTCCTTGCTTGATATAGAGTTCAGACAGCTCTATAAGATGCAAGTCATATAGTTCTTCTTCAACATAGGTAATCAGAACAGCTACCAGTTTTTCCTCGGAACTCTTCTCACTAAGCATTTTCTCATATAAAATCATTCTTTGCTGATTGTCCGACAAATCTGATTCCAATGCTTTTTGGTATAATTTATCCCAATCCTTACTACCCCGCCATGTAATTCGGTATAATTCCGAAATAGGAGTAAAAATATCCTCTCCCGATCCAAGCTCCATCGATCTTAGGTACCATTGAATGCTTTTTTCATAAAGCCTTAAATAAGAATAAACTTCAGCGATACTTAAGACAGTGTCTATTTTCTCTTCCTGCTCCGGTTCCAGTTTATCTGCCATAACTGCAATCTCGTTATACTTCTCTAAACCTCTTAGTCTGATGATTTCACTTTGTTCCATTTCATATCTCTCCTCACTCTAGAATACTGTTTTCTGAGACATGATACCTTGCAGCTTCTTAAGCTCTTCTTCACCTAAATTTGCATTACGCTCCATCTCAAATTCCTTCTCAAGCTTAACCGCTGGAACAGCAATCGATAAATGAATTAACTGTCTTTCATCCAGGCCTATTTTAATCGTAACCTCGGTATTAATAGGTAAGCCAGATGGCAAATCTATCATAAATTCTCCAATGAGAGTAACATAGTCCAGTTCTTTGTATTCCCCTTCTGTGATACTGAGATTTATCTGCCTCTGACCACTAATCTTCGTATAAAAGATCTGTTCCTTTGTACAGGGAATCTGAGACATTCGCGGTATGATAATCTGGTTTTCCTGGTGGATTTCATCCACAAAAACCAGGATTCCAATGCTATGGGAGCAGACATCCTGAAATATTACTTTGTCCGTCTTAAATTTTTTTTGATAAATTGAACCATATAACGCGGCTCCTAATGCAACGGCCTCATCGGGATTCACTTCCCTTGACGGTGCTTTACCAAACAGCTCCTCAAGCCTTTTACTCACATAGGGAATTTTACTGGAGCCCCCGACAAGCAATATCTTATCGATTTGTTCTGTCCGAATTCCAGAATTTCTTAATATCTTTTTAATGATATTCTCGGTCTTATTATAGGTTGCTTCAATCTTAGCTTCAAAGAATTCTCTGGTTATTTCTAATTGCTCCTTTACCCCATCAATCTTCATATTAATGCTTGCTTTTTCACGGACGGTTAATTGTTTTTTACAGCTTTCAGCCTTATGAAATAATTCGTTATACTCAGCTCGATACTCTTCTTCCTCTAGATCAATTCCGTGCTGATCCTCAAAATATTGACATACATAATCCACGAGAAATTGATCAAACATGGTTCCTCCCGCTTTCGAAAGGCCATCCTTCTCGATTATACGAATTTTGTCATTCTCAATTTCCATTAGCGTTGCATCAAAGGTACCACCGCCAAAATCATAGACTAGTATCTTAGCTTTATCCAGTTTGTTTTTATATGTATAATAAATTGCTGCTGCGGTAGGCTCATCGATTATTGTTAATAGATTTACACCGGCCAGCCTTACAGCATCCTCTGTCGCTTTTCTTTGGGAATCCATGAAATAAGCAGGTACTGTTACGATTACATCTTGGATTACATCTCCAAGGTTGGCAGATGCGTCTTGAACCACTTTTTTAATAATTAAGCTTGATATGACTTCCGGCGTATATTCAATCTGATCGATTGTCTTGATTACTTTTCTCTTCCCCATATCCACTTTCACTTTAGCAACTACATCCTCTGCATACATAACCTCATTCTCTTTTGCTATTTCTCCAACGATAATCTGACCACCCTCATCAAAGAAAACAACCGAAGGTGTTAATCTCTGAGATTCACTGTTAATAATAATCTGCGGTTCTCCGTTTTCATCAATAAATGCTCCGGCAGAAAATGTCGTTCCTAAGTCAATACCTAAAACCATTTCTTATCCTCCTAGTAAAAACAAAACTCTCTATAATGATAATAATTTAAGTTAAATAATTGTATTAACAATACCATCCTTATAAATGACACAATATGCATCAATGTATATCTCCAGAGTGAGAAAATCTGACCTGTCTGCATAATCAAAATATAAATCGTATCCTCTTTTTAGGTGCTCAGCCAGCTTGGGATCCTCTTCATTAACCGCCATATCCTCTCTTCTGTATATAGGAGTTCCCGGACGGCTTATTACCCCACACTCCATTAGATAATTCTCCATATCAGAGCGGTATATAAAAGTAAGTAACTCATTAATTCGGGTGTTTTCTTTACCTAATTGTTCTAATTTTTCTTGTATTCTTTTCTCTAAATCATCGATGATAGGATTGTGTGTCAGTTCATGGTTATTATTCTGTTGTGAGGATACCTCAAATGCTTGATTCTCTCTCTCTTCCTTAGTTATCTCAAATTTATTTTCTTTTCTATTCGTTATAGACTCTTCCAAGCTCCAAGTATTTCCCTCTAAACCTTGGTTCTCTTTATCCTTCTGGTTATCCCCTTCAAATCGTTGAACTTCCTCATAACCCACATTCTCCTTATCATCAGGAGGATTATTTTCATTCGCTGCAGACCTGCAGGCAACCTGTTCTTGATTATTATCTTCATAATGATCATAGCTAATGGCAGTCTGTTCTCTCCGCAATAAATCCAGTTCTAATAACAGTTCTTGTAATTCTATCAAGTTCTTTATGTATGTTCTAGATCGTGGTCTACGCAGCTCTCTAAGTTTATCGTCGTTGTTCGGATTAACAGTAGGTCCGGTCAAAGGAGTAACGGTTCTTGCAGGAAGCTTAATCGTCTTGTTATTTGATTCGGATGTTTGTATTCTATTTAGCATATTCTTCCCTCTATCTTTCATTTCTATCGAATTATTTTCAATTTATTATCTAATTTTAGCAAACAACAAGTAATTAACATCTGCTGATTAATATAACAGCATTTCCTCAAAAACTATTCCTCGTAAACATGTAGTAATTTCATACCCATTATTCTGCTCTTTGCTTTCAGCATACCTTTCTGAGCAGCTTTTCTAAAGTAGTCAGACGCTTTGCGATAATCCTTTTTCATCTCTTTCCCACTTATATAGATATCGCCGAGTACATATAGGACTTCCGGATCTTCATCAAGCTTCCCTAATTCCAATAGCTCAGCAGCTTCTTTATAGTTTTTCTGTACGCCAAGTCCCTCATAATACATTAAGCCAAGCTCCCGATATGCCTCTTTATCACTCTGCTTCTCTATAAGCTTCCTATAGATCTCTGTGGCTTTACCATAATCCCGTTTTGTACCATTTCCTTTTCTATAGTACTCAGCTAGTTGGATCGTAATAACTCCTTCCTTTGATGCCCGCAAAAACCATTGAAAAGCCTTATCTAAATCACCAACTTTTTCATAACATTCGGCAATATGTATTTCTGGTACTTTTAAGCCCTTGGGTTCGCCTAACTTCACGGCCTCCTCGTACCATTTAGCTGCATTTCTATAATCTGGTGGGGTAATGCTTTCATACAGGTAAGCCAACTGCATTATTGAACTAGTATCCTCTTTCACTGCAGCCTTACTGAACCAATACACAGCTTTGTTTATGTCCTGTTTAACATTATATCCGAAAAGATAGATCGCCGCTGTGATTCTTTGTGCTTCAATTTTTCCGTTTTCAGCATTAAGCTCAAGCTCTTTCACTCGAATACCTATATCTTTACTAGTATATTCGTTATCAAAATCGTAAAGATATTTAAAAGTTTGTTGTGCAATTCGTCTGTATGCAACTCGTTCATTATACCCTCTCAAAGCTTCATCAACGTAACATTTTGTAATTGATTTTTCACTACTCATATCATAAACAACTGTGATTCCATATTTAAACTTTTCATCAGTATATACGCACGCCCCCTTATACCAGTGAGCTGCATCTTCCCTACTTATAAAAGACAATCTGTCTTTAAGATATAAGTCACCCAAATGAACCATTGCATTATAATCATATTTCTCAGCTGCCGCTGTGAACCATTTTATTGCCTCGACATAATCTCTTTCTACTCCGGTACCATAATAATATTTCTCAGCCAGATCATGCTGAGCATATTTATTCCCACCTATTGCTGACATTTTCAAAAACTCAATTGCTTTTTTAATATCTTTCGTATTGTATGTTCCATATTTATCTTCATAAATATCCGCCAGCCGCTTTTGAGCTTCGGTATCCCCATGTTCTGATGCCTGGTTAAACCATTTAATCGCCTCTGCTAGGTCGCTAGTTACACCTTCTCCCCTTAGATACATTTCTCCAATTTGAAACTGCGGTTTTGTGTCTCCCTGCATTACAGCCTTTAAAAAATATTTTATCGCTTGAACATATTTTTTGTCCTTATAATAAAAATCACCTAGTTTTGTACTAGCTATAGCAATATTTCCATCAGAGGCACTGCTATATAATTTTTTTGCTTGTTCTAAATCTTCCTTTACACCATACCCCTTTTCATACAATTTTCCAAGATGGTACATCGCTTTTGCATTATTTTGATTGGCAGCCTTTTGATAATAATCTGATGCAATTTTATTCGACTCTTCATAGACATAATTTTTTTCATACATCATTCCTAGTATAAATAGGGCATCAGCATTCCCTAAATCTGCCGCTTTTTGATACCACTTTTTGGCTTCTCTTTCTACATGTCTATTCTTGTACACAGAGCCAAGTATTATAGATGCTTTTATACAGTCAGACTCCGCTGCGAAGGTAATCCAGTTAATCACTTCTTTAGTGCCCTGTTGCTCACATTGATATTCCGTTACAGCTTTTCCTGAATTGCTTCTGATAAAGTTCAGCTTTAAACTGACTGAATTCATAGCCAATTCTTCTGCCTTAGAATAATATCTCAAAGCTTCGTCGATATTTTCTGTCGTTCCAAGACCGAAATATGACATATCTCCAAGACGCTCATATACAACACCTTGATTAGAATCGTTTAAGTTCTCCAGTTTATGATAGCACTTATAAGCAGAAGTAAAATCCTGCTTAACTCCTAAGCCGCTCCAATACATTTCCCCAAGTTTATAGTTTACTTCCAGATATCCTTCCTCGGAAGCATTCTTAAAACAACGGAAAGCTTCAGAATAGTCTTGCTTTGTTTCATGCCCATAATAATACAAATCCCCTAATATCTTAATTACTTCCAAGGAATACTTACCATGTTCTATTAGCTTATTACATTGATTAAAAGCTTTTAAATATTCTTTCCTTTCGTAATATATACTACAGAGATAACCTTCTGAATCTAACATACTATTATGATCAGCCATCATGAAATACTTAACTGCTTTTTCATATTCTTTATTTACCACATCACCCTTATAGTATAGCTTACCCAAATGGTAGCATGCTTCCGCATTACCTTTATTAGCTGCTTTTTCCAACCAATATATACCTTTTTCTATATCTTGTTTTACATTATCTCCCAGACATAACATCATTCCAAGGCTAAACATGGCCTTTACTTCTTCTGAGCCAGATGCCTTCATAAACCACTCTAATGCCTCAGAAGTGTTTCTTTCGCTTGTTCCTTTATACAGAGTTCTCTCTCTGCCTAGTAAATACTGTGCTTTACTATTGCCTTGTTCTGCAGCTTTCAGAAATAATTCGAGGTTATTATTGACAATGTTAATATATTCCTGAGCATAACATTGTTCGATTACAAATTCTATTGCTTTTTGATGTCCTTGTTCTGCCGCCTTTAATAACCAGTGAATCGCAGAAGAATCATTTTTATTTAAAAAGGAGCAGCCCACTTTATATTGGTTCTCCACATCTCCCTGTGAAGCTGCTTTCTCATACCAATACCTGGACTTTACTTCATTTTGGTCAACACCGTCACCTAGTTCATACATTCTTCCAAGCATAAGTTGACTATCTAAGCTCCCCTTCGTAGCTGCTTTAGTAAACCAATATATTGCTTCTGTCTTGCTTTTTAGCGCGCCTTCTCCACTGTAATGCATTCTTCCCAACTGATACTGCGATTTTTCGTCATCCTGCTCTGCTGCTCTTCTCATAGCTTCATATGCCGAAACGACATCACAAACTGAGGTCTTCATTTCTGAGGCCTTCAACTCATGATCGTCTGGCTGTTTATTATCAACTGGTTCTTTGCCATCGGTTTTATAATTATTCAGACCACTATTAAACAACTTAATAGACCATGTAATTGATTCTATTGCGTCTTCAATTTGCTGTAATTCTTTCTGCAACAATTCTACTCTATAAGTATCATCCTTATCTTCGTTGCTTTGTAATTGAATTTCACTAAGTGTATTCAATTTATCTCGCTGTATCTTTTCAAGTTCCTTCTTTATCATTTGGAATTCGCTATGTTCAGATATTCCATACTTCTTTAGTAATTCATCCATTATACTTCTCCACCTTTTACCAAATATCACTTCCTATGTTATAATATACCAAAACATAAAATTAAGATTATTATATCACAGACAACAGAAAAATAAAATATTATGGTAATTCAATTTGTGTCATTTTAACTCAACCCAACTCATTTCAACTTATTTCTACTTATTTGAACTCATGTCAAGCCAAGTTTCCATCCAAATAATATAACCTTCAGCTCAGAGCTTATTGATGTATTGATTTACTTAATGGCTCAAGAGCCAAATGGAGTGAACAATAGGCCATCAACCTATGATATCCAAGGATAATCTTCAATATCATAAACTCTAGTAATATAGGGAGCATTACGTCCGATCAGAACCAGCGCTTCCCCTTTTTCCTTGCTAAACTGCTGGAGGTCGCTAACACTGATCAATGTTCTTCTTATATTATTTTCAAAGATACAATCTCCACAAAGAGCTACTATCTCTTCTAACAGCTCTCTTTCTCTACTATTTAGAAAAACCCAGTTATTACAATTACCTTTAATAGTATGTGCATCTCCTCCATACTTGGCTACCAATTGATGTTGACTTTGTATAAAGAGATAAAAACGGATATTTCTGCTTCTGGCCGCTGTTATCATCGCGGGCATATCTGATATCTTTGGAAGGTTGGAGAATTCATCTAGGATAAAATTCATACGTATCCCTAGCTGTTTATTTTTATTCTTTTGAGCCTCAATGATCAGCATTTCATAATATTGCTTGATAAACATACTGGCAATAAAATGATATGTAGTTCTCTCATCCGGCAAAATAAGATAGATTGCTGTCATAATACTTGCGCATTCTCTTAAATTTGTACTCTCAGCCGAAAGCACTTCCGTAAGCTTTGGCTGAGTCAGAAAAACATTCATCATAGCATCCACAAGCGCCAAGACACTTCCAACGGTCTTCTCAGAATTATTATTTAGTACTCGGAGCTTTGAAATTACAAGGAGATTCGTTGTCAGATCTTCTATGTCCTCCTTAAACATACTGTCTTTCTCATGGATATCCTCTACCATCTGTAAAAGGTACTTTATGTTTTGCTTATCCTCTGGTGCATTCTCCAGAATAATAATAAGTAATCCATGCAAGATATTCATTGCTGCGTTTTCCCAATAAGGATCCTTTTCATTATGAACACTCTCACTCAGTCCTTGTACAAAATCAAATAAAGCTTCGTAGGCTTTCTCTTCTTCTCCCTCTTGAAGAAAAAGGCTGGCCAGTCTTATGGGATTCCAACAGTCACTTTTTCGTAAATCACGAAAGTTCATTACCATACATTGATAACCTTGGTCCTTCAGCGTACCGGCTGTTCGGTCATATAGCTCTCCCTTAGGATCTGTTACAATAAAGGACTCGCCCGCCTTCATCAAAATCTTTATCAATGGCATCGCAAATAATCTTGACTTTTTAGAACCGGTTGATCCAAACACTAATGTATGATTATCCTCCGTATCGATATAAGCCTCTTTTCCGTCAGTGATAATCGGTATTCCGCCCTTATCGTATCTTTCTGAAGTAAGGTTTATTCTGGTTAACGACCTTTTAATCACTTCAGTCTTTGCAAAGTCTGCTCCGTAGCATTTTCCAATTTGATATTCCTGATATAACAAATAGCTTCATCCTTTCTTTCCTTACCATTAATCGGTCAATTAGCGATTTATATCAAACCCAAAACTAATCGTTTCCTTTTTCCGTATTATATCTTCAACCTTACGGATAGAGTGCTTTAAGTGCTGACATGTAACAATTCGATCCGGCAAAGTTGGATTTTTTATATATTCGAAAATAATATCCTCAAATATTAATTCCATTTGTCGGTGGCTATCAATAACCTCAACATCTATAAATCTTCTTCCGATATCTTCAATACATAATCTTGCATCCTCCGAAAGTCCAAACCCCGACATCTGTAAGTTGTCTTCAATAATTCCTATAAAATGATCAATGGAAATAGGTACACTTTTTACAATTCGTATATTAAAATGTTGCTGTAATAATTTTTCCAGCTGCAACGAATGACATTCCACCGTGGTCTGAAGGATAATCATCAGATCTGATCGCCGTTCCTCCAGATACTGAAGTAATGCCAGGAAGCGTTTATCCTCTAGGCGATAATCCTTTCCACACCATTCATCAATATGTATAAGCACAACTCCCCGAAATGCTTCACCAGCTACCTTCTCCTCCATAAGATACATCAGCCTGATAAGAGAAGGATGCTCTGTCCCTTCCTTATATTCCATATTCAATTCAATAAAGCTGTCTCTTCCTTCAAAGGGAATCAATCCAGCACATTTAAGATGCTCTGTAATACTTTGAAGATAACGATTTATACCATTACCATATTTCTCGTAATTCAAGTAGATTGGGAAGCTAATTCGCTCCTTGATCAAGCTTCTATTTTCATAAATATTGTGCCACTCTGTTAACATCTCCAATAAACTTTCATTATCATGCCATTCCCATTTTAGAATATTTTGGTATGAGATTAATTCGTTTGGTTTCATTTTTTTAACCTCCTGATGATTGATACTATATTAATCTCCCCAAAGAGGATAAACCCTAGATTTGTTTTTTTCTTATATAAAGTCAGAAGTAAAGCAGCAATATTAAATCAGGTTTAAAAAGTGACATCATCCTTCGATCCTATGAGGAGATTATAATATACTGATTACTTAGTCTAGTATAAATATAGTCGCTCCTCACCTGTCCCAGTGCAAGAAAAAATATCGCTATATCCTGACTATCTAGGGATTGTTGCTGGTTTAAGGTTATACGAGTCAACGCAAGAAAAACAGTATTCTTAGAAGATGGTCGGTTACACTACCCAAACAATCTTTATGAGGAAAATATTAAGCCTTATGCGACAGATCGAAGAGCCTGGCTGTTTGCTGACACTCCTAAGGGTGCAACTGCGAATGCAGCTTTATATACCATTGTTAAATCAGCTTTTAGTAATCATTCAAAACTTATAGATATAGATTCTTGTACGCAAACTTTACGCAAATCGAATCAAGTTTTCATATCGATACATGAGGTTTTACAAGGTTAAAATCAACATAAAAGAGACCCTAAAATCCCGTAAACCGCATATATGCGATAGTTACAGGCTTTTAGAGCCTCCTATAAAGTCATTAAAAATTATACTAAATTAGCTTTACTGTCCCATTTGCTTTGCTAACTTCCAATAGGATGCATCTAGGTAATATCAACTTCCTTGGTTTTTTTGCTTCCTTAGGAAGCAGCATCTACAATTGATTACATTCCTATTTGCTTTGTTAACTTCCAAGAGGAAGTAGCATTTACACTTTGATTACATTCCCATTTGCTTTGCTAACTTCCAAGAGGAAGTAGCATTTACACTTTGATTACATTCCCATTTGCTTTGCTACTTCCTCGGCAAAGTTTTCTTCTTTTTTTGCTAGACCTTCGCCAGTCTCAAAACGAACAAATTTCTTGATTGCGATAGGAGCACCAACCTGTTTAGCAACGCTTTCTACGTATTGACCAACAGATAATTCGCCGTCTTTAACGTAAACTTGATCTAACAGACAGAATTCCTTTAATTCTTTGTTGAGACGGCCTTCTAACATCTTCTCAATGATGTTTTCAGGTTTCTTGGAATTAGCAGGATCATTCATAATCTGAGCCTTTAAGATTTCTTTTTCATGAGCTATGAAATCTGCAGGAACTTCGGATTGATTTACATACTTAGGGTACATAGCAGCAATCTGCATTGCTACGTTCTTAGCAGCTTCCTGTACTAACTCGTTGTTTACAGTACTTTCAACTTCTACTAAGATACCAATTCTTCCACCGCCATGAATATAGGATACTACAAAGCCGTTTTCAGCAACAACTCTTTCGAATCTTCTGATGCTCATGTTTTCACCGATGATTGCGATCATAGAAGATAATTCTTCCTTAACAGTCTTTGAGCTTTCAAGTGCCCAAGGCTCTACTATAAATGCATCCATATTAGCTGCATCTGATTTAGAAACTTGTGCAGCAACAGCAGCAACAAAGTCTCTAAACTTCTCATTCTTAGCAACAAAGTCTGTCTCACTATTTACTTCTACGATAGAAGCAATTTTACCGTCAGCGCTAACGTTTGTATCAACGATACCTTCAGCAGCAATTCTACCTGCTTTTTTCTCAGCAGCTGCAAGACCTTTTTCTCTTAAGAATTCTACTGCTTTGTCCATATCACCATCAGTAGCAGCAAGTGCCTTCTTGCAATCCATCATACCGGCACCAGTCATTTCTCTTAACTCTTTTACCATACTTGCTGTAACTTCCATTGTATATCCCTCCATTATTTGTATAAAGATATATTGATCTGAGTGTCAAAAGTTATAGCGTCATAAACACCATAGACAAAATGTATTTAAAAGGCATTGCTTTTTATTCATTTGTCACATCATCTTCGATAATGTAGTCTTAGACACTGTAATCATTATTCCAGTTCTATCTTTAAAAATGCTTCAACCAATACATTGGCTGAAGCATTCTCACATTATTCTGCTATTGCTTCTTCCATAGCTTCTTCAGTGCCAACGCTATCAGTAGCTGTTGTATCAGTTAACTGAACACCCTGATTAGCTTCGATAACTGCATCAGCCATCTTAGATACGATCAACTTAACTGCTCTGATTGCATCATCATTACCAGGAATAACAAAATCTAATTCTTCTGGATCACAGTTAGTGTCTGCAATACCGATCAAAGGAATACCAAGTGAGCGAGCTTCTTGAATACAAATTCTTTCTTTCTTAGGATCTACTACGAAGATAGCATCCGGAATATTCTTCATGTTCTTGATACCGCCAAGGTTCTTCTCAAGTTTTTCCCATTCCTTCTTAAGTCCGATAACTTCTTTCTTAGGAAGAACATTGAATGTACCGTCTTCGGACATTCTCTCTATATCTTTTAATCTTTGAATTCTGCTTTTGATGGTTTTAAAGTTAGTTAACATACCGCCTAACCATCTTTCATTAACAAAGTACATGCCACAACGCTCTGCTTCAGATTTCACTGAATCTTGAGCTTGCTTCTTTGTTCCTACAAAAAGAACTGTTCCACCGTTTGCTACTACATCTTTGATTGCGTAGTAAGCTTCATCTACCTTACCTACAGACTTCTGTAAGTCGATAATGTAGATACCATTTCTTTCTGTGTAGATGTACTCTGCCATCTTAGGGTTCCATCTTCTTGTTTGGTGTCCAAAATGTACACCAGCTTCCAATAACTGTTTCATTGAAATAACGCTCATAATTTACCTCCATTTGGTTGATTTCTTCCGCATATCTCATATTCATAACAGACCCTTCTCAAGTTTTGTCCATACTATGGACATAGTTAGGAAAAGCACCTTGTTATAAATCCATATGCGTGTTAATTTAACGTTGAGATTATACCATAACATTTTCATCATGGCAAGTATTTTTTATTATGGAACGAATTACATCCATTTTACTCCTCTGTAATTATTTCCGCAATTTCATCAAATGATGCCCCGTTTTTAATTGAATACGCACCAACCCGTATGATTTTCGACTTTCCTTCTTCCATCAAATATTTATCAAACCCTACCAGATCTTCCACCAGACCAATTTCATGTAACATCTTAGCAACCTCATAAGATGACATACCTCTTTCTATAGTGAAGGAGTATTCTTTATCCTCGTTCGATTTATCTTCAGAAGTCTCATCTTTTGACGGCATATTAGTAGGCTTAGGTTTCATTGTCGGTTCTGGTTTTAAGGTCGGTTCCGGAGTAGGAGTTATTGTTACTGTAGGAGAAGGAGTTATAGGTGTTGGTTTGGTTTCATCATCCGGTTTCTGTGTCACAGCAGGCGTCACAGCAGGTGTTATAGATAGTTCTTGATTATCACTTTCTTTTAAAACTTTATCCAAATTATCCTCTTCTTCTTGCATCACCATGCCTAATTGTTCGGCTCGTCTTATGATATCCTTATCCGAGAGGGTGTTTCTTTGATCACTAACTGACAAAATAATTGTAGTTAATACCATTCCAATACCGAGACCTCTCATATAATATTTTAGTTTCATAACTTACACCAAGCCTTTCAATTACTTTTTGCTTAAGAATAAGTCAATTACAAGCTTTACTTCCCCTTGACCTAAACTCAATAATTTAGATATTTCAACAATCGTTTTCCCTCTCTGATAAAGGGCAAGAATCTGCTGATTGCTATTCGCACTTAGACTGTTAAGAGATAAGGTATCTCCACGTTCAAAACTCATGATAGGATCATCATTTTGCATCTGGCTTTTTCTATGCTTTCCTTTTTGTGAATTCATCATATCTTCTATACTATCCTTAGCCTCTTCACTATTTTCATTATCAAATAAAGAGTCTCCAGAAGCATTGGTCTCATTAATTGACTGCAGTATTTTCTTACTTGAGTTAATCTCATGGATGGCAGACTTTAACTCCTTTTCTTTATCATTTAACATGTTGTAAAGAAAGACCACTTCATCATGATTCCGATCAATCTTTTCCAATAACTGCTCAGCCAGTTCAGATACTGCCATAATCTTTTCATTGGATAATTTGCTCAAATAATCATCGGTTCTTACAATCATTTCTTCGCTGATTTCTACCAGTAATTCATTTATTTTTATTTTTGCACTGTTTATCTCATCCTCTGAGATATATTCACCTAGGGTTATATTGGTCACAGCTTTTTTATTTTGATTGGTCTCTGTTTTCTCCACCAGCTTACAGCTGACTACCACTGTGATAATGCCAATAATAATCATTACTATTTCTAATGTGCTCATATATCCTCCTACTTTTACTTTCTATCGCTGTCTCTTATATGAGAACATCAAAACTTCCTGGTGTAACGGTCTTGTTTGTATCTTGCTTTTGAGCATTCTTAATATCTTTCTTTTTCTTTTTATTACCCGAGGAAGAAGAATTACCCTTTTCTTTCGCATCGTACCTAAATTCTTTGTTCTCACTCTGGGATGATTTTATGGTTTTCCTTTGCTCATGATAAATACGATCTTGCATAGATGAAGTAATCTGAGCTTGTTCCTGCTGGGATCTCTGGTTTTCTATCTGTTTTATATGGGATACTTCAATTGTTTTCATAACATCAATTGGTTTTATCGGCATAATCACACCTCCGTGATAAGAAAATTAATATGGGTGGACTCTGATATCTGCTCGGTCTCTAACAAATCTGCTATGTTTAACTTCTTCCCTGACATAATAGATCACACCTGATATTACTATTTTGGTTCCCGGATAAACTACTTCCTGTACTTTTATCGTACCTGAGGAATTATTATCTATTTCATTTCGAAGCTCTTCATAACGTTTACGGTACTCTTTCATTTGAGCTTCCAGGATGACATTATTTTTCGTAATTTGCTTCAAAAATTCAATTTTATCGGATGTAATATCTATACCAGAATCTAGTTTCTTTCGTAACAAAGCCAAAGCTTTTGTAAGCTTTTCCTTATCAAGTTGCATATTTACCAGTTGCTTCTCCAATCCACGGAATTCTTCCATAATTCCTGGATCGATACCAACTTCCATTAACGTAACAGTACCCATATGGGATCCTGCTGTTTTCACGGAAATCAATGTTCCGGACCGTATCTCACCACCGGTTACAAATCCTCGTTTTCCACCCACTAAAACATCTCCCTTGGCAGATACTTTACTATGTAAGATAGATTCCGTTGATATGTATCCTCCTGCATATACTTCGGAATTTTCAATGAACTTTGTGATAATATTACCGTTCGCTTTCAAAATTCCACGATTCATTCCTTGCATACCACGTTTTAAGATGATTTGCCCGCCAGCTTCTAAAACAGCTCCTTCTACAATTCCATTGACTTCAATATTTCCCTTCGCAATAACCTTAAAACCCGTGATAACATTTCCTTTCACTATGACATTCCCATCATAGAAAATGTCTCCGGTTGATACATCAACATCGGCTGGTATTTCATATATATCAGATACGAAGACTCTCCCCTCGGTTAATGTAACATGACCATCTACTTCTGAATACATTCGTAAACCATCTTCCGAAAGCCTTATTTTATTACCATGTCGCAGAACTTTATTATTTATTTTTGTAGGTTTGATCATATTACCACATACATCAATCCCAGGTCTTCCATTGTCAGCAGGTGTTAAAGTGGCTAAAAGCTCATTCTTCTTACAGGTACTAATGGTATTTAATTGGTGAAAATCAACAGATCCATCTTCATTCCGTTTTGGTTTCAACGATAAATCTGTATTAAAATGATAAGTAATCTTAGCATCGGTTCCCTGCACCGGTGATGTTGCTTTTGCAAGAATGATATCTGTACAGTAATTCCTCTGATTAAGAAACATCTGTATATTGTTCTCATCTACACCGTATTTAACACCAGCTCGAACCAGATTACTAATAATATCTTCTTTCTTTAAAGTAGTTCCATGATTCGATGGAGGGTAAAATCTACCCATAGCTAACATTCTTTCCTCTCGTATTTCTACTTTTATCAATTCATTCACTGGATATATCTTCTTATCCATCAACTTCACTTCAGTTTCTTTCTTTAATTCTGCTAGAGCTTTTCCGATCGCAACCTTATCATACTCATATAGTTTCATATCAAGTAAATAATCGGTCAAATCATTAAAGAGGATCGGTTGCCCCCCTAACTCAGGTTCAAATAATTTTATATACGTACCATCTTCTTTGATATTTAGCTGGAAAAATCCATTTCTACTCCCCATGATCCCCTCCTATTTTCATTGATATTTGATTCCCATACAAAACTATCTCTTTTTCATTTACAATTACGGATTAATTAAAGACCAATAAATAGCTCCATGTTATTACCCAACTTCATTCTTAGTTTTTGTAGCGCTTTTGTATGTAATTGTGAAATTCTAGATTCAGTTACTTCAAGTATTTCACTAATTTCTTTCAACGTCAGATCTTCATAATAATAGAGTACTATAACCTTCTTTTCTTTTTCTGTTAAAGTTTCTAAGGTTTTTACCAAAATTTCTTTCAGTTCCTGTTTCTCTACGATTTTTTCAGGTTGCGCAAAAGTAGCAGTGAGGCTTTGTTCCATCTTGCCCTCGCTGCCCTGTTCCATGAATTCATCTAATGATATAATATTTGTTATTTTAGCTTGATTTTGCCAATTATCTAGTTCATCCTCTGTGATATCCAGCTCTTTTGCTAATTCTTCTTCTGTTACACTTCTACCCAGTTTTGCCTCAAGACTTTGATAAGCCAGATCTATCTTCCGCTGTTTTTGACGAATACTTCTGGGAATCCAGTCCATTTTACGAATCTGATCAAGAATTGCTCCACGGATACGCAAAGAAGCGTAAGTTTCGAACTTTACGCCTTTAAAATAATCATATTTATCAATTGCATCGATTAGTCCAAATGTTCCATAGCCAACCAAGTCGTCATATTCGACGTTATAGCCTAAATACATGCTCAAACGACCGGCTACTATTTTTACCAGACCTGCATATTCAATAATTATCTTTTCCTGTAGCTCAGAAGTTTTCTTCTTTGCATATTCCTCCCAAAGCTTCTGTCTATTTTCTGCGTTCATACTGCCTCCTAAAAATAAATGACATTTCCTTGCAGAACATTATCCCATATTAGCCTTTCGAAGATTTCACACTTTCTCCTAATTTCTCTTCCTGTAGTTCTTCCGTTCCCTTATTTTCTTTTGGTGGTGTTTTTGTAGTGGCTTTCTTAATAATCGCTCTTGCAATCAGACCTATGACATAAAAAATCAACAATACGAGAAGTAATCGTTTTAGACCGGCTAACATCTCAACCTTATTAATGATATTTAATCCACTTACTACTGCTCCTGCAATTAAAGTTATAACCGCAGGAATATATCTGTCCTTCATCTGCTTCACCATCTATACTATATTATAGGATTTTACGTTCTTTCCCAACTGACTTTATGTGTAGTTCTCCTGATTCAGGATAAAATTCAATGGTTCTACCGTAATCCTTCCCAGTATCCTCTGCTCTTAGACTAATCCCTAGTTCTTTTAGTTTAATTTTTGTTGCTTCCACATTACGATCGCCTATTCGGAGCATATCATTATTACTGTTAAATGCAAACATTTGGGCTCCACCGGCTATCTTAGCAATGAGTGAATTACGATTTGCTCCGATTCCTAGCATCATTTTTATTAAGGCTTCGATTCCGGTATCAGCAAATTTGGCTATATTAGAATTATTCATTATTTTTGTACTATCAGGCAGCATAACATGCACCATACCGGCAATTTTCTTGTTTGGGTCATATAAAACAATACCAACACAGGAGCCAAGCCCCAGGGTTGTAATACCATTCGGTGAGATACATACATTCATATCTGCCATTCCGACTTTTATCATTTCGTTCATGTATCCACCTATAATCCTAAAGAATTTAATATTGCTCCATAGGATTCCAACGATGGAATTAAAATAAAATACCCGTTTAGCACTCTGATGTCGTCACCAAATTCTGATTCAATGAGTAGCGCTTTATCACTAATTTTACCAAATTCAATCGCTGGAACGCTTAAGATTGCCCCAGCCATATCAATCGCTGTATACGGTACACTGGCAGTTATTAACATACTAGTAAGGGTGGACAGGGATGACAGATATGCACCAGCTATAATATTACCTATTTCATTGATGGCAGATAACTCCAATTCTGAGAATTCCTCTTCGTTATCTTCAGCATTTCCCATCAATATGTTGACCAGATGATGCGCAGAAATTTTATCCATCATAAACATCATCATTCCTTCTATTTGCCCTTCTAGAGTAAATAGAATACCAATTACGATTTTCTCAGCCCCACCAACCAGATCAGGTAGATCCTTAAATTCTAGCAATGCTACTTTGGGGACCTTCATATCAATTTTTATGTTTAGCATCTGCGATAACGCTGTTGTGGCGTTACCAGCACCAATATTACCTATTTCTTTTAATACATCAAATTGTAAATTATCCATTTGATTTAAATCTATACGGGACACCACAATCACCTCATCACTAAAATTTATGAATTCACTGCTTCTTTTTCTATAATCACACTAACAATATTTAATAGGGTGATTAGTTCATTTCCTAATTTACCGACACCAGTACCAAAGGCAGCTTTCTCATCTTTTTCTTCATATACAACCTGATCAATGTCAGTACTATTGATTGATACTACTTCCTTTACTTCATCAACAATGACTCCCACCGAAGCTTGTCCCTCAGGTTTTATGATTACAATTCTAGTCTTACCGTTATATTCTTCCTCTGAAAGCCCAAAACGTGAACGAAGGCTCATTACAGGTACAATATCACCTCGTAAATTGATTACACCTTTATAATAACTCTGAGATTTTGGAATTCTAGTTATTCTCTGCATAACAACAATACTATCTACGAATTTTATATCAATACCATACTGTTCCTCTGCAATTTTAATTACGATATATTGCTTAGAATCAACTGTTTTATTATTTATATCCATATATTCCACCCCCTAAACTAATGTGTTAACATCTAGTATTAGTGCGACTTCACCATCGCCAAGGATGGTAGCACCGCTGATTATCTTGTGATTCTTTATGTATTTACCAATGGATTTAATTACAATTTCCTGTTGTCCAATCAATTGATCAACCACAAGACCTGCTTGTCGTTCGCCTTTTTTCACAACAACCACAATCAGGCTTTCCGGGGATTCTTCTAAAGGTTTCACATCAAGGATATTTCCTAAACGGATGATTGGTAATACACGTCCTCTAAGGTTCATTACCTCTTTTCCTTGTACGGACTTAATATCCGAATGAGGTACATCTTCTACTGTAAGAATACTTCCTAGAGGAATTGCATATTTCTCAGTACCAAGTACTACCATTAAGGATTGTATAATTGCTAAAGTTAACGGAAGTCTTATGATAAAGTTAGAACCTTCCCCTAATTTAGTCTTAGCTTCAATTTCACCACCAAGAGCTTCAATCTTAGTTTTTACAACATCTAGTCCAACTCCACGACCAGATACATCAGTAATTTGCTCTGCGGTTGAAAAACTTGGTTTGAAAAGTAGATCGATGATATCCTTCTCTGTCATGTTTTCGGCCTGCTCCGGTGTTAAGGTCCCTTTTTCAATCGCCTTCGCTTTAACCTTTACAGTATTGATACCATGTCCGTCATCCCTTACTTCAATCACTACATTATTACCGTCCTGGTAAGCATCTAAGTAAATAGATCCGGTAGGATTTTTTCCAGCTTTTGCCCTGTCTTCATTACTTTCTAACCCATGGTCAGCAGCATTACGAAGTAAATGCATCAATGGATCGCCTATTTCATCTATAACGGTACGGTCAAGTTCTGTCTCTTCACCAGTCATATAAAGTTCCATGTTCTTATCTAATTTCTTAGATAAATCACGAATCATACGAGGGAAACGATTAACAACACTTTCAATCGGTACCATACGTACTTTCATAACTGATTCATGCAAATTGGTAGTTACGCGTTCCAGATACTCGATTTGCTCATTATATCCTGTGGTATCATTTAATTTATCTACGGTACCGCTGATGCTGATTAAACCATTTTTAGCGATGATCAACTCACTAACCAAATTCATTAAAACATCTAATTTATCAATATCAACTCTGACCGAACGGTTCGCTACCGGTTTAGCAGCCTGTTGTTTTGCTGGTTGTGTATTACCGGCTTTTAAAGAGCTTGTCTCTTTTACTGTCTGTGAAGCAGAACCTTCTTCTTCCTGTTTGATCGTATCCGATAAGGTCGTAATATCATCCTCTGACAATTTGATATAGTCTGCAACAACTTCCTTTACTTCAGATACATTAGAAGCTACACTGATGATCTTTTCAGGAGTCTCCTTGGTAATGATGAATGCGGAATAGTCATAGTCGTATTTCTCGTCTTCGAGGTCTTGAGCACTGGGATTTAATTTAATAATTTCACCCATCTCTTCCAGAGAACGATTTACCATAAACGCTCTTGCACCTTTAAGAACACAATACTCATGAATATAAATGGTAAGACCAATCACATTAAAGCCAATCCTACCTGCTTGAACCATAGCTTTTTTCTCGTGTTCTTCTATTTTTAAAGTTTTAAACTTCATTTTACCATGGTCAGCTTGGGTAGCATTACCTGTTAACTCTTGCGTTTTCACGGTTACATTTACAGCTTCTACAGGTTTTTTACCTAGCCCAGCATTCAAAATATCATTTAATGATTTGATGATATCTTCGTAATCTTCAGTTCCTTCGTTTGCTTCAGATTGAATGTTGCTTAAATAAGATTCCAAAGCATCCAAACCCTTAAATAATACATCAATTAATTCAGAAGAAACCTTCATTTTTCCATTTCTTACTTCTGAGAATACATTCTCCATATCATGGGTTAACCTTTGCATTCTTTTATAACCCATGGTACCTGCCATTCCCTTAAGAGAATGAGCTGCACGGAAGATTTCGTTGATGGTATCCGCATTTTCGGGTTCCCGTTCTAAGATAAGTATTTGTTCATTTAGACTTTGTAAGTGTTCTTTTGTTTCTTCAATAAATATTTCTAAATATTGGCTTACGTCCATTCTAATACACCCCCACGTTCTTTATGATGGCATCCGATACCTCGTTCAATGCTACCACTTCATCTACCAGTCCTGCTTCCTTAATTACCTTTGGCATGCCATATACGATACAGGTCTCTTCATTCTGAGCTATCACATAAATATCTTTTTTGGTATTCAACTGTTTTATTCCGAGCGTTCCGTCGCCGCCCATACCTGTTAATACTACACAGGTTATTTGGTTATATTCCGTATCCAGAAGAGATTCATACATAATATCTGCACAAGGTAACAATCCATGTCGTGCTGCTTCCTTTGTTACAGACAATTTACAAGTTCCATCCGGCTGCTGTATCGCCCTCATCTGGCTTCCACCCTTGGCTATATATACCGTTCCTTTTTGAATGATTTCACCGTGTTCTGCTTCTTTTACTTTAATCTGACTTAATTCATTCAATCGATCCGCTAAGGATTTTGTAAAACCTTCTGGCATATGCTGTACGATAAGAACACTGGCATCCAGATTTGCTGGAAGTTTCGGTATTACAGTATGCAAAGCTTTTGGACCACCGGTTGAACAAGCGAGAGCAATTAATTTACCATTACTCTTACTGGCTTGAGAAGATATTACTTTTTGTTTTTGCTTTATTACCGGTTGAACCGCTTCCGTTACCTTACCTCCGGTTTCCGCCTTTGTTGCTATTCCAAGACATTCCAACAATCGGTTTGAAAATAAATTGCTTTTTAATTCGATATAACTCTCCGGTTTCGTTACAAAATCAAACGCCCCCAATTCCAACGCGGTAATCGTTTCTTGAGCACCATGTTTTGCAATCGTACTAACCATAATGATATTTGCTTTTATATTTTTCTTTTTCAATTCTGCTAATAACTCTAAACCATTCATTTTGGGCATATTGATATCTAAGAGTACTGCATCAAATCGATCTCCTTGTGTCTGTAACAGGTTTAACCCATCAAGGCCGTTTACAGCAAAATCTATAACTTCAAATCTAGGATCTGAATTTATTATATCAGACAGTACCCTTCTCATAAGTGCAGAGTCATCTATTATTAAAATTTTTTTCTTCATCTTTCACCTATGCCTTTCCTTGTTCCTATTACAGAAGTATTGCTCTATTTATCAAGACTTCTTCTGAGTCGTTCTTGTTCAAATATGTATTTTATAATTTCTTCTCGTTCTTTTTTATCGATATTTGTAAATTCAATTCTGTGTTCATATTTTCCAGGACGATTTAATATCCCGGTAGATGTTATTACGATAGCACCGATACTTAATTTCTTTACCATCGAACTAGATCCCAGATCCAATCGGATATTTATCTGATCTCCTCTTTCATGTTGTGCATCCGAATTAAATCTGGCACCACCACCGCTGATATCAATCATGGATGCTTTATACCACAATTTTCCCAACTCTTCATATCGTTTGATGGCTTCATTTTTCTCTGCAAGACTGATAAATTCGTTATTTTTTATCTTCTTCTCTAAATGTCCCTCTTCCGGTGAAATAATATGATATTGCATATCCAAGAGACATTCCAGACGATAATATTGTCTTCTTTGTACTTTTTCTAAATCGGTAGTTATCAGTACTGTGGCAAAGTAAATATTATTCTCACGAAATCGGTTCACTACTTGACAGTTGCATTGATATAATCCTTTACTTGTATAAAAACACAGATTATATCCTTTTCCCATTTCTAAAAGAAGCATTCTACCATTTTCAAACGGCATGCCTATATTAAACTTTTCATGATCCACGTAGTCTAATAACTGACTGATATAACTTTTTGAATTTCGCATCGGTTTTCCAAAACCATCCAGCGGTTTGATGTCTATTTTATCACCGATTGAAATAATTTTACGAAGCATATCATACCCCCAATTAATTTGTTATCATCTACTATTTTTTAATTCTTGATCGTAATAAATTTGAGAAGAGCTGTGCAATTCCTTTTTTCATATGGTATTCCGTTGCTTCGTTTTGACAAAGTGTTTTCGCAAAATCTATAATTGTCATTGCAAATGGTGAATTCGGATATAACATAACAGCCGGTTTCTGTTTCATAACTGATTTTGATACCACACTATCCTGTGGCATCGCACCTAAATACTCCATCTTTATGCTTAAAAATTTGCTCACTACGATACTTAATTTATCGTATAAGTCTTTCCCCTCATCATATGTGCTTACACGATTTGCAACCATTTTAATGACTGTATTCTGAAGAGAAATATCTGGTTTTTTATTTAGTGTTTTTAATAGAGCATAAGCGTCGGTAATGGATGTTGGCTCCGGTGTTGCAACCAATAAAACTTCAGAACTCGCTGCTACAAACTCAAGAACTGAATCAGCAATACCAGCACCAGTATCTACAATGATGAAGTCTGCTCTCTCATCAAGTTCAACTAATTTTTGTATTAAATAAATAATCTGATCCCTGGTTAAACTTGTTAATTCCTGAATACCGGATCCACCTGAAATAAAACCGATATTTTCCGGTCCCTCAGTAATAATATCTGTTAGACTTTTTCCATGGAACATTAAATCAGCCAAATTATACCTTGGACGAATCCCTAGCATAACTTCAATATTTGCAAGACCAAAATCTGCGTCCAGTATGATAACTCTCTTCCCTAGTTTACTAAGGCTTATAGCAAGATTTACTGAAAGACTTGATTTTCCTACTCCACCCTTACCACTGGTAACCGTAATTACTCTGGCAATACTTCTGGGAGCGCTTTGCTGTTTCACGAGATTTCTTAATTTTTCTGCTTGATCCATAATTATTGCCCCCTTAATAATTGCTTTGCAATATTCTGAGCATCAATGCGGCCAATATCATCCGGTACATTTTGTCCAAAGGTAGCGTAGGATAAAGGTGCATTGGTGTACATCCGTATATTAAATAAATTACCGATACATCCGGTTTCATCTAACTTCGTAAATATTAAACTATAATTTGTTATTTCAGAATAAGCTTCTGTAATCTTGATTAAGTCTCGATATTTCGTTGTTGCACTGAGAACCAGATATATTTCCCTTTCCTCTTCCGGTATGGTTTTTAAAAGCTGTTCAATATCATCTCTTTGCTCTTTGTTGCGATGTGAGCGACCTGCAGTATCCACGAAAACGAGATCAAAATCAGCATATTCCTCTTTTGCCTGTCTCATCTCTTCTTCCGAATAAATAACTTTTAAGGGTATTCCTAGGATATTTGCATAGGTTCGAAGCTGTTCCACAGCGGCAATTCGATAAGTATCCGCTGTAAGAAAAGCTACCTTAGCTTTCTCATTCACCTTAAAACTTGAGGCAATCTTTGCGATTGTAGTAGTTTTCCCAACACCGGTTGGACCGATAAAGAATACAAATTTGGGACGCTTACCAGTAATATTAATCGCGTTGGTTTGGCCTAATTTAAGAATAATCTTCTGATAGATACTTGCCAATATATTATCCATGGAAGCATCTTTTTTTAATGTATTTTCAATTTCACTAATAATCTGATTCGCATATTTTTCATCAACTTCATTACTCACCAACTGATTATAAATTAGTTGAATACATGCTAACGATTTATTTTGCTCATTAGGCTTTATCTCTGGAATATCCTGCACAGTTCTTGCAGTCATCTGCTTTTCCAATAGGCTTTGCAGATTATTTAACTTTTGTTCTATAGCGGATGGTTCGGATTTTTCCTGGAATGATTTCAAATCACTATTATTTTCTTCCGAATCCTTTTGGTAGATAATATCCGGTACATAGGATTTGCGTATAGGCATATTGAATTTTGGCTTTTCCGACTTATAGGATACATTTTCGTCAATGGCTGCTGTAATCTCAACAACAGGCTTTTTGATCAACCTATAGAATCCTTTCGGTGAGATTGTCTTAATATTCATGACAATAGCATCCTTGCCTAGTTCCTCCTTAGCAAGCATGATTGCCTCTGTTTCTGTGTTTGCCTGAAACTTTTTTATAATCACTATACTGTCACCATCCCTATAGATTGCAATTCAACATTCGAATCAATCTCGTTATATGATACTACTATTAAATCCTTAAAATAATCTTGTGTCAACCTCTTAAAATACATTCGAACGATCGGAGAGGTAATTATAATAGGATTCTTACCCATATCCTCAAGTTTCTGCACTTCGGATTGGACTGCTTCTATAATTTCTCTTGTGATACCCGGATCCAAAGATATATAAGAGCCTTGCTCTGTTTGCTTTACAGATCCCATAATTTCTTGTTCTACCTTAGGATCCAAGGTAACTACACTGGTCATTTCACTGGAAGGAAAATATTTATTCGAAATTGCTCTCTTTAAGCTCTGTCTGACATATTCAGTCAGGACATCGGTATCTCTTGATGTAGGAGCATGATCTGCCAAGGTTTCAAAAATTGTAACCAAATCCCTTATGGATATTCCTTCTCTTAAGAGATTTTGCAGAACCTTTTGTATTTCTCCGATGTTTAATAACTTCGGTACCAATTCTAAGACCAAGGTTTGATTTGCTTCTTGAATATTATTAACAAGGTGCTGAACATCCTGTCTTGTAAGTAATTCGTCCAGATGGCTTCGTATTACTTCTGTTAAGTGAGTTGCAATAATAGAAGGTGGATCTACTACAGTATAGCCAAGGGACTCTGCCCGTTCTCTCTGACTCTCTGAAATCCAGAGAGCAGGAAGATGGAAGGAAGGCTCAAATGTGGGAATGCCCGTAATCTCTTCCTCTACATAACCAGGATTCATTGCCATGTAGTGATCAAAGAGAATTTCACCTTCACTTACTTGAATTCCTTTTATCTTTATAATGTACTGATTAGGATTTAATTGTATATTATCACGCAAACGTATCATCGGAACAACACAACCAAGTTCTAAAGCAATCTGTCTACGTATTAGAACCACACGATCCAGTAAATCTCCACCTTGATTTGCATCAGCCAACGGAATAATACCGTAGCCAAATTCTAATTCAATCGGATCTACTTGTAACAAGGATACCACATTTTCCGGTTTCCTGATTTCATTGGCACTACTCTCCTCAGCGGATACTTCTTCTTCGATTGCTGTAACTTCAATCTTAGAGGCGATTGCTCTACCTGAAATAATAAAGATAATACCATAACCACCAAATACTAAAGTACTTAACGGAGTTACCACTCCAAGAAAGATTAAGCTTGCTCCTACCATATACAAAACCTTCGGAATAGCAAATAACTGTTTTACTAGCAGATCTCCAAAGTCTGCTTCCTTTGATACCTTCGTTACTAAGATACCTGTAGCCAACGAGATCATCAGTGAAGGGATCTGGCTTACAAGACCATCGCCAATTGTAAGGATCGTAAATTTTTCAAAAGCTTCTGCCATAGGAATATCCATAAATAGTACACCCATAACGACACCACCTGCAATATTTACAACCGTGATAATAAGACCAGCAATAGCATCTCCCTTTACGTACTTCGTAGCACCGTCCATGGATCCGAAGAATGCGGCTTCTTCTTGAATTTTTTCACGTCGCTCCTTTGCTTGAGCATCATTGATCGCACCGGTATTTAAGTCAGCATCAATTGCCATCTGCTTACCGGGCATCGCATCCAAAGTAAATCTCGCTGTTACTTCCGCAACACGTTCAGAACCTTTATTGATAACCATGAATTGAATAACAATTAAAATAATGAATACAATAATACCAATGACTAGATTTCCGCTACCAACGAATTTACCAAATGTCTCTACAACATTACCTGGTTCACCCGTAGCTAAAATAAGCTTCGTACTGGACATATTAAGGGAAATTCGAAATATCGTGGTAAATAGCAAAATTGTAGGAAATGCAGACATATTTAATACTTCTTTTGCATAAAGAGCATTAAATAAGATTACCATCGCCGTTGATATATTTAATGCTAATAATATATCAAGAAGAAAAGAAGGCATAGGAACAATAAGAAATATAATTGCTGCCAATAAATATAGCCCGACTGCCATATCCGTCTTCTTCATCCCAATTCTCCCTTCATTATAGGGAGAATTTTCTCCCCGAACTCTTTCTATGTTACATGTCAAAATCCTTCGTAATCAACAACTCTATGTAGACAAGGTGTTCATATTAAAATATACCGGATTTTGATTCCTTAACTATTTATTTTTTAATCCATAGACATACGCTAATACCTCTGCGGTCATCTGATACAATTCCTGAGGAATTTCTGCTCCGACTTCTACATTATAGTACAGCATACGAGCTAGTGGTTTATTTTCAACGATTATAATCTGATTTTCTTTCGCAACATCTTTGATCTTTTGTGCTAAATAATCGGCACCTTTAGCAAGTAAGATCGGTGCTTCTGATGTTTCTTTGTCATATTTTATAGCACATGCGAAGTGAGTAGGATTTGTTATAACAACATCTGCTTTAGGTAGAGCCTGCATCATTCTTCTTTGAGAGACTTCCCTCATTTTAGCACGGATCTTTCCCTTTACTTGAGGATCACCTTCGGATTGTTTATATTCATCCTTTACTTCTTGCTTACTCATCTTCATATCTTTTTTAAATTTAAATTTTTGAAAAATATAATCTGCAAAGCCAATAAAAATAAATAAAATACTAATTTTAATTCCTAAATCAATAATAATATTCCCAATCATAGCGACCGCCTGCTCCAGATTGATATCATATAAATTCAATAAGGTTGGCCATTCATCTTTCAGGGTGTCATAAGATATATAAGTGATAATTCCTATTTTTACAATGGATAGGAAGACTTCAAACAGTTTTTCTTTTGAAAATATCCGCTTAAATCCGGACACTGGGTTGATTTTACTAAACTTTGGCATAATTAATTTACCTGATACTTTCCACTTAACCTGAACGTATACCACCACAAAGGATGCAATCACTCCTGTGATGAAAATCGGAAAGCAAATCCATATAATAGTAGATAGTGCAGATTTTAAGACTGCAGATGCAGCTCCGACGGTAAACTCTTCATTTGCATACTTTTCTATATTACCATAGCTGGAATAAAAGGATTCCAGTAAGTTTTTTCCGATATAGCCCATAAAAAATCGTAGAGAATAAAACAAGGTTGCTAATGCAGTTGCAGTAATAAGCTCTGTACTTTTTGCTACCTGTCCCTCACTACGTGCATCCTTTAGTTTCTTGGAAGTAGCATCCTCTGTCTTTTCTCCAGCAAAAAACTGAAGGTTATAGGGAAGGAAATACTTACCTTCCTGTGCGTTATTTCCTTCAATATATTGTCTTTCCTTCATTCCTTACCCCTTACATGTACTCCAGTATCGATTTTAACATGGTCATCATTTCATTAAAAATGAAATCAGAAACAGCTGGAATTAATTCTACAATTAAAATCAATACAAAGATACCAACAAATAATTTTAACTGCATACCTACAACAAACATGTTCATCTGCGGAGCAATCTTCGCTAAAATAGCTAATATAGTATTCACGATCATTATGGCAGCAAATACGGGTAGTACAATCCGAAATCCGATGATAAAATAGTCGGTGATAAAGCGAACCATTACTACGTACATTCCTGGATTAAACACAGCTTTTCCCAAAGGAACCACTTGATAAGAGTCTACTAATGCTTTAATGAAGAAATGATGCAGGTTGGTAATCATCATCATCAGAAGGATCAGATAACCATAAAAGTTTGAACTAATTGTCGTCTGAATATTAGAAAGTGGATCCAATTGATTTACCATGGAAAATCCGATTTCCATATCAATTATCTGTCCAGAAAATGAAATGATATAATATGCAATATTAGCAAAAAAACCCATTAATACTCCGACAATCACTTCTTTCGTAATTAATATTGCATACTCAATAACGCTGTTGTACTGCGGCATATCAGAGGATATGGTGTAAAGTAATAATATAGATAAAAAAATAGAAATACCAATTTTTATTCGTATAGGCACATTCTTTAATGAAAAAAAAGGTGCTGTATATAAAAATCCAGTAATCCTCACAAATATTAATAAATATAATTCAAAGTTTTCTTGTACAAACGTCATAAAGCATTAATGTAATAATTGAAATTAGAAAATAGCTCTATCATAAAATCCTTGATTGAGTTTAAAACCCAGCCTCCAGCCAGCATTAATACAAGAAAGACTGCAATTAGCTTTGGAACAAATGTGAGGGTTTGTTCCTGTATCGAAGTTACTGTCTGAAGAATGCTAATAATTAGACCAACAACTAAAGAGGCAAGTAACATTGGCGCTGCAGTTTTAAGAATTAAATACAACGCCTGCCTAGCGATATCAATTATGATTACTTCATTCATCCTGCATATCTCCCACTAATAAAAGGTCTTTACGACTTGTCCAATAATTAAGTTCCAACCATCTGCCATGATGAATAATAAGATTTTGAAAGGCATAGAAATCATGGTAGGTGGAAGCATCATCATACCCATTGACATTAATGTTGATGCTACTACCATATCAATAACAATAAATGGTATATAAATCAGAAATCCTATGATAAATGCTTTTCTTAATTCGCTGATAATAAATGAGGGAATAATAACAGTTAAAGGTATATCCTCTTCTGTTTCTAATTCACTGATCTGTGCTATATCTAAGAATAAACGCAGATCTTTTACCTCAGTCTGTTCCAGCATAAAAGTCCTAAGGGGCTTTGTACCTGTTTCAAAAGCTTCTTCTTGTGTGATTTCTCCATTGGATAGCGGTATAATTGCATTGGTATTAATCTGAGTAAACACGGGGGACATAATAAAAAAGGTAATGAATAGCGCTAAGCCAACTATAATCTGATTCGGCGGAGTAGTCTGTGTACCAAGTGCTGACCTTACAAAATGTAGTACGATAATAATTCTGGTAAAGGATGTAACCATAATTAAAATCGATGGTGCTAATGTAATTACAGTCAAAACCAACAAAATCTGCAAAGTTGAAGAGAGACCCTCTCCATCTTCCCCTGTGTTTAATGAAAATTCCAAAGGTCCCAATGCTCCATTAACATCAACGTTATTTTCTGTAGTTTGCTGTACCTCAGCTGCTGATCCATATGCTACACGAAAAAAGGTTAATATACATATCGTAAATAATACAATACCGAATACTGTCCGCCTACTTACACGTTTTCTTTCATATGTATTCATCGATACCAACCTTTTCTTTACTTATTCTTAAAATGCTCCAATATCTGTTTAAAGCTTTGTTTCACATCGGTATTCGTCTCATTCATAACTATTTCTGCTTCACTCAATTCCGTAATTACAGTAACAGTATCCTTACCGATAGCAATTACTACATATTTTGTTCCTATCTTAATGAGTTGTAGGGCTTTATTAGAACTGATACGATACGTATCAAGGACTCTAAAATTACTGTGTTTCATTTGGTTAAGCTTTAACCCACCAACAAACTTCGATGTATAATATGCTGCGGCTAAAATAAATGCTAATAATAAGATTAAGCCAAGTAATTGCAAAATATTGCCCTGAGTGGACAATCCATCCGGTGAAGTTTCGATCGGCTTTTCATTTAATTTGTCCAACAAACTGGATCCCTGCAATATCATCATGGCTTATCCTATTACTCCTTCATCAACCAACTGCTTTCTTAACTGCTTCTAATACTCTGTCTGCTTGGAATGGTTTAACGATAAAATCTTTTGCTCCTGATTGGATTGATTCTATAACCATTGCCTGTTGTCCCATCGCAGAACACATAATAACATTTGCGCTAGGATCCATTGCTTTTATTTTCTTTAATGCCTGAATACCATCCATTTCTGGCATTGTGATATCCATCATTACTAAATCTGGCTTTGTCTCAGTATACTTATCGATCGCTTTTAAACCATTTTCTGCCTCTCCAGCAATATTGTAACCGTTCTTAATTAGAATATCCTTAATCATCATTCTCATAAATGCTGCGTCATCACAAATCAAAATATTTTTAGCCATATTCGTTCTCCCATCTTTTTATGTATTTTAATAAATACCTATTGTTCTATTTTTGTTTTGTAATTTCAGTCACACGAATACCAAACGCTTCTTCCATTACTACTACTTCACCTTTTGCTACATATTTTCCATTCACCAGAACGTCGACCGGTTCGCCTGCAAGACGATTTAATTCAATAATAGTTCCCGGTGTAAAATCCAGTATTTCCTTAATAGATTTACTGGTTCTTCCTAACTCAACCGTAACTTCTAATGGAACATCCATTAATAGATCAATATTTTCCGGTTGTACCATCGGGTTACTCATTGGAGCAAACGGAGCAAATTGAACTGGAGCTACGTTAACATCCTGAACCGGAGGCATATTGTAAGGCATTGCTGTGGGCATTCCCATTGGTTGTCCGTATGGCATGCCATAAGCGCCATATCCTTGCATAGGCTGTTGCATCATTCCCTGTGGCATCATAGTTTGTTGCATCACTGGTTGCTGAGCCATAGACTGAGCTTCTTGTGTTGTCGGATTTGGAGCATTTGTTGTTTTTTTATTCGTATTATCTTGAGATGATTTTGTTGACATATCAGGACCAGTTGATGTAGCCTGAACAAATTGCTGATACAGATCTCTCGCAAATTCAAAAGGGTAAAGCTGCATCAGTACACTATCAACTAAATCTCCAATAACCATATGGAATGACACTTTGACAAAGGAACCATGTAAAAATTCAGCAATATTTTCCCCATTCATCGCATCAAACAAATCTACTACTGTCGCTCTCGGTGGACTAATATTTACTCTTTTTTCTAACATAGAGGAAATTGACGTTGCAGCTGAGCCCATCATCTGATTCATAGCTTCACTGATTGCACTTAAATGCAATTCCGATAATTCTCCGTCCGTATTCGTTCCATCCCCACCCATCATCAGGTCGGTAATGATCTTAACATCTTTTTCTTTTAGTATTAAAATATTATTGCCATCCAGACCATCCTCATAATAGATCTGAATAAACACACATGGCTTGTCGTAACTGTTAACGATATCTTTCCAAGTTGCATAAGAAACTACCGGAGTCGTTATGTTTACCCTTTGATTAACTAAGGAAAACAGAGTTGTCGCAGCTGTTCCCATACTGATATTTGAAATCTCACCGATTGCATCCTTTTCAGCATCCGTTAATTGTTCTTTTGTGATATTAATATCAGCATCATCCGAACTCATGCCGCTAAGTAAAGCATTAATCTCTTCTTGAGACAACATACCATCCATACCTTGTTACTCCTCTCCTCTTATTATTGATGAAATTTTTATTGCATAGGAACCCGAGGAAGAACCCGGAAGTGCTGTGAATTTATTTAAATTCCCTACGTAGATATTTAACTCATCCTCTACTTTAGTATTTAATTTAATAATATCACCCTTTTGCATATTTACAAAATCATTAACAGAAATTGTACTTTTTCCCAAGACTGCTCTAAGTGGAATTCTAGCTTTTGCAATCGCAACTTCAATTACATCCTGATAGGTTTTATCATCCGCCATCTGCATCGTTGAATACCAATATTTTGTATTCAGCTTATCAATTACCTTCTCAAGGCAAACATACGGAAGGCAGATATTCATCATCCCCTCAATATTTCCTATCTTTATATTAAGAGTAACAATCGATATCATCTCACTTGGAGATATAATTTGAGCAAACTGTGAGTTTGTCTCAATACGAAGTAGCCTAGGCTGCAACTGAATTACATTTGCCCAAGGCTCTCGTAGAAGATTGGTACAAACGGTAAAAATTCGATCGATAATCGTAAGCTCAATCTCTGAAAAGTCTCTTAATTTTTCTAAGGGATATCCCCCTCCGCCAAGCATTCGATCAATCATCGCATATCCTAGATTATCAGCTAATTCAATAATTATATTCCCTTCAAGGGGTGAAAAATCAACAATACCTAATAATACCGGATTTGATAAAGCATTGGTAAATTCTGAATAAGCTACTGCTTCTGAATTTACGACTTCTACCTGTACATTTCTTCTAAGATAAGCCGGAAGATTTGTTGACAACAATCTGCCATAATGTTCAAATATAATGTTCAGTGTACGTAGATGCTCCTTAGAAAACTTGGATGGTCTGGCAAAGTCATAATTCTTAATCTGCTTTTCATTCGTTTGTTTAAACTCATCTGCATCGAGTTCACCGCTGCTTAGGGCAGCCAGCAGATTATCTATCTCATTTTGGGATAAGACATCGCCCATTCTCCTTACCTCCTAGTACTCTATACCTATAATATCATAAAATTCGAATAAAATCATTATAATTCTTATTCCATAATTAAATTTCCGAAAGAAACGTTAATTATAAAGTCTGAATTAAAATATTCTTGAATACGTTTCAGTACAGCATCTTTAATTAAATCCTTATTTTGTGTAACATCATCAATGGTATACTTTGAAAATTCTTCTGTTACAATTTCCTTAATGCTACTTTCGTTCGGTTGAACGAGATCTCTATAGGTTTCTGTATCTTCATTCTTTTTATTAATGGATAAGGAAACCGACAAAAGTACAAAATGATTTTTACTGTCACTCTTCTTTAAGTTAATTGTAAGATCTTCCTCTATATTATATACTTCAATATCAGCTACTGTAATTTGATCTTCCTCTTGCTCCGGTGATTCTAATTCCAAATCAATAATAGAAGCCACCTTTGATACAATTGCATTTGTTTTATTTGATGTAGGTACAATAACAAATATTACCACTGCGGATAATATTATATTGATGAAGCACATCGCTAAAATAATTATGGTCAATATATTCTTTTTCATCCAGTTCTCCTTTACCCCCTACTAACTTTTGTCCTATTATCTTCCGCTTAACTCATTATAAATTTTAATCTCGATACGACGGTTCTTTGCTCTGCCCTCCGCTGTAGAGTTATTTGTTATTGGTTCATATTCACCTCTACCTGAATATTTTAGTCTAGATGGGTCAAACCCTTTGTTTTGAATGAGATATTCGGCTGCGCTTAAAGCTCTTGCTGAAGATAACCAATTGTTATTCAAATATTTAGAGTTACTGATAGGAACGTTATCCGTATGTCCTTCTATTTCAATCGTAAAATCCTCATATTGCTTAAGAAGATCTCCTAATTTTGAGAAAATTGGAATTGCTTCCTCTTTAATTCCTGCTTCCCCAGAATCAAATAATATAGATCCTCGCAAAGATAATTGAACAAATTGATATTCTGGATCCATGCTAACCTCTAAATAATCAGTAAGATTACTTTGATCTGTTAAATCAGAGATATCATCATACATCCCCTCTGATAATTCCTTACTTTCTTCTTTTATCTGCTCCATCGCCTCGTCAGTGGTTAGGTCCGATGAAGCTTCCGATGTATTTTTCTTATCTTCTGAGTCAGTAGCTCCGCTATCCTCTTCTTCTGATTCGCTGCTAGCTTCACCCATACTGGAATAATACTCATCTAAATTATTTAATTGGTACATTCCTGAGGAGATAAGCTGTCCTTCACGAATAGCTGATCCACCACCGGAAAATATACTAAAAGTACTCGTAAAGGAATTCGTAATCTGCTCAAATTTCTCGGCATCTACCGTAGACATAGCAAATAATAATACGAAAAAACATAGTAATAAATTCATTAAATCTGCAAAGGTATTTAACCAAGGGGCATTACCGCCGGAGGGTGCTTCCTCCCTTTTCTTTCTAGCCAACTTCCTCACCGCCTTCTTCCTTCATCGCAGCTCTGCGTTTCGGTGACAGGAAGGATTTCAGTTTCTCTTCAATTACTCTTGGATTTTCGCCGGCTTGTATGGATAAAAGTCCCTCTACCATAACTTCTTTCATCATAATCTCTTTTGCATTGTTCGATTTTAACTTAGTTGAAACAGGGATACAAATCCAGTTAGCAAGCATCGCTCCGTACAATGTAGTAATTAATGCGACGGACATATTCGGACCGATAGAATCCGCATCACTCAGCGTTTTTAACATGTTAATTAAACCAATGAGGGTACCGATCATACCCCAAGCAGGACCCATGGCTCCTAATGCATCCCAGAAACTTGCTGTACTAGAATGTCTGGTCTCAATACAGCTAAGCTCAGTCTCTAAGATACTTCGTACCAGTTCAGGATCTGTACCATCTACAATTAATAAAACACCCTTTTTTAAGAATTCATCTTCTATTCCATTAGCTGCTTCTTCTAATGCTAGTAATCCTTCTTTTCTTGCAACATTTGATAAATCGATGATTTGTCTTATAGTCTCAGATTCGTTTGAAGGAAGCACTTTTAATACTAGTCCAAAACTTTTTAAATTTCCAAAGAAGTTTTTAAAATTTTCTGACATCGCAAGCATACAGAAGAAAGAACCACCGAGGGTAATATAAACCGATGGCATATCAATAAAATTCAGTAGTGCACCCCAGCCTGGATCTCCTACGATACCGTAAATAATAATTGCAAAACAACCTATTAATCCCAAAATGGAAGCTATATCCAAATTTGCCACCGTCCCACTCTACATATTTTTTAAGGTAATGACATTGATTTATGATTCATAAATCCAATCTAACCGATCTATTTCTACAAATCTCTACACAATACTTCTTTTTTGTATAATACTACAAGATTTTTGATCTCTTGTCTACTTTCTTTTACAATAATTTTATTACCAGATGTAAGTGTAATTACCGTATCTGGTGATTCCTCAACCTTTTCAATCAACTCTGCGTTAATAATAATTTTTGTATTATTAAGTCTTGTTACTTCTATCATGTTAATCCTCCTATTGTCCATAGTCAGCCGCTTGGTGTCATATGGAATCTACACCATACCCAAAGCTTTCATAATCATCCTTAGACAATCAGTTCATCCGAAATCCCTCACGGATAAGTCGGAGATACGGGTGACATAATAGCTGCCACCCAATATCCAACTTATATAATTTATTAATTATAAATAAAACCTTATCTCTTAAGATTAATTAATTCTTCCAATAAGGAGTCTGAAGTTGTAATAATTCTTGAGTTAGCCTGATAACCTCTTTGTGTTGTAATCATATCGGTAAACTGTGCTGCCAAATCAACATTTGACATTTCAAGTACACCGGTAGATAAACTTCCTCCTCCTTGGGTTGCATCTTGACCAACACCGTCAAATTGACCCGAGTTCTGAGTTTGTGCAAACATACTATTACCTACTGACTCTAGTCCGGATGGATTTGCAAAGGTAGCTACTACAATTTGTCCAAGTAATTTGCTATCTCCATTATCATATTTACCATAAATTTTACCAGCTGCATCCACATTTACACCGGTCATATTTCCAACTTCTTTACCAGCTCCGATTCCATCCAGGCTTCCCTTCGTTGATTCTAAGGATGAGGATCCGCTGGAAGAATACATTGTAATCGTTGAGAAATCAATACTTATGGTCTTGAATGGATTTGGTTCTGCTGTTATTGTAAAATCTAAGGTGTTTCCTGGAGTAGAACCATCTCCGACACTAACAAATGCGCCAGTTGAACCATTAAAACTTAATAAAGGTGTATCAGAGGTATCAATAGTTACGGTACCATCTTCTGCTACCTCTGCCGAATAAGAATTTGCACCTAGGGTAAATGTATTGATAGCCGAAGGTTCGTATGTAACATCTCCGGTATCCGGATCAACGATCTTTGTACGGAAAATTGATTCTCCGTCTTCCCCTTTTATATCAGTGATAGCAACACTATAGACATTGGTTGCATCCTCTGTTTGCATAATCTTTAAATCCGCTGTATAACCATGTCCCATATTATCATAAAAGCTGATATTTACTTTCTTACCGGTTTCACTGGCTATCTGAGTATCTTTACTATCAATATTACCTGAAATATACATTGCTGTTGTAGCTTCCGGATTTGCATATAAATTCTCAGGAGCCATAATTTTTAATGAAGATACGGTATTTGCTACCGTCTTTGAAGGATCGTTAGGATCTACCTGCCATCCCATTACGGAAGCACCGGAAGGTGTACAAAGTGTACCTCCCGCATCCACTTTAAAAGATCCTGCCTTAGTAAAATAATTCGATCCACCACTATTCACTACGAAGAAACCATCTCCTTCGATCATAACATCAAATGGATTATCGGTTCTTTGGGATGCACCGGAAAGGGTGATATTTGAAGTAATGGAGTTTAATCCAGTACCAAGACCTACCTGTAAACCATTTCGACCTGCTGCTCCTGTAGCTGCATTGGGACCGGTTGCTGCCTGAATTGTCTGATAGAATACATCAGAAAAAGTAACAGAACTCGCTTTGAAACCTATTGTATTTACGTTAGAAATATTATTACCTATTACGTCCATCTTTGTCTGGTGTACTTTCAAGCCTGAAACACCAGAAAATAATGATCTCATCATATTAAATGACCTCCTATCTGTACCGCTCATGTGATCCAATCTATCATTCATGGATCGATTGCCCCCAAAAGGTCCAGCAAATTATATGATTACGGCACCGTCAATATTAGTAAACACCTTGTCTTCACCATCTCTTACCGCTGTTATTACGGTATTATTCTTAACATTTACGATAAAAGCAAGATCGTCTACCATGACCAGTGATTCATTGATTCCCTTCTCCCCGGCTTTTCTCGCACCGATTTCCAACCGTTTATACTGGTCATCCGTCAAATCAATGTTACGGCTAGCTAACCGTTCATTGGCATGCTTTGAAAATTTAAGTTCACCGGCTTCACTCACTGCCTGCTTCTGCTTTAAAACATCATCGAAGGAAATCCCACTGGACTGCTTACCTGTCTGCCCAACACTTTTACCTGTGCCAAGCTGTTCCGCCATTTGTTCAATGGAAGGAAATTTATTTACAGTAATATTCATAAGCGTCTCCTTCTTATACTACATTCGTAGTATCATTCTCCTGCGTATTTGAGTTATTCTGTTGTGAATTGGTAGATCCGTTATTGCTGTTTTTTACATCAACCGTTACCTTATCCGTTACTGTTGTATATAAGGAATTATTAAATACGACGGTTAACTTATAACTACCGGTTTCATATGCAGAGAATGCATCTTTGTTGATCGTAACTTTATCTCCAGACACTGATACTAGACTTGTATCAATTACTTTATTACCTACAAGGATAGCAACATCATCTGCTTTTGCCTCTCCTTCCCCTAAGTTAACTTGAAAGGTGATATCCTTTGGATTAGCCAAATCATATTCCGACTTAACCGCAGTATCAATTCGAGGTAACCCTTTTTCTATGACATAGGCATCATCCAATACGGAATCCAGTTGATCTATGGAATATAATTTACCATTAACCGATATCTGAGCTTTCCCTCCGGACATATTGACAAAATCAACCTTGCCACTAAGGTAAGTGGTATTACCCGGTGCACTTTCTGTCTTAATAATTACATTCTTGCCAACCATACTAAATGCTTGTGAATTCGTTGTTAAGGAACTAATATTTTGCATTTGTTCCAATTGTGAAAAGGTTGCAAGTTGTGCTATAAACTGTGTATCCGTATTTGGATTTAAAGGATCCTGATATTTCATCTGTGTAACTAATAATTGAAGAAAAGCATCCTTACCGAGCGCATTGGATGATGATAAACCGGATGATTTTGCTTGTTGTGGCTGTTCTACAACACCATCTTTTACATTCTGTATTAAGTCACTCATTCTTTTCCTCCCTTCTTAGATAATCATGTTTACTTATGCGGTGTAATCAATTCTGCTTCCCAGAAGCTCATTGGTATTGGTATCATCCTCTTCTTCTGGTATTTCGTCATTAAAATCATTGATTGCATCCAGTGTAATCGTTTTTTTACCATTGCTTTGCTTCATTTGCTGCTCTTGAGTATCCGCTTGATTACTCTGTCCAAATTCATAACCTGCTACTGTTACATCAATTGCATCTACCTTAATTCCTTGGTTATTCAAAGCTTCTTTTAAGGTTTGAACCTGACTTTCAATTGCTTCTTTTGCAATCTCATTCTGTACCACAAAATTAGCTGTCATCGCTCCATCCTTCAAATTGACAGTCAGATTAACTTTACCGAGATGTTCGGGATTTAATTGTAATTCCATAGATGAATGATTAGGCTTTATAACTACTTTGATTTGCTCAATAATCTGATTGGCAATTTCTCTCAGTTCGGTAACTCGCACTATCTCACCTTGGCTACTGACCTGAGTTTCTTTCACAGACATAACCATATTGTTAATAAAGGTATTTTTCTGATCATTTGTGCCTACCGTATCTGAATTTGCTTCTGTTTCATTTGAACTTGAACTAAAGCTTTCCGTATTGGTATCGCTCATACTAGAATTTTCTAAGTTGATATCCTTAGCTAATGATTCAACTCTATGCTGGTTGCTTAGGTTGATTGCTTGATCGTTCTTTGCTTCATCATCAATCACATCAGTTTCCACATCAAAGTTTGCCATTAAGTCAACGCTTGGACCTTTATCTAACTGAGCAAGAAATTCTTTCATTTGGTCATTGGTTAGTCCTATTCCTGACTCCTGATTAATCACATTCACATTACTTAGAAGTTGATCTACTGTAGCTGCAAGATTTTCATCTGTTAGTAGAGAAGTAATGTCTGTAATACCCTTAGCATTCAAAATAAAATCCTTTAAAATATCAGAATCAAGAAGATCCACAGCTTCAATTCCCATCTCATTCATAAGATCTTGAAATTCTTCCGGTGAAATATGTAGCACTTCCATTACGGTTTCTTGAACAGATAATAACATAGCATTAATCTGGGCTGTTGTATCATCCGTATTTTTTGTATCTTTTGCGATCTCAGAATCTTTATTTACTTTTTCTTGGTCAACCTGATCCTTCACTTCCTTATTTTGAGATGCTTTCTTTGAGGTTATTGTATCTTTTTCAGTCACTGATTCATCCGCTTCTGTTTTCTTCCGGTCTGCCTTTTCCGAAGCATTGAGATCCTTCTTCGTATAATCTTTTGCCGAATCCTGCTTTGAACCGGTTCTTTCATTGGTAGAAATGACTGTATCCTCTGATTTAGATCTGTAATTAATATTTTGAATTAATAACTGATCAAACCCATTGCCTTCCTGCTTCTCTTTAGAAATAGGAATACTACTAGCAGCTGTGGAGCGATTTACTGATTGTGAATTAATATTCGTTGTCACCATTTTTCTTTTCCTCCTTTCATTAAGGTATACAATTTATAGATTGTATCCTCTCGTCTCATCTATTACAACACGCAGGTTATGCGTAGCCGTAAACTAATCCAATTTTTCTGCATCCATATCAAGCATCTTTTTCGTTATCTTAGCAGCTATTACACTATCCATCTCAGCCATAATGGCAGCACTTTCTGCCGGTTTCATACTCAACAGAATTTGAGCCACCGCTTCAATGTCAGCGGACATTGTTTCTAAAATCTTGGCTGCTGCATCCGGTTCCATGTTCTTATAAATATTTGCTTTTTCTAAAATGGCATCCGAATACTGTAACTGTTCAATTACTTGGCGGTATATTGTTTCTGCATTGGCAGGATCAATCTGTTCATAATATTTTTTATATTCTTCTATATCCGGTGCTGCATCGGCAAATACAACTTCCTTATCAAATTCCAATTTTCTTTGTTCAAAATCTTTCTGAGATTCTTCAAATACTTTCAGTCTTTCTATTTCTGCTTCAAGTTCGGCAGTATTATTGCTGCTGTCTGAAGTATTCTGGGACATGTCAGTGATTGTCTGCTCTAATTCATTGATTTTAGCAATCGCTTTCTCCAAAGAATCATAAGGATAATCATTCTCCCAAGCGATTTGCTCATCCGGTACACCCGGTAATATCATATTAACTACCGGAACATCCTTTAAAATCGGCCGTAATACCCCTGATCCGAAACCACCGACATCCAATTTTATTAATAAAGTAAAAATAGCAAGCCAAATAATGACAATAAAAAGTGCTATGAGGATGGTCAGTACTTTATTACCTTCTTTTTTTTCCTTCTGCTCATTGGCTTTATCTTTCTTTGCCATTACATTTCCCCCTCACTGCCTACAGGTACACTGAATTTGAAACTGTTTCTTTCATCAATTTCTTTTTGTTCTTCTGCTTCTAATTCAACCATGTATTCTTTCAATGCATTTTCTCTCAGTTTTTCTTGTATTTTTCGTTCAGTGATAGCATCATTCAAACGTATTCTAGCTACCTCTAATCTTTGTGCAGCATTTTTAACCGTTATAATTTGTTGTTTTATTGAAACTTTTATTATTTCAATGGCTTCTTCACAATGTTTAATCTTACGTATATCCAGCCTTTGCATCCTTAAAGAACGCATATGATCCTCATAAGATGCTTTGTTCTTCTCCAATGCTTCCAGCTTTTCTTCTTCTTGTGTTAACTTAAGCCTTGCATTTCCATAAGCAATTTTCGCTTGTTCCTCTAATTTGAGCTTTACTTCCAATAGATTTCGCATGTTATATATGAATTTTTTCATTATTGGTTAAAGATCTCCTTTAACAGAGTAATTTCCTGATCGAATCCATGTTTTTCATATACATCCTGAAGCAAATAGCTATTCACTTCTTTTACCTTAGAGATTGCATAATCTATGTCCTTATTAGATCCAGGTTTGTATGCTCCGATATTAATTAAATCTTCTGCGTCTTGATAAGTAGCTAAAACCATCTTGAGCTTACCAGCTACCTGCTTATGATCCTTTGTAACAATTGAACTCATTACACGGGAGATGCTCTGTAATATATCAATCGCCGGAAAATGATTTTTATGTCCTAACTTTCTAGATAACATAATATGTCCATCAAGTATTCCTCTTGCCGTATCGGAAATAGGTTCATTAAAATCATCGCCATCTACTAAGACGGTATAGAGTCCGGTGATGGAACCTTTGTCGGATGTTCCTGCTCTCTCTAGGAGCTTTGGCATCTCAGAATAAACACTGGGCGGATACCCTCTGGAAACCGGTGGTTCTCCCGAAGCCAGTCCAATTTCTCTCTGTGCCATGGAAAAACGCGTCAGGGAGTCCATCATCAGGAGAACATCTTTCCCCTGATCTCTAAAATATTCCGCTATCGCTGTTGCGGTTTTTGCTGCTTTCTTACGAATTAATGCCGGTTTATCAGAGGTTGCTACTACAATTACAGAACGCTGTATACCTTCTTCTCCGAGATCTCTCTCCAAGAATTCACGAACCTCACGTCCACGTTCTCCGATTAATGCTATTACATTTATTTCAGCCTTCGTATTTCTTGCAAACATACCAAGTAAAGTACTCTTTCCTACACCACTACCTGCAAAGATACCAATTCTCTGACCTTTCCCTATGGTAAGTAATCCATCCACAGCTTTTACTCCCAGTGGCAATACTTCATCTATTATTTTTCTCTTCATTGGATCCGGGGGCATAGCCTCTGCACTGTAATATTTATTACAATGAAGTTCAGTATCATCAATCGGATTTCCTAAACCATCCAACGTTTTCCCTAATAGTTCTTCTCCAACCGGTACTTTAAAAGCTGCACCAGTATTTTCAACCATACTCCCAATCCCAACTCCAGTCATATCATCATAGGGCATGAGAAGGATTCGATTTTCACGGAAGCCTACCACTTCCGCTATTTTTTTTTCTTTATCTCCCTGGCAGGATATCAGACAAACATCATTCAAATTAGCATCAGGTCCGGTGGACTCTATGGTCAATCCTACCATTTTTACAACGCGGCCGATTTTCTTCTCGTAGTTTTTATAAAGCAATTGTTCATATTTACTAAAATCAATTGTATTCATAATTACCTGCTTTCTATGATATCGGCTATATTTGCATATTGACTATATACCGCCCAATAGCTTAAGATCAGTGATTAAATTATTTAACTGAACATCCAGACTGCAGTCAATCACTCGTTGATCTGTTTCAATTAGGCATTGGTTTTTCGTAAGGTTGATTTCTTCCACAATTCGTAAAGTAGCATCGGTAGGTAACACATTGAGCAAATCGTTTTTCCTAGAAATAAGGTATTCCAAGTCTTCCTTGGATACTTTAATGGTATATTCATTCGATTTATCCATTTGAAGTAATGCTCTGTGTATGAGATGATGAATAACCTCTTCCTTCTCTTCTACTATAACTCCGGTTATTTTCTCAATGAGGGAGATCATGATGTGCGCGAATTTTGGTTCTGCTTCCATCAGCTCCTGCTCATATTCCTTCTGTAGCAATCTAGATTTATTCTCATATTCTTGAAGCTTCTTTTGGATTTCTTGACTGCCTTTTTGCAGACCTTCTTGATATCCTTTTGCAGATGCAACATCTTTCGCATCTTCTTTTATCCTTAAAGCTTCCTTTTGTGCTTTTTCAATGATTGATCTTGCTTCCTCATTCGCCTGTTCTATAATTTTAGTTTTTGTTTCGGTTAAATTAGGCATCTCCTGAGGTTCTATCGTTTCCACAATCACAGCTTTTAAGCCTTCGACAAAGACTCCATCCTCGCTTGCAGATGTGACGGCAGTATATCTACTGATAAGTTCCTGATCAAATTTGAGATGCGTATCGATTGTCTTCTTCATCCCGTCATCATAATTAACGGAATAAGCTTTGATTACATTAGACAATGATCTCATCACCTCCACCTCGTGATATGATAATCTCAGAGGAATCCTCTAATTTCCTAATAATGTTAACAATCTTCTGTTGAGCTTCTTCTACATCTTTCAGACGTACAGGGCCCATATATTCCATATCTTCTCTAATCATTGCAGCAAGACGCTTGGAAAGATTATTAAAGATAACAGTTTGTACCTGTTCATTGGAACCTTTCAATGCTACAGCAAGTTCATTATTATCAACTTCACGGAGAACTCTTTGGATTGCTTTATCATCTAGACTTAAGATATCTTCAAATACAAACATCTTTCTTCTAATCTCATCGGCTAATTCCGGCTCTTCAATTTCAAGAGTTTCCATAATGTGTTTTTCTGTTCCTCGATCAACTGTATTTAAGATTTCTACGATGGAATCTACGCCGCCGACAATGGTGTAATCCTGATTCATCAGGGATGCAAGCTTACGTTCCAATACCTTTTCCACTTCTTTAATAACATCCGGTGATGTACGGTCCATCTGAGCTATACGTTTTGCTACATCAGCTTGTTTATCCGGCGCTAAAGACGATATGATCGTCGATGCCTGTGATGGCGACAAGTAGGATAGGATCAGAGCTATAGTCTGTGGATGTTCGTCTTGAATAAAGTTTAATAACTGAGAAGCATCTGTTTTTCTGACAAATTCGAATGGGCGCACTTGTAAGGAAGCTGTAAGTTTTCCAATAACATCCCTCGCCTTATCAACTCCGAGAGCTTTCTCCAGTAATTCTTTCGCGTATGCAATACCGCCTTCCGCAATGTATTGCTGTGCAAGGCATATTTCGTAAAATTCGTCTAAAACCTCATCTTTGGTTGCAGGGGAGATACTTCTGGTATTTGCAATCTCTAATGTTAGTTGTTCAATTTCTTCTTCTTTTAAATGTTTAAATATATTTGCGGAACGTTCCGGTCCCAAAGCAATCAATAAGATAGCCGCCTTTGAAACTCCGCTGATATCACTACTTCCACTCTTTGCCATACCCTATCCTCCGTTTAGCTCCAATCATCATTGAGCCAGTTTCTTAAGAGATGTGCTACTGCATCCGGTTTTTCATCTACAAATTTCTCGATCATTCTTCGAACTTCCGATACTTCATTAAATTCAATATCTTCAATCGATTGATTTTCTTTTGTTGTAGCCAATAGCTGCTCAACGGATAATTCTGGTTCTAATTCAGTAACTTCTACCGGTCCAATTCCCTTAAATACTACAAACAATAATAAGGCTACAATGAGAACCGCTAAAATAATCTGTAGATAATCTGTCCAGGATCTTGTCTCCTTTAACTCTGGTACAAAAAGTGGCTGCTCATAAGAAATAATTGTAATATCATCTTCTGCAATGCCAGTAGCCATCGATACCATAGTCACAAGTTCAGGGTCAACTTCTGCTTTTTTATTAGTTCCATTTGCAAATGCATACTCTTCAAAAGTGGTATCTTCTAATAATCCTTGTAATTTAAGGTCTTCTTCTTTATAGGTAATCACTTTGCGAAGTACTATACTGATGGAGGAATCTTCAGGAATAATTGCTCCTACCTCACGCTCTATATTCGTCACCCGTTCATTTGGTAAATAATCTATCTCTTCAATCTCTACTGTTCCTGTACTGGAATTGGTATCCTGTGTCATATAATCTGTTTCATCATTGGAGTCTGTTCCAGGAATCCCTCCGGATGAACCCGCATTTTCGGAATTATAAGTATAAGAACGTCCATATAAACCTTGTTCTCCACCTTCAACCGGAAGATATTCGGTTAACAATTCGTTGACTTTGTCCATATTAAATACGAGATTCGGCATGATTTCTGCATCATCGTAGCCGTTTTTTAATAATCCCATATAAAGATTATTAATAAAAGTATTTCTTAGCCTTTCTTTGTAATCTTCGTTGGAATTGGCGCTGCCGGTATATAAATCTTGTTCACCACTAAAAAGCAGCGTACCGTTTTGGTCAGCTACTTTTATCTTATCTGTCGTTTTATTTCCTAAAATAGAAGCAACTACTTCTGCTATGGTTTCAGCCGTCTGTATTTCAAAATCATCGTTTACATTAAGCAAAACACTGGCACTGGTGTCTTGAATCTCAGTCAAAATCGAGTTGTTAGCTTCCCTAGGAATATAATAAACTTGTGCATCCTCTACACCTGTCATTGTCATGAGGTATTGCCTCATCTGATTCTGCATGTATAAATTCATTTTTAATGTTCTATCACTATTGGTGGTACCTAAACTATTATTAAGAAGCTCATCCATGGATAAGCCTGTAGAAGGCATATCGTTGCTTGCCAAAAGCAGGACTGCGTCAGAATATCTCTTTTGATCAACAGAAATGGTTAAATTGTCATCGCTTAATCTATAGTCAATTCCTTCCGACTCCAGCAATTCGACAATCTGGCTGGTATCTTTCGGGGAGTCAGCAATTGATAATCTTTTGTACTCAACGCGTCCCATTAACCATATAAGTAAAAGAAACGCCAAAATAACAATACAAATCACACTAATGATGATTGTTTTTTGTTTACTTGTATATTTATTCCAAAAATCCAGTAACTGCTTTGGTAGCTGTTTTAATCTCTCCGCCATTTACCTTTGCTCCTTATATGTATTTCTCGTGATCATACTAGAACTGCAGATTCATAATCTCTTTGTAAGCATCCAATACTTGATTTCGAATCGCTACGGTATATTGCAGTGAAAGATTTGCTTTTTGCTGAGCCACTTGCAAGTCATGGGTACTGTCTGTCATACCCAGTGCATAAGCCATTTCTGCTTCTTCTGCTTCATTGGTATAAGTATTGGTTTCATTAACCATATTTTGCGCAGCCTTAAATAAGCTTTCAAAGGTGACATTTCTGTTTTCTTTTGCAGTGTAAGCTCCGTTTACTCCATATTTACTAAGTTCTGTTAAATTCCCAACCGACGTAATATTCATCGTTTATTTCTCCTTAATCCCCTATTTACCGAACTTTTTCTTTTATTTACCAACCTCTAAACCTTTCAATGCCATGCTTTTTGATGCATTAAACGCAGTTACATTAGCTTCATAGGACCTAGTTGCGTCGATCAAATCCGTCATCTCCTGAACCGTATTTACATTCGGATAGGTTACATACCCTTCTTCATCAGCATCTGGATGAGATGGATCATATACTTTCCGCATCTCAGTCTCGTTATCTTCCGAAATCTCGGTAACCTTAACGCCATTACCGTAATTACCTGACGCTTTCATAAGTACTTCACTGAAAGGGGTTGCATCCTTCTCCGCAAATACTACCGTTTTTCGCTTATAAGCATTTCCGTCCTCATCTCTGGTAGTGTTTACATTGGCTATATTTTGAGAAATTATATCCATTCGCAAGCGCTGTGCTGTCATTCCACTGGCGCTGATATTCATTCCGTTCATCATTGACATGAGATGTCCTCCTTGTTATATCAATATTTCCTTTCGTGGAATATCAGTATAGCATCTTCTTTTATAGATTGATATTGAAAAATGTATCCAAACAATAATAGTAATTAATATTATTATTACCTTATTTTGCTGTTAAGACTAATTTTAAACGATTAAACTCCTGTGACATCGAATCGAGCAATGAATAGTATTTAATTTGATTCTGAGCAAGATTGGCCGATTCTGTATCGATATCTACGTTATTTCCATCCAATCGATAACTTAGGGACGCATTATCTGTATAGGTAGTAGCATCTAAAGTATCTAAATCAGCACCCTCAACCCGTTTATCCAGAGAATTATCTCCCAACAATGCTGACTGTAAGTAGGATTCAAACTGAACATCCTTTCTTTTATACCCCGGAGTATCAACATTAGCTATATTATTCGCTATAACTTCATTCCGTTTCCAACTGGCATCTGCTGCTTTGTCCAGTACATTAATATAGTTAAACGCATTAGAACCTATCATGTTCGCACATCCTTTCTAATACAATATTATAATAAATATTTCAGAAAACACAAGATATATTTGAAAAATTAGTAGAATTATACTAGCTATTGTAGTAATATGGGTTTTATTACAGTTTGATCTGTAATATTTTTACATCTAATTTGATATTTTTACATAAAAAAAGGACTTATAAGATTGCCCTTACAAATCCATTTATGATCAATAAAATTTTTGTAAAATCAATTATTCATATTCTTTAATTCATCAAAAACCACATCATTTAATACCTTAATATAAGTTCCTTTCATACCGGAGGATCTAGATTCAATCACACCTGCACTTTCGAACTTACGTAATGCATTAACGATTACTGATCTCGTAATTCCTACCCTATCTGCTATTTTACTAGCAACTAAGATACCCTCATTACCCCTAAGCTCTTCAAATATATGTGTAATCGCTTCCAATTCTGAAAACGATAATGTACTGATCGCAGATTTAACAATCTGAACCTTGCGATTTTCTTCTGCACTTTCTTCATTCACAGAACGCATCATCTCGAGTCCCACAACTGTGGTTCCATATTCACTTAGAATAATATCATCAATGGTATAAAGAGAATTTGTCTTATAGAGAAATAAAGTACCTAATCTCTCACCGGCGATATCTATCGGCGTTATGATAGCACGATAATCATCAACATGATCAAATTCAAAACCCAATGTTAATAAATTTACATTTTCCTTGGTTGAAAGGATGTTGAGCAATCTCTCGTTTAATAAGTTATCAATATATCTGCCTACGGAATCCTTAATCAATTCTTTTATTTCCCCGATATCATTTCGATTTTTTATTCCGAGTACTTTGCCCTTCCGACTAATAACTATGATGTTTGATTCCAGTATATCACTTAAAACAACACAGATGTCGTTAAAAACAACCTTATGAGAATTATTGTTATGAAGCAGTTTGTTTATTTTTCTAGTTTTGTCCAGTAACTGTACACTCATCAAACGGTTCCTCCCACACTCTTTGCTTTCCTCCCCAACTCAAGGTTCAAGTTTTAGTTCCTATGTAAATTTAGCTGTATTAACTGGAATAGGTAATACAATTACCAATCTCTGTTAATTGTATTACCTTTTCAATTCTAGCACATATAGTTTTTAAAAACAATAGTCTATTCGTTATTTTGACACACATTTCATGCAATTTAAAAACTTTTTTATCTAAATTCATACAATTTATTAAAAATAGTATATATTTGTTATTTTGAACTACTAATCATATATCCGCACTTCTCGTCATTGCAGACTAACTTATTCCCTTTTTCCAATAAAACACCGCCGCATTTTTCACATCTAGTTGCTGAGGGCTTTTGCCATGTCATAAATTCACAGTCAGGATTGTTAATACATCCATAATATTTACGACCCTTTTTGGTCTTCCGAATTACAATATCACTGCCACACTCAGGGCAAGCAACTCCTATCTTTTCGAGATATGGCTTCGTATTCTTACACTCAGGAAAGCCCGGACACGCTAAGAATTTTCCATGAGGGCCATACTTAACCACCATATTTTTACCGCAGTTGTCACAAATTTCTTCTGTTACTTCATCTTCAATCTGTATTTTATCCAATTCTTCCAATGCGTTTAATACTGCTTCTTCCAAATCAGGATAAAAATTACTTACTACAGTCTTCCAATTAACTGTTCCATCCTCTACACAATCCAGTAGAGATTCCAGATTTACTGTAAAATTAACATCAACGATACTGGAGAAAGCAGCTTTCATAATGTTGTTCACCGCTTCACCAAGTTCTGTCACATATAAATTTTTATTTTCCTTTATCACATATCTTCTGGCAAGTATTGTTGTAATCGTCGGTGCATAGGTACTAGGCCGACCAATACCTAATTCTTCCAAGCTCTTTACTAAGGATGCTTCGGTAAAATGTGCCGGTGGCTGAGTAAAATGCTGGCTTTTCTTTAAATCAAGCAGGGTAAGCTTATCACCCTCAAAGAGTTCATCATAAGCAGCTGTTCCTCCCACTTCATCTTCGTCAGAAGTATAAACACTCATAAATCCGTCAAATACCAGTTTTGATGTGGAAGTTGTAAAACGATATTCATTACCGTCAATTTTAATTGTGGTCGTTTCGTATTTTGCTGGTTGCATTCTGCTGGCAACAAATCGTTTCCAAATCAACTGATATAACCGGAATTGATCTCTACTTAAGGAATCTTTGATTTCGGCTGGTGTAAACTCTACATAAGTAGGTCGAATCGCTTCATGGGAATCTTGAATCTTCTTCCCGGATCGTCCCACATTTTCTTCTGTTGCTACAAATTCACTACCATAATTGTCTTTCACATATAGTTTTACTGCTTGATCCGCTTCATCGCTGATACGTATGGAATCGGTACGTAGATAGGTGATTAAACCTACCGTACCGTGTCCCTTCAAATCCACACCTTCATAAAGCTGCTGTGCTAATTGCATGGTCTTTTGCGTGGAATAGTTGAGATTCTTAGCAGCTTCTTGCTGTAATGTACTTGTAGTAAAAGGAAGAGGAGCTTTTTTCTGTCTCTCACTCTTTTTAATCTCAGATATAATAAATTCTGCATTCTCCAGGTTCTTAAGAATCTCATCCATCTCTGTCTCAGTATGGATGGCAGTCTTACCATTCTTGGATCCATAGAATTTAGCTGTTAAAGGCTTTTTCTTTCCTTTTAATGAAAAATCAGCATCTAAATTCCAATATTCTTCTGGTACGAAGGCATTTATCTCTTCTTCTCGGTCACAGATAATACGAAGTGCAACGGATTGTACACGGCCTGCACTTAGTCCTCTCTTTACTTTTGCCCAAAGTAATGGGCTGATCTTATAGCCTACCATACGGTCTAATATTCTTCTTGCCTGTTGAGCATTTACCAGATCCATATCGATATCTCTTGCCTGTTTAATCGAGGATTTAACTGCATTTTTCGTAATTTCATTAAATGTGATTCTACTAGAATCCTTCTCCTCTAATTTCAGTGTCTGGGATAGATGCCAGGAGATTGCTTCTCCCTCACGGTCAGGGTCAGTTGCAAGATAAACTTTATCCGCTTTTTTAACTTCTTTACGGAGCTTCGCTAACAAGTCTCCCTTTCCTCTGATTGTAATATATTTCGGGTCATAATTATGTTCTACATCTATTCCTAATTGGCTCTTTGGCAAATCCCTAACATGTCCGTTTGATGCGACAACTTCATAGTTCGTTCCTAAAAATTTCTTAATAGTTTTTGCCTTTGCCGGAGATTCTACAATAACAAGATATCTTGGCATACTGCTATTCCCTCATTTCTTTGCGTATATGTTCTATGTCAGGATGTTTCATGTATTCGTAATCTGATAATAATTCTTCATCGATTGATGGGCATATCCACCTAACTCTAATAATATTAATTGTTCCATTAACTCAATCATAGGAAGTTTGGTCTCCTGTGCCAGTTCTTCTATATGTTTTGGCACCAAGCTTAAACAAGCATACACTATTTTACCATTCGTTTCAAGCAAATTATTATTTTTTTTACCATCGGTCAACGTAGGGCTGTGATCAGGAAGCAGTTCCTCCAAGATATCTTTTGGAGATGTAATTAATTTTGCCCCCATTTTTATCAAATTATTACAACCCTCACTTAAACGATCCGTAACTCTTCCAGGTAATGCATAGATATCCTTTCCTTGTTCCAATCCCATATCTACAGTAATGAAAGAACCACTGCGTTCCTTGGCCTCTATCACAAGAATACCATCACTCAAACCGCTTATGATTCGATTGCGCATAGGAAATTGATGTGCTAAAGGCATGATACCTGGTTCATATTCTGATAGTATACCACCTTGTTCTTGAATCTTCCTATATAAAAATGCGTTTTCTTTTGGATAACAGATATCTATTCCGCAACCTAAGATTCCATAGGTTAAGCCATTGGCTTTTAAAGCACCGTCATGGGCATAAGCATCAATTCCACGGGCCAGTCCACTAATGATTGCAATCCTTTCTTTTGCAAGCTCTCCGGAAATATACTTTGCCATCTCCTGACCATAACCGGAGCAATCCCTGGCACCTACAACCGCCAGTGACTTCCGATTCACATCCGGAAGCTTTCCTTTCACGAAAAGAGCAAAAGGTGCGCTATAGATTTGTTTCAATTTTTCCGGATATCTGCTATCCTCCTTTGAAACAAAATATATGCCATTGTCCAGAAGTTTAGCATATTTTTCAGTGATTTTTTCTTTCTCTTTACTAGTAATGATTATTTCAATATCCTGTTCATTCAGATTCGTTTTATTCATTAGTTCTTCTTTTGGTGCATAAAAAATTGCTTCTGAACTAGGAAAAATATTTAATAAATGCTCTATTTTTCTTGGTCCGATATTTTTTAAAGTAGCAAGCCAATAATTATATTCTTCTCTTATCATACAATCCCCTCTATTCTCCCCAGTATTTCTGATCTAGATTGCGATAACAGATGGCTTCACTAATATGTCTTGTGGTAATCTGTTCGCTCTGATCCATGTCTGCAATTGTTCTGGCAACTTTTAAGATTCTGTGATAGGCTCTTGCACTGAGATTCATCTTAACAAAAGCTTGTTCCAGAAGTTTTTGTTCCTTATCGCCTAATTGACAATATTTCTTTATACTACGGGGTGTAAGTTGGGAATTAAAATAAATGGGTTGTCCCTGATATCGTTTTATTTGTATTTGTCTGGCTATACTGACCCTCTTACGGATGTCCTCGGAAGACTCAGATTGTTCATTCTGCTGCAACTCTTGGTAATTCATCTGCAAAGCTTCGATACAAATATCAAAGCGATCCAAAAGAGGTTGCGAAATACGGCCAAGGTATCGCTTGACCTGATTCATCGAACAATTGCATTTATTCCGATCCGGATAGTATCCACAACTACAGGGATTCATCGCAGCTACAAGCATAAATCCTGCGGGATACCGATAACTGGCGTTAAGTCTTGCTATCGTAACCGCTTTATCTTCGAGAGGTTGTCTTAATACTTCAATTGTATTTTTTTGAAATTCAGGAAGTTCATCTAAAAATAACACTCCCAAATGAGCTAAACTAATTTCGCCGGGTCTTGGCTTTGCTCCTCCTCCAATCAGTGCAGTTGAAGTAATGGTGTGGTGAGGGGAACGAAAAGGTCTTTTTATGATTAATCCCTGACGGTCTAATAATCCTGCAATACTGTATACTTTCGAAATCTCCATGCTTTCTTCAAAGGAAAGCTCAGGCATAATCGTGGGTATTCGTTTGGCTAACATAGTTTTTCCTGATCCCGGTGGTCCGATCATTAGGATATTATGCATCCCGGATACAGCGATTTCAATGGCCCGTTTTACCGCTTTTTGTCCGGCAACTTCCTGAAAATCAACAGTTTCATCTCCATGGGCTGAGCAAAATAAGTGCTCCATATCAACATATTCAGCATTGATATTTCCATTTCCATTTAATAATTCCACCGCTTCATTCAAGGTATTGACACCAAAGGTTTGAATTCCTGTAACAACGGCACCTTCATTGGCATTTTCCGAAGGAACGATGCATTTAAGAAAGCCCTGCTGTTTTGCGGCATAAACAATAGGCAGAACACCGTTCACTTTATTAATTGTTCCATTTAAGCTGAGTTCTCCAACGATCAGGACGTGTTTTAAACTTTCTTCCTGAAGATACCCTAAGGCAGTTAGAATTGCGATTGCAACGGGAAGATCGAAGGCAGTACCTTCTTATCTGATATCTGCCGGTGACAGATTAACTGTAATTCGCTTTGCGGGAAGTCGGTAACCGGAGTTCTTTAAGGATATTCTTACTCGTTCCCTAGCCTCCTTTACCTCGGATCCTAAATACCCTACCATATCAAATAATGGCAGTCCATCGCTGACATCGGCTTCCACGGATACGATAAGACCATCAATCCCGTGAATTGCCGCACTGTATGCTTTGCTAAACATACTTTCTCCTTCCTAAGTCTCTCCCACTTAGAAGGAATCATTTGCTTAATATTAGTATAGCAAAAGCATACTTATTCGGCAAGAAATTTTTGGTAATTACAGTTATAAATTGGTGGAAAGGATATTGCCCTTTACAATACGGTTTTTAGTTCTTTTATTGGTTCAATTGTATCTTTATAAGCTATGGAAATATCTGCTCCTAATTGGATCAGTTTATTTACAAAATTATCGTAGCCTCGATAGATATGACTTAACCCATAAATATTCGATTCACCCTCGGCTATTAGTGCAGCCATAACAAGGGATACTGCCATTCGAATATCCGAACCTATTACGGATGTTCCTGTTAATTTCTGCTTGCCCATTATCATAACCATTGGCGATATGTTGGTACTTACCATCCCCATTTTATTCATTTCATATAAATGATGAAACCTCTCAGTATGAATAGTATCTTTTATTGTAGATTTTCCATTACACTTTACTGCATACACGGAAGCAAAAGGTTGCAAATCCGTCGGAAATCCTGGAAATGGTAGCGCATCTACTTGGATAGGATCAAATTTACAATTCGTTGCATCTACGATAATGTTATGCTCCTCTAACTTAATATCTACACCCGAATCCATAAGTATTGAAATCACCGACATAATATGCTCTGGAATTACATGTTTTATCATTCCACGTCCATTCGTTATTGCTAGCATAAGTAAAAATGTACCTGCTTCCAATCGATCCGGAATTACTTCGTGATTTGCTCTCATCAATTTCTGTTTTAAAGGTTGAATATGGATAACAGAAGTACCTGCACCAGTAATATTAGCCCCCATGGAATTAAGAAGAATCGCCATATCTACAATTTCAGGTTCCATTGCGGCATTATAAATGATGGATTCACTCTCTGCTGCGCTGGCAACTAACATAGCATTTTCTGTTGCACCAACACTTGGGAATCTCAAAAAGATAGTTTGCCCCTTATATGGGAATTGTGTTGCTTCACATTTGACAAAACCATCTTCCACATTCGTTTTTATTCCAAACTTATTAAATACGTGTAAATGAATATCAATCGGTCTGTTTCCTATCTTGTCTCCACCGGAAAGAGGTACGATTGCTTTACCGAACCTCGCAAGTAAAACTCCCAAGAATAAGTTAGAGGCTCTTATTTTAGAAACGTACTGTTTACTAAGTTCATTATAAACAATATCCCCTGTAATTCTTACTGTTTTATTTTCACAAATTAGCTGTATTCCTATTTCCTCTAGAATTCCTTTCATAGCTTCTACATCAGATATCTCAGGTGCATTCGTTAAAACTCCTTCTCCTTCACCCAAACACATCGTTGGTATTAATGCTAAAATTGAATTTTTTGAACCACTTATTTCTATATTCCCTTGTAGAGACTTTCCACCATTCACTTTCAAATATGTTTCGCTATCTAACATTATGGATATCCTCCCATCGTTACTTGCAGTAAAATTCCTAACTCGTAGATTTCATATCTAACATCCTTCCTAATACAAGAGCAGAAATCTTTGAAATCATACTACAAGTTTATGTATCACTCACTCATTAAGATAGCCTCTACATACCTAGCAGTTCATGTAATAAGTATCAATTCAATTTCCGTTTGTTAATTAAAAGGAGAAAATTCCATTCTATTATACTTCATATATATGGAAGATGCCACCAGAAATTCAATGTTATGGAAACCTCTACGGTTGAAAACACTACTATTTTAGTGCTATGATACATTATATTAAAAATAATCCTACTGGTTCATAAGCCAAACTAAGCATAATTATTCATAATCCTTTCGATGGGTACGTTTTATATTATTTTCTAATGTTTAATAATTTTGTTGATTAGGATTCAAAAACACCTATCCTACTTTCTCTTTTTCGCACTTTATATACGAAACATGTTTCAATATCAAAAGAGGTAACTATATGAAGAACGTAATTTTAGATTATATTGAGCCGGTATATCGTTTTTGTTTGAAACGTCTGGCAAACCGACAGGATGCAGAAGATTTATCCCAGGAAATACTTCTATGTATTTTAGAAAGCTCAAGAACTCAAAACATCAGTAATTTTAGCGGATATGTCTGGTGAATTGCCCATAATCGTTACGCGCGTAAAATCAATCGACAGCATCAGGATAATGTGGTGTTGTACGGTGATGACAATCTTCTCGGTATTCATGATGATACATCTTTTACCGACGATCTTATGTTAAGTGACGAATATAACGACGTATTTTATGCATTGCATACCCTTAGCTCAATGTATCGTGATATTTTAGTCGACTACTATGTACATGATTTAAGTGTCATTGGAATTGCGAAACAATATGGTGTCTCTGTCGAAACAATTAAATGGCGCCTGCATGCGGGTAGAGAAAAAGTGAAAGAGAGGTTTCAAAATATGAATAAAACCTATGAGAAAGTTAAAATGCACATTATGTGCAACGGTTCCTTTCAACCAAATCAATATCTATGTAATCAAATATACAAAGCTGTTGCTTCTGTTTGCTACGAAGGTCCCTTAACTGTGGAGGAAATTAGTATCGCAACCGGGATCCCCACTCTTTATCTTGATGAAACTCTAAACTATATGGTATATGGAGATGCACTCGAAAAGATTGGTAATAAGTATCAAACAAATTTTATTATTGTACATGACAAGGATAATAAAAAAATGCAAGAAAATTTACAACCGATAGTCAACACAATCTCTAGACTTGTATGGAATTCGATCGAAAATAATTATAATCAGATTAAAGATATTGACTTTTATGGAAATCATTTCAAACCAGAACAGCTTGGGCATATTCTGGTTCCAGAGATCATTCGCGGTACCTCGAACAAAATCAAGCAAATGAATTCCAAACTTACACCACCCAATCGACCCGTACGTAATGACGGAGGTAATGGTTGGTTTGTTGTTACGGAAGGAATTGATCGTATCGATGAAAATTATTCCGGCTGTAATACTTATGTTTATCCGAATGAGAAAGTTATGGATAATCTAAGAGCTATTTATTATTGGGTTGGCGACACTTTTGACGAAAAGTTAAGTATATTTTTGAAAGATTTTAATTTATATCTAAACAAAATGGATTTTAACACCGGAGAGTTCCTATCCGCTCATGAGGATGAAATTGCATTATTAATGAGCTATCGTATCATTGAGAAGAAGAATGGAAGCTATTATTCTACTATTCCATTGCTTCATCAAGATCATTTTGATAAACTTCATACCATGTTATCTGCTTGTTATGATGCGATCATAAAAGATTTGGAAACTTGGATGTTATCGTTATTGCAAGAATTTCATAGCTTTACACCGAAGAGGCTTCGAGATCAGATTTTAGGGAATGTTGACAGTTATAGTTTTAACGCTACCGCATTAGTGATCAAAGAGCTGCAGAACACCGGTAAAATCATGTCCAGTCAACTAGATGAAGTATTTACAGCTAATGTATTCGTCGTAAATAAGTAAGCATATATCATGCAAAAAATTATTTGTCGTATATAAAAAGTTATTTATCGTAGACCCTGCCCAAATATGAGCAGGGTCTTACGATTCTACTATGAATGCATTGTATTCACATAAGTATAAACTTCTTGCTTGTTACTACATCGTAAATGACTTACTAAATATCCTATTCATAAATAATAACTTGACATGAAACACCTCATTGGACATTTATTTTCCTACCGTAAAAGGAGCTGATACCGTATGTTTATATTTGGACCCAAGCATATTATTGATATCCATAGAGCAATCTACGATTACTGATATTTTATATGAATTAGCAGGAAGTATAAGTTGCTTTTCAGCATAAAACTTCTCATAAAATGTAGCATTCTCGTCATCTGCACTCCATCCACCGGATTTCATATAATCATATCGAACAATTTGACCCTTTTGAAATGTCGTTGTTATCAATTCATCGTTAACAGCATAATCTCCATGGAAATATTTATCATCTTCCAACGCAAATACGACAAGTGGTGATGAGCTGTAAACCGTAATACTATCTTTGTCACCAATATACTCGAGTGTGGCATAACAATTGATTGCCTCATCCACTGAATACTTTTCCTTATCTACATAAAGTCTTATGTCAAAGATCTCATCCTGACTGCTTACTTCAATATTGGATGTTATTTCTTCGTCCTTCCATCCACAAGCTGTGATCGAAATCAATAGGATACATAAGATTGAAATCAAGAGTATTAGCCTTATTTTGTTCATACCTACACCTCATAGAATAAATCTATTTCATACCTTTTATTATAGAATAATATAACAGGTTTTAGTAATTGAATAGATAGTTTTTATCTATATTTTTTACATTCCCCTATTCTTTTGATCTAATAGCAATATTTTGGAATAGCTCTTCGGAATAATACCGAACTTCTGTTTCCCGGCTGATATACTTTGGAAGGGTAGATAGATGCTCCCTTTCGATCAAAGTTTTAATCGAACTTCTTGCGATATGAAGTATTTCTGATAGGATCTTATCTGTTCTTACTTTAATTTCACATGGATTTCGTATAATAAATTTCCCCTCGGAATTCATAGGTTGATCATTGATTAATGCCAATTGATAGCTTATCTGTTCTAAATCAATTTCACATTTATTTTTTGCAAATAATTCTTTTTTCTTTCCATATTCTGTTGCTAACCCCTGATCATTGCTTAAAAACCTTTGATACTCTTCTTTATTAAGATCAGAGGATTTTATCCGCTCATAGATTGTTAGATTATAGGTATGTTTACATTTTTCACATTGATAGATAATCCAAACATCCAATTGATTTCCATTTGCATTCACTCTAAAATTATTTGTATTGATATAGGTACTCTTACAGCCGCACTTTGGACAATTTCTGATTATTTTATAGGACCCAACCGGCTTTATTACATATTCTATCTTCTTCCAACAGCTCATTTTGCATCTCCTCAAAATTAATTAGGAATCTGCAAAGGCTATTACCTATTATTCTTTATTTGCAATAGCCTTTGCTATGCAAAATAAACGGGTGTACACATAAAACGTTCCTCCTGAACTACTATTTTAATGTTCATTACTGACTTAACTATTATAGCTGAAGCATCATTCAGTAACTACCTTAAGTTTATTTATAAGTAAACATGAGCAAAAAGTTTTTATTTACCCTTTTTGGGAAGGTTATGTTATACTTTATCGAATATCAAATTTTCTTTAATTATAAATAATATCTTTGAACCTTTTTCATTTAAGCTTGTTAATATTAGTGTATACAATCAGTCCGGACAAGTACTACAGGAGGTGATAGTAATTAAAGATACTTTTGATAAAGAAGATATTGTCCAAGAAATCTTCTTTAAGGCATTCCGAGCTTATGAGAACTATATGGAGGAAGGTAAAATAAAACACTGGTTAATGCGTATCACACATAATACTCTCTGTAATTATTTTTCTTCTCAGTCTAGCAATTTACATTCTACCACTCTTGATTATGTTTCAGATGACACTATAACATTTGATAATCAGATCCATGTTAATTCTCCGGAAGATATTTATCTTCAGAAAGAAACCATAAAAGAGATTCTCGCAATCGTATATCAATTAACAGATAAGCAAAGAGAGGTGTTTCATTATAGATTTGTCCAACAGTATTCTGAGACAGAAATTTCAAATCTTATGGGAATTCCAAAAGGTAGTGTAAAAAGCAATACTCATTATGCAATATCAAAAATACAGAATAAGTTAGGTATCTCGAAAAAAAATGAAAAAAGGAGCAATGTAATGATGAAATGTAGTGAAGTTTATGAATATTTATTTGTGTATGCAAATAACACATTCAAATCCGAGAAGATCGAGCAAATTAAAGAACATCTAAATACCTGTGAAGAGTGCAATCATATTGTTACAGCTTTAAGATCACTCATTCCTAAAATGACCCACAGTTTTCCTGATGAAAAATCTCATTATTTGATCAATTTCCCTTTAATCAATCTAACGTATTGCGGTTGTTCATTTCAAATGAAAAACATAACAAAATTAAATCAATTTCTGAAAGAATCAAACGGATTGATTCCTGAGAATGAGACTTGGTTTTCCAGTGGCTTTAGTAACCATAACAAGCTTCTTTCTATGTTTGATGATGATGGTAATCGGATTGAATTTACTGTATATTCTGAAGATACAGCTCACTATAGAATTAAAGCTACCAAGGTAATTAGTGTAAGTTCTCATATGTGGCTTCATCAGGTTGTGCTGGATAGTTCCGATGCCTTTTCTGCTAAAAAATCGATTGAAGCACCTAATCTATACTATGGTTCAATGCATAACTTACTTGGTTCGAATGCAAAATCCGCTTTATATCAAGCAATTCCTCGGGATGCTGAGAATATCCGGATTAAGCGCGGAAATGGAGTGTTCGATTGCGGCCCGTATCAATTTGCTTATGTTGACCGTTATGTAACTGAGGAAGAACGTATTTCCCTAGACTATTCGTATTTATTAAATTAAATCTATTTATTTCCTGTGTTAACTTCCATTCATCTTTAATAAGATAAATGCTATATAAATATTTCGTATACTTTTTTTACCATATAATTCAACCAAGTCAAACATCAGCATGAGCAAATCCACTTCCCTTGCATATAATGAACCAAGGAATACTATGGGTGATTATATGCGTATATGTGAGTTAAGAGAAAAAGAAGTCATTAACTGCAGAGATTGTGAACGCTTAGGGTACGTGTGTGATATTGAGTTTGATATCTGCACCGGTAAGATTACACATATCATTGTTCCTGGCCCATGTAAGATATGGGGAATCTTAGGCAGAGACTCTGAATATGTCATAGATGTTTGTTGTATTAAGCAGATTGGTATTGATGTGATCCTGGTGGATGTAGATTTAGAATGCTGTTATGTTAAATGTAAAATCTAATCAGGACATGAAAAATATAGAATACCTGTATCTTCTCTCATGGTTTCGAAGATGTACTCCCTCATGTCATATTTCGTGGAATTTGTAATAATTTTCTTGACCGAATGTAAAATCTTAAATATAATCTTATTATATGAAATATTTTGATTTTACTATAAGATAACGCGTCAGCATCAGATTGTACGATTAATAGGAGGGTAATACAATGAAATGTCCTTTCTGCAGTAAGGAAAACACAAGGGTAATTGATTCAAGGCCAGCGGATGATAACAATTCCATTCGAAGAAGACGTCAATGCGACGAATGCAATAGAAGATTTACAACCTATGAGAAGGTGGAAACCATTCCCTTAGTTGTAATAAAGAAAGATAACAATCGTGAACCATATGACCGTGCTAAAATTGAATCCGGTGTATTTCGTTCCTGTCACAAAAGGCCTATTTCAGTTGATCAGATTACTGCTCTCGTGGACGAGGTTGAAACCATTATCTTTAACCGTGAAGACAAAGAAATTCCAAGTCATATTATCGGTGAGATTTTGATGGATAAATTAAAAGATTTAGATCCGGTTGCTTATGTAAGATTTGCATCCGTATATCGGGAATTTAAAGATGTGAATACCTTTATGGATGAATTAAAAAAGATCCTTGAATAATTAAATTAAGCTTACTTTATTAGAAACCATTTGGCAGTGTTAAATCATATTTTGATACTCCAAAGGGTTTCTTTTTTGTACTTAGCTCCATATCAACCATCAGTTGAAAGATTTAACTGATAAGTTATTGAATAATCTTCCAGCTACCTTTATACTATCACTAGAAGCTTCGGAAAAACCATAAATTAACAAGTACGATTGAAACGTACGGATAGGAGTATTGGATGGAATTTGATGAAAATATAAAAAATAATATTCAAAGATTACGAAAAGAACGGAATGTAACTCAGGAGGTTCTTGCTGCTGCTCTAGAAATCAGTGTGCAGGCAGTATCAAAATGGGAAACCGGCTCCTCCCTGCCTGATATTTTGCAATTACCAAGAATAGCACGTTTTTTTGGAGTTACCATTGATTATCTATTTCACAGCACAGGAAATGAAGCCGCTCTATTGCATAATGAATTACCTCAGGATGATGTTCTTAGAATTATGCAATTTCGCGGTAATCAAATGCTTGGTTCTGATCTCTGGGAAAAGGATAAAGCGATTACATTAAAGCTGCCGGAATTTAAACATAGTGATGAAACAAAGATTGATCTATCCGTTGAGATATGGGGTAATGCAAATATTGAAGGTGATATCGGAGGATACGTCCAAAGTAATGGAGGTGTCAACTGCGGCAATATTGGTAGTTATGTCGAATGTGACGGAGGCGTCAACTGTGGTAATGTTGGAAGTTACATCGATTGCGATGGTGGCGTCAACTGTGGTAATATTAGCGGTTATCTTGAATGTGATGGTGGCGTTAATTGCGGTAATATCGGTCAATATCTCGAATGTGATGGTGCTGTTAACTGCGGCAATATCGGAGGTAATGTCGAATGTGATGGAGACGTAAATTGTGGTGATATCACAGGTAGTGTAGAATGTGGAGGCGATCTGTCCTGCAATAATATATTAAGTGATGTAGAATGTGAAGGGGATATTCAATGTTCTACAATCCAGGGTAATGTTACTTGCGAGGGAGATATCATCTATAAATAAACATCCAGGAAGGGGTAATGCTCCTAGTGATCATGAGCAGCATTACCCCTTCCTTCTTAATCATTTAATCAACTTAATTTATGAAATCCTACTACCGCACTTCGGACAATACTCAAAATCACCTTGTAACGGATAACCGCAATTTCTGCAGGAGGGCTGATGATATCCATAAAAGCCTGTCTTAACTTCCTTTAACTCCTCTTCTTTCATTACCACTTGCTCCCCTTTTGCAATGCGCTTACCAAGGATAAGATCTATTTCGTAGGTTGTTTTACAACAGCTGCTTTTTACATAATAATGTTTATTCCACCGAAAGATTGGAATAAAAAAGAAACTAAAATACATATAGGTCATAATTACTTCCAGCCTGCCAAATTGCCCACAACGGGAACAAAGAATGGTCTGTACAAAATCAATTTTTTTCTCTCCGGTTGATATTCCCATGATAAAAAACATACAATCACCTATTTAGAAGATGCATTCTAAAGAATGCTATCGTTTCCTTATCTATCTTTCTATAAAATTTTCTTTATTATAACATATCAATAAATGCGATTCTATAGAAGCCGTCTATTTCTTATTATTGGGATCTCTTGTTATTCGGAGATCTTTCCTTTTATTTTTTTATCATTCGAAATATATTTCTTATATCAAATATAACAGTTTAACCCAAAAACTTATATTTGATATATAAATTACATATACTTTACTCATAATATTACAGTTTATTAAAATAAGTACTATATTTTTTTTCATTTATCAGTTAAAATAGGAACGAAGAAAGCTCATTAGTATGAGCTAGTATAAAAAGCATATGGATTAAGCAATGGAGGTATAACAATATGTTATTTGGCGCACTTGAAGCAGGCGGTACAAAAATGGTACTTGCTATCGGTAATGAAAATGGAGAAATTCTGGAACAAACATCTATTCCAACTGAAGATCCTTCTGTCACTATCCCAAAAATAATTACATATTTTAAAGACAAGAAGATTGAAGCCTTAGGAATTGGATCCTTTGGTCCAATTGATCTTGATAAAGCATCAAAAACCTATGGATACATTACTTCTACCCCGAAACTTGCCTGGGCAAATTATGATATCGTAGGCAATATCCAAAAGGAACTGAATATTCCGGTTGGATTTGATACTGATGTGAACGCTTCTGCTTTAGGAGAAGCAACTTGGGGAAGTACCAAAGATGTAGCATCTAGCATCTACATTACCATTGGTACCGGAATCGGTGTTGGTGTTTACCAGAACGGTTCCTTACTTCATGGAATGCTTCATCCGGAAGCAGGTCATATTCTATTAAGTAAGCATCCCGAGGATCATTTTGAAGGAGTTTGCCCTTACCATCCAAATTGTATGGAAGGCCTAGCATCCGGTCCCTCCATTGAAAAACGCTGGGGTAAAAAAGCATATGAATTAAAAGATCAGACCGAAGTATGGGAAATGGAGGCATTTTATATTGCTCAGGGTCTCGTAAGCTATATCTTTACTCTTTCACCTCACAGAATTGTACTAGGTGGGGGTGTTATGCATCAGGAGCAGCTCTTCCCTCTGATCAGACAAAAGGTAAAGGAACTCATTAATGGTTATGTATGTACTTCTCAGTTAAATGACATGGATCATTACATTGTACCTGCTTCCCTCATGGATAACCAGGGTATCATGGGATGTATCCAATTAGCTAAAAACGAATTACAGGCCTAGAGAATCTGCAATATAACAGACATCTGAATGTATAACCTATTCAGGTAATGGTATAATGAATACTTAATAAAATAACTAATTAAAATAACAGGTACGTAAAGAAAGATTTTACGTACCTGTTATTTTAATTATATCGCTCTTATCTTCTGCCTCAGCACCATTGGAAGAATTCCACCGTGTCGATAATAATCTACTTCTACCTGCGAATCAAATCGAACCCTTACCTGAAATTCCATAATAGCACCCTCCTCTTTAATAGCTCTTACCTTAATCCTACCGCGAGGTTTTATGCTGTCATCTATCTGAATTTCAATGATTTCTCGCCCTGTTAAACCAAGAATTTCAGCTGTTTGACCTTCGATATACTGCAAAGGCAGAATGCCCATCATAACCAGATTGGATCTATGAATTCTCTCATAGCTTTCTGCGATCACTGCTTTTACGCCTAACAGACTTGGCCCTTTGGCTGCCCAGTCTCTAGAGGAGCCCATTCCGTAATCCTTACCTGCCAGAACAACAAGACCTACACCATCCTCTTTATATTTCATACAAGCGTCATAGATTGACATGATCCTATCTTCCGGAAAATAAGTCGTATATCCGCCTTCCGTTCCTGGGGCAAGTAGGTTTCTTATTCTTATATTTGCAAAGGTACCTCTCATCATCACTTCATGGTTTCCCCTTCTGGCACCATAGGTGTTAAAATCATTCGGATCAACCCCATGTTCTATTAAGTATTTCGCTGCCGGGGTACTCTTTCCTATGGAACCCGCCGGCGAGATGTGATCCGTTGTAATGGAATCTCCGAATTTACCGATCACCCGTAGATTGGATAACGCTTTTATATGCGTTATCTCCATAGACAACTCGGTGAAATAAGTAGGATTTTGAATATAAGTTGAGGACTCGTCAAAATCATACAACGGCTTCGTATCCGATGCGATCGCATTCCAGTTTTCATTATTGCTATATACTCCACGGTATTCCTCCACATATAAATCAGCCGTTACACTTTCTTTAATTAGGCAATTAATTTCATGAGAGGATGGCCAAATGTCTTTTAAATAAATCTTTTTACCATTCGTATCATATCCAATCGGATCTTCATACAAATCAATATCTACGGTACCTGCTAAGGCATATGCTACGACCAAAAGCGGTGATGCCAGATAATTTGCTTTCACCAGGGAATGAATTCTTCCTTCAAAATTACGATTACCTGATAAAACGGATGAAACAAGCAGATCATTTTCGGTTATGGCAGAGGTAATCTCAGGAAGCAATGGCCCTGAATTACCGATACAAGTTGCACATCCATATCCTACAGTCTGAAATCCCAATTCATCGAAGTAATTCTGAAGCCCAGCTTTCTTAAGATAAGCTGTAACCACTTTTGAACCAGGTGCAAGTGAGGTTTTCACATGAGCCGGTACTTTTAGTCCCTTTTCCACAGCATTTTTAGCAAGTAAACCAGCACCTAGCATTACATACGGATTGGATGTATTGGTACAAGAGGTAATGGAAGCAATGACCACAGCTCCGGTTCTCATGACACTTCTTCTACCGTCCGGTAATCTCACTTCGACTTCTTTCTGAAATTCTTCCTTGGGCAGGCCATGACCTTGGTTTCCCATAGTAGCAGTAACAGAAGTTTCAAATTCTCTCTTCATTAAGGTTAGGGGAATGAGATCTTGTGGTCTCTTGGGCCCTGATAAACTTGTTTCCACTGTTGCAAGATCCAGTTCAATGACCTGAGAATAAATGATATCCTGTTGCTCATAACTATGAAACATACCATTCTTTCGCAGATAAGTTTCCACCAGTTCAATCTGTTCCTCCGACCTTCCGGTCAAACGTAAATATTGAAGCGTCTCTTCATCCACCGGAAAAAATCCACAGGTAGCTCCATATTCCGGAGCCATATTCGCAACCGTTGCTCTGTCAGCCAGGGATAACGTTGCGACCCCTTCACCATAGAACTCTACAAATTTTCCCACAACACCTCTGGATCTTAAAAGCTTTGTAACTCTTAAAGCAAGATCCGTGGCGGTAACTCCTACCGGCAGAGTACCATTTATACGTACACCTATCACTTCAGGAACTGGAAAAAAAGATGGTTGACCAAGCATCCCTGCTTCTGCTTCTATTCCGCCAACACCCCAACCAAGGACGCCCAGTCCATTGATCATCGTAGTGTGTGAATCCGTACCCACTAGGGTATCCGGAAAAGCAAGAAGATCGCCCTCCTCCTCATTGCATCTTACGATTTGTGCCAGATATTCTAAGTTTACCTGATGTACGATGCCGGTAGCCGGTGGAACTACATTAAAATTATGAAATGCACCCTTCGCCCAATTTAAGAATTGATACCGTTCGATGTTTCGTTCAAATTCCAGATCCATATTTTCATATAAAGCTTTTTCGCTTCCATAACAGTCCACTTGAACAGAATGATCGATGATCAGATCTACTGGGACCTCCGGGTTGATTTTCTCCAAATAGCTATGCTGAAACGCTTTTTCTTTCGTATTACTAAACAATGGTGAATGGAGGTCTGGGGAATTTGTAAGTACGTATTCTCTCATAGCCTCCCTCATGGAAGCAAGATCCACTACCGCAGGAACTCCGGTAAAGTCCTGCAGGATAACTCTAGCCGGTTTAAACGGAACCTCTGCCTGATCAAATTTCATTGCTGCCCAGTTCGCTAAATCCTTAATATGCTCCGAGGTAATACTATACTCATCACACTGTCTGACCACAGCTTCCAGTAGTATCTTTATGGTGTAAGGCAGCCGATGGATTTCAAATCCGTAATCACTCAAAGCTTCAATATCATAATAATGGTAGTTCTTTCCTTGAAGTGTAAATGTTTTTCTAAGTTTTTCTTTACTGAAATGATTCATCCGGATTGCTCCTTCTATGTTTTATAATTTTATATAACTATACCTCAAATAGAAAAGAATTACACTCTAATTTCTAAATAATATATAAATTCTACCTATTTGGATATTCCTTCCTTCTGAAAAATGCAAATACTAGAGTAAATATTCGCACCCATTTCTTTCATAAGAATAAATTATTAGTAAATGATTAGCAATGAGGTATTATCTTGGGATATTATATTTTTGTGGAACAAGATGTAAAATTATACGTTGAGGATTTAAATCCTTCTGGTGATAAAACTATCGTATTCCTCCATGGATGGCCGGGTAGTCATGATCTCTTTGAATACCAGTTTGATCAGCTGTCTAAGAAGGGGTACCGCTGTGTTGGAATTGATCAAAGAGGATTTGGTAAATCAGATCGTCCCATGCATGGTTATGATTATAACAGCCTCTCTGATGACGTTTACTGTGTAATGCAAGAATTAAAACTTAAGAATGTTACCTTAGCAGGACATTCCACCGGAGGAGCAATTGCAGTTCGTTATATGTCAAGACATGAGGGATATGGTGTATCCAAATTAGCCTTGATCTCAGCCGCTGCTCCCAGTCTGATTAAACGGCCTTATTTCCCCTATGGTCAACCACGAGAAGTCGTTTTGGACATCATAAATAGTACTTATAATGACAGACCTAAAATGCTGCAAAACTTTTCCAATCTATTTTTCTTCCAAAATGTCAGTGCAGCACTGAAGGATTGGTTTTTCTATCTTGGAATCCAGGCAGCTGGATGGTCTACCGCTGAAATTGCAAAGACTTGGCTGGGTGAGGAAGAGTTATTTTACGATCTTGGTAAAATCCATGTACCTACGATAATTCTTCATGGAATTCATGATAAAGTTTGCTTTTTTGCATTGGGGGAAGCACAACATAAAGCAATTAAAAATTCCATACTGGTTCCTTTTGAAAACAGCGGTCATGCTGTATTCTATGAGGAACGGGATCGTTTCAACAAGTTACTTAGTGAGTTTATTGAGGAAGGCTGCTAATATTTTATATATATTGCTTTAAAAGCAAAAAGGATTGATGCGTTTTTGCACCGATCCTTTTCGCTTATTTAAGAATCTTTATTTATTTTGATTCATTCATTTTTAACCTTTATCATCTTATATCTGCCACCTACTTGATCGTATCCCAGTGGCACTAATCAATTTCCTGTTTTAAGGCGTCAATGATATTCTCTCTCTTTACCTTCTTACTGGAATATAGCATTGAGATACTTACAATCCCAAAGACGGATACAATGACAATGAGGATATTCATCCATGGGATGGTGAAATCATATTCAAATTTCTTCATATAAGTAATGTGTAACAGATACATCACAGCAAAACTTATCGGGAGTCCATAAAACAATGCTTTCAGGCCATAAAATATACTCTCGAAATGCAACATCTTATTAAATCCCTTCGGAGTGATACCAACTGATTTTAACATAGCAAATTCCCTTTTTCGTAAAGCAATACTGGTTGAGATTGTATTCATAATATTAGCGATACAGATCGATGTGATCAGTAGTATAAATGCATAAGTAAACACAGACATTAATAAAATCATTTGCTGCTCACTCTGACGATATCGATATACATTATAGACATAGAGATCATTACTTTCCGGTAAATTTTCTATACTCTCCTGCGTCTGAAGAGGATCGTCACTATTCACATAAAGATAGCTACCAATCGTCTCTGCCAGCAGATCCTCACTATTTACAATTCTATCAAATACCTCCTGGGACACTATCATGCTCAATTGTGCATTATACCCTGAGTTTAAGACACCCATTGGATATACATCAGTTAATGCAGCTACCTTTATATTCGTTAATGGAATAGAATGGTTGGTTTCATAATCATAATATGCCAAGGCAAACTCATCACCTATCTTTGTCATAACGGGCTTATCTTCGTAATATTTATCTTCGTTCATATCTTTATATTTAATCTTGTCAATTAGAATTGCGGAGGGCTGTTTCGTGTCCTGTAATCGATGGATGTCGGCTCCAACTTCCTGTGCATAACTTTTTAAGGATTGGTCATCCATAGCACACAGTATTACATGATATAAGTATGTTCCGTTTTCTAAAGCGGTAAAACCTTTGACAAATTCCGGTGTTTTCTCCTTGGGTACATAGGTAGTTACTTCCATACGATCATATTTTACATACTTTGTGATGTCCTTCATTGCGATAATTTTGCGATATACCGCTTCTTTCTGAGAAGGTTCTCCACTGAGGGATATCTGCATGTCAAAATTGATACCATCCTGTGTCATCGACATGGATTTTTTCAACCCGTCCGTAAAGAATGATACTACTAAGAATAGTAGAATACTGATAATTAAGGAAAAAACCGTAGCTTTATATCTACCTCGATTTCTTTTTAGATTCTTTAGACCTAAATCTCCTTCCATACCAAATAATTTCCGCGTTAATTTCATCGTTTTAATTGTTTTTTTTGTAATTCTAACCTCAGTCGTCTGTCGTATCGCATCGATTGCCGAAATGTTCGATGCTTTTTTCGCTGGTAGGTAGGAGGATATAAATATAGTAGCAACAGAAACCAATACAGCAAGGACGATTGAAGTTGGTTCAATAACCAGGCGAAAACCTTTGACAACTTCCAGAGCACTCTTCACCATAGGGTTAATACAGAGAAACGTAATACCGATCCCGGTAAATCCTGCGACAATTCCGATAGGAATGCTGATTACTCCAATCACTGCTCCTTCGTAAAATACGGAGTTTCTCTTTTGCTTTTTGGTAGCACCGACACTGGATAGCATTCCAAGATACCTAGAACGTTCTGCTACCGAGATTGCAAATGCGTTATAAATCAACGATATCGATCCAATCATGATTATACCGATCATAATACCCGATAAGGTGTAGAGTATGCTACGTAAGGAATCATCTTTTACGACACCATAATAACGTAAGAGGTAATTATTAAATCCAATCAATACATCCTCACTCGTAAACATCTTTTCAGCATGTTCAAAGATAGATTGATCAACTTTTTTCACGATAACAGAAGCATCCACAGTCTCTGGCCCTATTATCATAGACTCATTTACATAAGATATTACTGTATAGCCCGGTGACCAAGTGTATTCCCATTCCGGTCTCTTCATAATACCTACGATCGTATAATCCTGCGTTCTTTCTTCCGTAAGATATTCCTGTACCGCGTCATCGATTATACTTAAGGGCCTGGTCTGATCCATAGGAAGCTGTTCTTCTGTACCCTCTTCTTTCTCTAATGAAAATCGTTTGCCTGTGGTTAAGGTCAGACTATCCCCTATCTTTAATTTTACCTTTCCATTGTTGATGATCTCTTCCGATATGATAATTTCATTTTCCTTCTGAGGCCATCTACCTTCCTGTAATTCCATCGGAAAGTTTTCATAACCTTCTTGATTAAACTCTTTGAGATAGAGATAAGGTTTGTTTTTATTCTTACTACCATGCAAATAAGCATATCCGACTTCTCTGCTTAGTATCGTTGTCTTCGTATCTTCATCTTTTTTAATCCTTTGTAGTTGTTGCTCATTCACATTATGATAAAGTACATGCCATTCTCCATCCGTAGCAATGGCTTGCCGCCTCATGAGATCCATGAACGAGATTCCAAGAGATGCTACTGCAGTAATCATCGCCACTGATATGATTACCCCTACAATAGTAACCAGAGTTCTCTTTTTGTTTAGGTATAAATGTCGTAAGGTTAACCGATTGATGATATTCATGGACGGATCACCTCATTCTTTGTTATCCGGCCATCCTCGATGGCAATAATACGATCTGCCTGTAGGGCGATCCGCTCATCATGGGTAATGATTAGTAGGGTTTGTTGATATTTTTTATTGAACATTTTTAATAATTCTATGATTTCCGTACTATTTTTGCTATCAAGGTTTCCTGTGGGCTCATCGGCTAACATAATGGCCGGGTTATTAATGAGTGCTCTTCCGATGGATACTCTTTGTTGTTGCCCCCCGGAAAGTTGGTTTGGCAGATGATTCAAACGGTTTTCCAGATTAAGAATTTTAATGATTTCATTTTTCTGCTTTTCATCCACCTTATGACCATCCAGCAACAATGGCAGTGTGATGTTTTCTTCTACTGTTAAAACGGGAATCAGGTTATAGAACTGATAAACCAAACCAATCTGTCTGCGCCGAAAGATTGCCAGTTGCGTTTCATCCAGTTTATAAATATCCGAATGATCGATCATTACCTTTCCACCAGTCGGTCGGTCTACTCCTCCAAGCATGTGCAGTAATGTTGATTTACCGGATCCAGAAGGACCAATAATTGCAACAAACTCTCCTTTTTGTATGCTAAAGCTCACATCATCCAATGCTTTTACTACTGTATCGCCACTGCCATAATATTTGGTCAGATTTTCTACCTTTACAATTTCCATTACGTTAACCTCCATATTTCTTATGATGTTTATAAGTTTATCTAGATTAGATGACGATCCGGTGACTTTTCGATTACAATTTAGTCACAATTCGTCAACTTATATGACTTGCTTATAAAACTTCATAACAAATTGGGTTCCCTGATTCTTATGACTAGTGACCAATAAATCCCCATTTTGACTTTTTGTAATACTCATTGCCATAGCAAGCCCTATACCAACGCTATCCTTACCGGCATTTTTTCCTCTATAAAAACGTTGAAAGATGTAGGGAAGGTCCTCTTTCTCAATGCCGCACCCATGATCGGAAATACGTATATCGGTTGATAAAGGATTCTCATCAAAAGAAATACGAATTGTTCCGCCAATTCCGGTGTGCTCCACGCAATTTTTAATAATATTGACCAGTGCTTCTAGGGTCCAATGGAAATCACCGATCATGACGACCGTGTCTGCTCCTTCTATCACAAGCTGCTGCTCTTTTAACTCCATGGGGATTAATAAGGGCTTAACCGCTTGTTTTACTAATTCACCTACCAAGATAGGGTCCTTCTTAAATTCTACGGTACCGGCATCAATCTTAGAGAGTTTCAATAAGGAGGATAATAACCACTCCATTCTTTTTAACTGCTGATCCATGTTTTGCGTAAATTCATTTCGTTTGGACAATTTAAGATCTTCTCTTCCCAACAAATCAGCCATCACTGTCATAGAAGTCAGCGGTGTCTTTAACTGATGGGAGATATCGGATAAGGCATTGGCCAGCTGCTCTTTCTCCTTTTTTAATAATTCACTCTGCTTTGATAGAATGAGAGTTACCTTATAGATCTCATTTTTCAAAATACTTAATTCGCCCTCTACGTTATCCCTAATATCCAAGGTATAATCACCGTTATAGATCTTACGTAGATAGGTGGATAGTTCGTCAATATCCTGGTATCTCTTTTTGGTATATAGAACTTGGCATAGGATAATCAGAACACTCATCAGAACAACTATAAGTGCAGCAAGCGGATGAATAAGATAAACTATGCTTGTCCCAAGAACTGCAAACATGACCATGAATAGGATTGATTTTGTAAACTCTTTATTTCGAAACATAATAAAATAACCTTTCTATTATGGAACCTATCGCTGTAAAAACATTATTTATAATTACAGGAACTAAGCGATTTCCTATTTTTCAGATTCCCCTTCTTAGTTAACTAATTGTTCTTTAATTCATGTAAATAAATCATTAAATTACTCCCCAACTTTATATCCTAACCCTCGAACCGTCTTAATTATGGTTGGATTTTGCGGATCCTCTTCTAATTTTTCTCGAATTCTCTTGATATAAACAGTTAATGTATTATCGTTCACAAAGTCCCCAGCTACATCCCATATTCCCTCCAATAACTGATTTCTTGTCAGGACCTGTCCTTCATTATTGGCAAAGGTTAAAAGGAGACGATATTCAAGTGCGGTTAAATTTACCTCCTGTCCACTCCTATAAACCTTTGCATCTAGAGTATTGATTCGTACGTTTCCCAGTTGAATAATATGTTTTGTTGAGTTATCTTTATGATATCTTCGTAAGACTGATTTAATCCGTGCAGACAATTCTTTTACTCGAAATGGCTTTGTAATATAGTCATCCGCTCCCATCTCTAATCCCATGACAACATTTACCTCATCATCACAGGCTGTTAATATGATTATGGGCATATCCCACTTTTCTCTAGCCAATTTACATAATTCATAACCGCTGCCATCCGGTAAAGTCAGATCAAAGATCCCCAGATCGAATTTCTGTTCCAACAAAGATCTTTTTGCTGTAATAACATCGGAACAAAGAGACGTTATATACCCTTCCTGCTGCAAAGAATACTCCAGCCCTAGCGCAATCGTTTTATCATCTTCTACAATTAAAAACTTCATGTTTCCACCTCAATTATACAATTAGAAATTACTACCATCATACACATATTGTTACCGATTGCCAAGATATTTTTACAAACTACCTAAGTGTTATAATGAGACCAATCATACTTAAAAAATGCACCTAAAATGTGTACAACCCTTTCATTTTAGGTGCATCTATGACATTCAATTGGCCTTACCAAAGATTAGATCAAACCGATTACACTTTTTATCCATTACGATTCAATCCCCCATAAAAGATCATAGGGTGACACTCCTGACGGAGTTCGTTCTGGGTAGATATCCCATTTATCAAAAAAATCTTCAAGTAGATGATTAAATTTATTTAATGAGAGGTTTTTAACTATTTTTTCATTCTCTCCTGTCATTCCATCCAATACTTCCTTCACATCGGTCTTTAGTTCATTCAAAAATTGATATTCTTGCTTCGACAAGATGAAATCCTCCGTGAAAGGAACCTGATACTTCTTATTGCTGGTTAATAGTTTTCCTTCAATGGTTCGTTTAATAGTTCCAAAGCCAAATTCTACACCCGATGACGGAATACTCTGATCAACAAATAGTTTTCCATAGGTCAATATTTGATCTAGGGAATTGATATAATCTAGCAGATAGCTGACTTCACTATTCAAATTATCGTTGGTATCAGTGTTATAGTATTCCTCCAATGCAGTTAAACTGGAATAGATGGTGCTTAGATATGCAAACGTATGATTTAGAAATACCTGTTCTTCTTTTCTGTCATGGACTCCTCGCATAACATGCATGATAATAGAAATCATAAAAAATAAAGTTATACCTACAATTGCTATTTTACTTTTCACTTTAAACTCCTTCTAATGATTGATCATCTATCTTTTGATCTTCCTGTGAATTAGTATCTTTCGTTTATGTAATAGTATCTTTGGGTCAAGTGTAATTTAAATTCGTATCATCGTCTACACGCAGGGAAAGGAGGTATCTTAGTTATAGGATCCTTGGATCCATTATAACATGGTTAGATACCCCCTTTCCACTATTTAATTAGAAAGTTCTGGTAGAATACGAATAACCCCAATCATAACTCCAGGTGCTCTTCCACCGAATGGTCCCTTCCAAACGCATTCGATTTCCTTCATCCCCGATATACGTATTATTGCTGTCCAGAGATATTGCTCTGACAACCTTATCATATCTGGCAAGCTGCTCACTTACGGTTGACCCAAAATCAATCGGTCCTGCATTGAATTGATCTGTTTCATCTATGGTATATACTCCCCATAAAGCAACCAGATAGCTTAATTCATCTACTAGCCCAATTAGACCGGATACATCATAATTATCCTGCTTCACCTGGCCTGTAATATTTCTTTGAGAGAAAATATTATCGTAATTTCCGGCCAGTTTACCGATACTCATTTGCATGTTATAGATCTCTAAGCCGTAATCATCCAGATATAATCTCGCTTTACCGGTCCCTTGAACGTATTCAATCATGATACCGTGCTTTATCATTAGGGATAGATAAGCATCAAAGTAACTTACACTGCTTACATATTCATTATCCATGGTAACATCCAGCATGGTTAACCTGGTGTAATATACACCATTTCCATTATCATGCGTATATTTATTACTTGCATAATAAGGTCTGCCACCGGAATATGTATAATTATCCCATCCTGTTGTTGTAAAAAAGCTTTCTGCTATGCTGTAAGTACTGATACTAACCCCATTGGTATTGCTACTTTTCATAGCTCTGATAAACGTATCCAATTGAGAATAAGTAAAGTTACTAAGTCTTGACTTCGTAGCTAAGGACTCAATGGAACCTGTCGCTGCTAACGGTATTTCCTCATAAGGGGTTACGCTACCGCCGCCCTTCACTACGATCTCATTCTGCTCATTGAGTAATTTTTTCGAAGTTTCTCCAAGATCCAATGAGATGATTTTCTTATTGTAATCTTCTTTACTACCTTTTTCCATAAAGCGTTTGTAAAGTATTTTTGATTGCTCCATAATCTCATTGTAAATTGGTTGAGATACCTCGCTTTGCAAATAATACGTAATTTGCGTTGCATTATCCATTATCTCTAGGGTTAATAACGTTTTTCCTTCATATTGACTTGAAACTAAGTTCATACGTTTTTTGTCTGTTTTTTGATCAAGCCGTACATTTTTAATGATAAGTTCGTGATTGATTGAAGTAAATTCTCCCACTAGCATTTTATCCTTATAATAACCTTCTACAAATGGATAAAAGTTACCTTTAAGTTGAACCGGAAGGGTTTTTGTACCTGTAATAAGATTACCGCTCATGGTAATTTCACCACCAATTGTTACTTGCAGGGAACCCTTCACAGAGGTTTTTATACTGGCAGCTTGATTAACACCGTTTGATGTACCAGTCAGTTGGAGCGAATACCTCTTAAGCTTCTCATTCGCAGCAGCATTGTAAGCACTTACCGGAATAATATTAATGAATAATAAAATCAGAACTAGAACAGAACTTAATATTTTCTTTGTATTCATATCTTATCTCCTTATCGTAATTAGGCCATAGCATAATGCTATGTAGGTGAATAGTGAAAGTTTCTTCTCATTTTTGAGTTTGACGTATCTTTCCTAACAAAACCATAATAGCCATTACAATAATTGATACAGTAATTGGTAGTGCTAATTTCTTACAATCGATCAGAAATAACAGAAGCAAAATCATCATTTCCAAAAGTAAAATGCTTCGTGTCTTCCTTCGATAAATCATTATTTCAACTTGATCCAGTGGTTTATTCACATCCTCCACCGGAGATAATTCATACACTATAATTCCTGCTGAAATAACCAGAAAAACAAGTAAAACAGTATACACCGGAATTATTTTAATCACCAAGAGCACAACAGAACTTAACAATACTGAGTAGTAAAAGCACTTTCTCTGTGTTTTTGCATGATATCCTCCTCCATACACTCTAAGAGGTAGATATGCAATCAGAAACAAGATACTTTGATACAACATTCCAACCAACAAACTCAAAATGATTGTGATAGCCAGATTACTTAAGATTAAAATCCCTTGCTGCAGTCCATATGCATAAAGCTCTTTCTCTTCCTCTTTGATAATTCCATCTGATACTAACTTGTCAGTAATTTGGTTAAGAATTGCCGAATACATTAGAACTTACGCAGCTTTTTCGCGCCGTCCGGTAGTTTTGGCTGATGTATTAGATAGATACAGGCTGTATTAACGTTCATAGCCGTAATCATAATCGCTAAAGCAGCTACCACTTTACATAATTTCATAAGTACAACTTTCAAAAGCATTCCCTCCTTTCTATGTGTAATGTAGTCTCTCTTGGTAATTACATCATACTATATGAAAAGAGGGGATTTTTGGAATTGCTAAAACCTAAGTATTTTATTGGTAAAACTTAACGCGTTAAATTATCATTTATATTATATATTATTAGATTAACCCGATATATTTGATCTGCATAATTTACATTCATGGTTCCGTTATATTTTTCAATCACCTGTGTTATGCTGGCAAGCCCATATCCATGATTTCTAGCATCCTTATTTGTTGTCATTAATTTTCCATTCCTAGAACGGATCTCCCCATCAAAGGGATTCTCAATGTTGATATATAAAATATTTCGATTATATTCAATCCCGATCTTGATCCATCTCGGATCTTGTAGTTTTTTATTCGCCTCGATGGCATTATCTAATAAATTACCAAGAATAATACATAAATCAAAGGGTTTTACCTGAAGCTGATCCGGGATATGAAGTTTTAAAGTAACCTCCATATTTTCGTTCACCGCTTCCGCAATCTTATTATTTAAGATACTATCTACAGCAATATTTCCTGACTTTGCATATTCTTTGGATGAGGTCATTAACTCTGAAATCGATGTTATATAATCCATTGCTTCGGTCATTTTATTATTTTCGATAAGATACTTAAGTGCTGAAATATGATGCTTCCAGTCATGACGAAGGTGTTTCATGGTTTGCGAAGACCTCTGAATGAGTTCGATTTCCTTACTATAATATTTATTCAATTGCTTTAAAATTGTACTATTTAACTTTTCCTGATAGGAACGCATGAGTACATCATATAAATAAAATACAAAAATATTTACAAAAAATAATATGACTACACCGGTTAAAATCACAGAGAGATTCTTCGGATTTTGTGCGGATATCAACAAAATGGTCGACAGTAGAGTCCCAAAAGGAATGATAATAATCGAAACCCAATGCAGATTATTGATTGCCATATGATTTCGTACCATAGTAAAATTGGATACAAATAATATAACAATATAGGATAATATCTTTGTGCTGAGCAAGGATATAATTAACTCAAGATCCACAAAACCCTTGGCCAGATGATTGATGTTCATATACCTTAATCCAAGAACAACGATTACCTCAACCGATAGCAGTATAACATAAATTAAAATTGTAGACATAAGCCGCAATTTTAATTTCCCAGAATAATTTAAGGTTAATAGCAAAAATAAAAGCAGATTAGAGATTAAGTTTATGGTAGGACTATGAAAGAGTAGATAGACTGCACTACTAATAAGAAAATAAGATAGATACGAGACCACTTCTCTTCCCTTTTTTATTTTATACCGGTCAAAGAAGATACCCATAAACAGAAATAATGTATAGGTCCCAAATAAGTTGGATAATAAATACACAGCATGATATATCGTTAGCTTCATTCTATCTCACCTCGTATCAGACTAAGCTGTTCCCGTATCTTTTTCCGGTTTTGCTGGCTTATGGGAAGTATTCTCTGATTCGTCATCCGAACCTGATGATACTCGATTTCAGCGATAAAATTATAGTTGATCAAGTAAGATTTATGTATGTTTAGGAAATCCATCCGTTTTAATTGCTTCGATACTTCGGATAATTTACCGTAGAATTCGTAATTTAATCTTAATGAATAGAGGAGTATCTTTTTCCCTGTACTTTCAAAATATAGTATTTCTTTTATCGGTAATCGATACGAGGTCTGACCAATTTGAAAATCAAACGTTTCTCTATTTTTCTGTAGAATTTTCAATGCTGTTTTCATTACTTCTTCTATTTTTTGATAAGTTATTGGTTTAATAATAAAATGGAGAGGACGAACCTTAAAAAGTTTCATGGCATAGCTGTCATTACAGGAGATATAAATAATCTGAGTGATTTCATTATGCAATTCATCCCTTATCTTTAATCCAACCTCCACCCCATTCAACTGTTGTAATTCAATGTCCAAATATATAATATCATAATATACACCTTCTTTTAGAAAGCGTATGAGTTCTTCGCCGGAGTAGAATACCTCAATCTCGATTTTCTCAGCAATATACCCGCTTATTTTCATGAGTAGTTCCTCCAGTAAAGAGCAGAGTAACTGGTCGTCATCACAGATAGCTATATGTAACATGTCATCACCTTTCTTATGGTATAATAGTAACAAATTGGATAGAATTGCTTTCGTTTTTCCAATATTTTACTTTTATTATATCATAAGAAGTTACTATAATCTACTCTTTACTGAAGTAACCCTTGAAAACCTAAATCGTGTAAACCTAATTGGATTGGATCTACGTTAAATTAGTAATTTGTAATGTATAAAACTACGATTAACAATTAACCCAGATTCTCTTGATCAATAAGCTGAACAACATCATTCGTATAACCATCTAATTCTAATACCACTATTTCATTGCTGCCTTCTTTCAGCAAAGGAGCTGGTAAGTATAATGTTTTTTGTGGTCCTGCACTATTCCAGTATCTGCCCAGATTAAAACCATTGATAAATACACATCCTTTGGTAAAACCCGGTAACTCTACAAACGAATCTGCTTTATCCTTAACCTCAAACGTTCCCTTTAGAAATAGCGGTCCAACCATAGTATCCTTCTTTTCATCTTCGGCTGACGCATAACTTAATCTGCTTATATCATCACAGGTGATTGGATACATAGTCCAGCCAAAATGATACTGGGAACCAATACGTATTCCTTTTAAAATACCCTTTTGATCACAGATATGACCACCATAATTTACTCTTCCCAGGTTCTCCACCAAGATAAGCAGCTCTGCTTCTTCATTAAAATCCAGACCTACTTCTATCTTATCATCCCTCTTTCCGGTATTTTCCTTAATTCCAAGAAGTTTTCCGTTTAGATAAATATGTGCACGGTCCTGCAATCCATCTATGGTTAATTCCATGGTCTCAAAAGGACCTTTTAAAGTAGTTTTATAGAGTAAAAATCCAAAGTCCTGTCCCAACTCTTCCATCGTCTGAGGGTAAGATGATGTAACCGGTGACGACAGCACGCCTAAATTCGTAAACATTTCTGCTTTTTTTGTTAACTCTACAGCTCCGTAGTTCATCTTTGGCAGATTATGAACCGTAAGTGGTGGCAGGGATCCATAATGAAGCTCCATAACACTGCGAATAGCATAATATTTTTCTGTCAAATCGCCACTTTCACTGACCGGACAATTATAGTCATAGCTGGTAATCGTAGGTTGTAAGCCATCAAAATAATTAGCTCCGTTCATAAAGCCAAAATTAGTACCACCATGGAACATATAAAAATTCACAGCTGCATTGGCAACTACCATCTCTTCAAAGGTATCTGCTGTATCCCCGCCGCTTCTGGTGTGATGCTCTCCATACCAATGATCGAACCAGCCATTCCAATATTCCGTACACATCACAGGCTGATCCGGACGATATCGTTTTAATAAAGAAAAATTATCCTTCGGGTTACTGCCAAAATTAATGGTTGCAAGATAATCCTTAACAGATCCACCATTTAACATAAAATATCCCGGACCATCGGAGGTAAACAGCGTACAATCTACTTGATTTTCCTTATAAATATCTACAATTGCTTGCATATAATCATGGTCGTCCCCGTAACTGCCATATTCATTCTCAATTTGGACCGCAATGATATTACCACCATTGTTTGCTAGATGGGGACGAACAATGCGAAACAATTCTCTGTAATAATTTCTCACCTTTTCTAAGTACTTATCATGACAGCAACGGATCCTAATATTAGGAATATTTAATAGCCAAGAAGGTAATCCTCCCATATCCCACTCTGCACAGATGTAAGGACCGGGACGCAGGATAAGATAAAGACCTAATTTTTTCGCTGTCAGAATAAAACGTTCCAAATCTAATATTCCGGTAAAGTCAAACTCTCCTTCCTTCCTCTCGTGGAGATTCCAGCAGGTATAGGTTTCCACTGTATTCATACCACATTCCTTTAATTTTCGAAGTCTATCTTCCCAATACTCCGGAACAACACGAAAATAGTGTATGGTGCCGGATAATATATGAAATGGTTCTTGATCCAGATAGAAATGTTCTCTGTCATAAGTTAATTGATTCATTCGTAACCTCCATTTAATTACATAATTAAGTAAATCTACTACTAATGCGGACTATACTAGGAAATACCTAGCTATCTTATCCATTGTAGCGATTGTATGCAAGATACATCCTCCTACTGTGCAAGCTCGCAGTTTCTACCTTTTTGATTCATCCGCTAATTCTTGATCATTATATCATAATTTTCCACTTTTGAATGCACTGATGAAGCAAAATATAGAAAAGAGCTTTGGAATTAGAAATCACCAAAGCTCTTTTGCACACATTTTATAAACTATTCTTTTTTGTCCAATTTACCAACTCATCCACCGTCGTAAATGCAAGACCGGTAACAGTATCAGCACATCCATAATAGATTGCGATCCGACCAGTAGCCGCATCCGTAAGAGCAGCACAAGGGAAGGTTACATTCGGTACATCCCCGGTTAATTCATAACTTTCCTGTGGTGATAATATATAAAACTTCGAGCGATATTTTACCTTCCAAGGTTCATCGGCATCCAAAATAGCAGCTCCCATACGATATACAAATCCATTACAAGTATTTAATACACCATGATAGATTAACAACCAACCCTCGTCTGTTTCAATCGGGCATGGTCCCGGACCAATCTTAGTTGCCTGCCAAGCAGAAGCATCCCCACGGTATGCACCCATAACAAATCGATGATGACCCCAATATTCCAAATCAGAACTTTGACTATAGAAAATGTCACCAAACGGTGTATGGCCAGTATCGCTAGGACGACTTAACATTGCATACTTACCATTGATTTTTTTTGGGAACAATACTCCATTTCTATTATATGGAAGAAATGCATTTTCTAATTGAACAAACGTTTTGAAATCAAAGGTATAGGCAAGGCCTATGGTTGGTCCGTGGTAGCCATTACACCAGGTAATATAGTAACGATCTTCAATGAAACATACTCTTGGATCATAACGGTATTCTCTTTTTAGTATCTCCTTGTCTTCCCCTTCAAAACTAATTGCTTCATGATTGATCTCCCAGTGAATGCCATCCTTACTAAAGCCTGCAAAAATATCCATGCTTACTCCAAGGCTGTCACAGCGAAAAACACCGGCATAACCATCTTGAAAAGGTACGACAGCACTATTGAATATACTGTTTGATGTTGGTATTCCATCTCTGTGAATAATAGGATTCCCATCATAACGCCATACCGGCATGCGATATCCTTCCGGTTTCTCCTGCCAAGGGATGTCTGGCAATGCATTTCCTATAATTTTACTCATTTTCGTAATATCCTCCTAATAATTAATCTGTCTTAATCTCCGCCAAGACCACTTCGTTCTACACCCTGTACGAACCTCTTCTGTACAAATAAATACAGGATAAGCAATGGCAAAATAACTAATATTGCACAGGCAGAGGCTACTGCCGTCTGCACAACAGGTGATTCTGCCTGGACAATATATCTTGAAGGAATTAATTTCTCCACATCAAGAATTGCCCACCGCATATTGTTCTGGATACGCACCAAACGCAGCGGCAAATGTAAATCGGTTGGGCTTAGCAAAGAAATAAAGTAAACATCGGAATAATTCCATACAAAGCTCAGTACACCTACGGTTGTTAAAGAAGCAGAAACTCCTGGAATAACAATTTGAAAAAAAGTCTTTAGGAAGCCTGCACCGTCTACGTAAGCAGCCTCTTCAATTGAAACAGGCAATTGCCTGTAGCTTTGTCTTAAAATATAAATATACAATCCGCCTTTTACACCCATTCCTGTTGCGGCCAGAATATAGATAGCCACGGTTGATCCAACAAGATTGATTGGTTGACCTGTTATCAACTTGATAATACCTAAGAAATCAAAGTTTCGGAAGGAAATATATTGAGCCAGCATGATGGACTGAGAAGGAACAATAATCGTAAAAATTACCAGCCCAAACAATAAATTACTACCTTTAAATCGTAACCTGGCAAAGGAGTAAGCCGCCAGAGAAGCACATAGGGTCTGAAGTAAGGCCAGGACTGCTGTATTTCCTAAGCTAAATAGAATCCCTTTATTAAACTTTAAAATATGGCCTGCGGTAACAAAAGATTGCGCTGAGATTGCCGGCGGTACCCATACTGAGTTTTTCAGTCCCAATGCAGATTGGTCCGTAACCGCATCCTTCAGGGTATGAAGGATTGGAATTAAAATAACAAATCCCAAGCAAATGAGCAAAGTATAACGGAACAAAACTGCAACGATCTGAAGGCTTTTTTTGCGCAGTACCAGCGGATTATATCTGCCATTCAATGTTACTTTATCTTGTTTACTTTTTCGATTATTTGTCATAATAGAATACCCTCCTTGATACAAGGAACGAAATTACTAATATGACTATAACACTAACCATAAAATAGATTGCACTCATGGAAGCACCAAGTCCATATTTCGCACTTGTAAATGTAACGGTTGATATTGTTTCCGAGACATCTGCCAGAGCAAAACTGTCTGCTAAACTATAAATTAGACATACTAAAATCATAGGCGATATCATAGGTAAAGTTATCTTACAGAAGCATTCAAATTGGGAGCATCCTTCTATCTTAGCAACTTCATACAGGGATGGTGAAATACCTTGAAGTCCTGCTAAAAAGATTAACATTTGCACACCTGCCGTCGTGATAACTTCAAAGATGGAATCAACAAACTCCAATATCATTGCAATAACCGAATAAGGGATACCGCTGGAGGTTATGATACTAATAATCGCATTGGCATTCACAAGCGTTTGTGATGTCTCTTCCGTTGTTCTGACACCACTTAATTCAATCTTCATAATCCCGGTGGCCAGGATGATCGGAATAAAGAATACCAATCGGAACAAACCTCTTCCTTTATAATTGCCATTTAGTAGCATAGCAACAAATAAGGATACGAAGATTTGTATCGGAACATTCTTTAATACGGTTACAAGTGCTTCCAATACATTTTGGTTAAATTCCGGATTAATCGTTAAGGCATATTTAAAATTATCAAACTTTATAAACTTATAAATAAAACCACTATTATCTAATGTCATATCAAAGAAAGCATAATAAAAGGTCTTTAATAATGGTCCCAGGAAAAACAACACGATACCGACTGCCCAAGGAAGAAGGAATAGGATACCCCATATCGTCCTCTTATTCTGATAGCTGAGTTGATCGTAAAAGGATTTCTTTTGGGTCTTTTTTGTATTTTGCTCTTTTTTCAATTTTCTAAACCCCCTTACTGTACAATATAGTTATTCGCTGCCACAGGAACACTTTGAATTACAGTATCGGTGTCCCCATAATTGAAATAAGCAACTACACCATTGGAATAGGTAACCATAATCGTATCGTTATTTCTGTCAACAATTTCGTGCTTTATAATAGTAGCATCTTTTACCTTATCATAAAATTCGTTATACATTTCATAATATTCACTAATTTTATCTTCCCACTTTGAATACTGAGCCATAAAAATATGATTCATCGTTGTATCTTCGAGTACTTTCGTATCCTCGTACATAAAGCAGAATTTAGGTGCACTCTTTGTTTCCAATGCTTTCATGAAATTCTCCCAGATGTCATAAGAATATTCGTTGAGCTGCTCCGTTGAATAAGTTAGATAGCCATCCAGAACCAATTGTTCAAAAGGGATGGATGCATCCAGTATCTTCATACCGCTGTTCTTCATCGGAAGATCCGTGATATAATCAGTCTCACGAAATGCAGGTGCAATAGGATTTGATAGCATAAGCTGATAATCCTGACCCAAGGTATTCAGCGCTTCCTCATAATTAGGCATCGCATTGGTGATTGAGATGTTTTCATTCTTTTTATAGCTTGCTGAAAGAAAGGTATAAAAGTCATCGGAGGCTATATTTCCGATCTCCAACTTCTTCATAGAATGATCAAACTTCTTAATATAATCCGAGATATAATTTGGATGAATAATATAAGTTGGATACGGATTATCTAGACTTACCTGTTGCTGTACTAAGTCAAAACGGTATAATTGTGCTACTTGCCCACTGATAAAAAAGGATCTCTCTGCCTTCGAAAGTGATTTAGCAGTCGAAGCGGTTTGCAGCTTAAAGTTTGGATAAATATCAGCACCGATGGAATCCGCATAAGTAATTAATGAATTTAGATCATCTTTTCCCCCCAGATTTCCCGAGATCTTTACCTTCTCTACTGCCCTCTGATTCAGTCCTCCATTGGCAATGCCGTCGTAATCCACTTTAATATTTTCAATTCCTTTCCTCTGCATATCACTTAAAATATCTTCTGCCTGTGCAAAGGTAGTCAATGGTACTTTTCCATCGTAAGGTATGCCAAGAAAGTATTTCTGTTTATCAACTTCTCCTAGAAGTTTTACAAAGAAAGGTGCTTTCTCTTCTTCTGGAGCTTTTGTCAACGCATTGTTATTTAGCAAATAATTCGAATAAGCATCTGCCATTCCGTTGTAATCCGCCTTTTCTCCGGTCAAAAAGCAATAGCGAAGAACAATGTCATCACTATAGTAATCATCGGAAACCTTTCTAAGAGTGAACGGTGTTGAACTGTCAGAAAAGCTTGCTACCGTTTGCTCTTCTCTTATTTGAAAGGTAAGACTGGCTCTACTATAAGGAATTCCACTATAATATCCATTGATATAAGTATTTAGTGTAGCTACCTCAGCTCCTTTTTCTATGATACCGAGAACCGCAAAATTACCATCTTTCATACCGTATACCGGAAGATTCATCGTCGTATTTCCTGAATTATAGTTTTCTGTACCATTAAGGACATCTCCGTTATAATACCTGGAGCTGTACTGATATTCTTGCATTTTATTATTATCCAGATAAATCAAAGCACCACTGCCGTCCGGAAGAAATAAATAACCATCTTTATTTTCCGAAGAGAGGAAAAACGGCAGTACATCCAAAGCTTTCAGAGGATAATCTACACTGTATGTAATTTCGCCAGTTGGAATCCGCACCAGAAGGTCGTCACCATCCAAATAATACTCCATTGTTACGGAAATATTTTGCTTCTGCGGCATCTCGTCTAATTTATTATTTTCTGTATTATCTGCTTCCAATTCTTCATAGGTATACTTACCTACTTCATAAAACAAACGATACAGCTCCGGTGCCGCCATACCGGATAATGGCTGATCCTTATTGGTATTTCTGGAATAGATTCCACTCTTCGTTAATCGGTATTGCTTATTTATAGTTTTTATCTGGGTATCATCTAAATACTGCAATACCAATGTTTCCATTCTTTCCTTAGAGATATAAGCTGGAAAATCTTTATAGGAAACTTTATTGGAACCAATCTCATATACAATTCTGACACCATTTTCAATGGACTCATAGCTCATGGTTTCCATCTCTACAGCATATTCATAGGAATCCATGGAACTATAAGCATCGTATTTATTCGATTCCTTACCACTGTAATAATGAGCTATTACATCGGCTCTTACCATGGAAGCACTGGTTTCTGAATCCATCAGCTTTGTTTCCAAGTATTCCTGTGTCTTTTTATCCTGCCAACGAAGGTTACCGGAGATAGGATCCAGTAGAAGTAGCATATTTTCGCTATCGCCAACTGTAACAAAATCAGAGCCGGAATAAGTTATTTTCTCTCCCGGTACCCGCTCGGAAATTTGTTTCACAGCGGTATTTTTAGAGCAAGCTGTAAATGATAAGAGAATTCCTGCTAACACAAGGATATATAATTTCTTCAAAATAACCGCCTCCTTTATAGGTATAATGAAATTTCATCAACGATGGTAAAGATATCATTAATAAAACCACTTACTAATGTTAACAGTAATACGATAACAAAAATAATAATTGCCATTGCGATAAAACTTAAAATCACTGATACCAAACCTTTGGTAAAGCTAAATTGATGAATCATGATGAGACCGATAAAGGTATAAAATACATAGATTACCAATGGCAGGTAAAACAAGAAGTTTACCAAAGCAGCTTCATCATAGATAATAATTCTAGATAACAAGGTTCCGATCAGGTATAAAAAGACACTTGGATATATGGCATACATGTTCACTTTAAAAATATTCCTAAGATTACCTTTTCCATCAATTAATACTCCTACGGCCCAGTTCGCAACGATAAAGATTAAGTAAGGAAATAAGGAACTGGCCAGAAGTAACGGAATATTAATCATACTGATGTTTACATAATTAACCAAAAATCCTGCGTATCTGGTTTTGATTAAATTCATCCAGGCAAATAACGCTAATACCACAAAGCAAAACCATGTATTACCTTTATCCAGATATTTGATATCATCAAAAGCTTTAAAGGGGTGGGATAAGACATATCCCGGCCAGGTAAAGCATTCATAATAAACCTTCTTTAATGCTGATAATACCTTGTTTTGTTCAAAATAACCACGTCTTGCCAGACTTCTTATAAGACGTTTCAGTAGGATAAGAATTGCTATGATTACCACAAATCCAAATAAAATCATCCCAAAGTTCTGTTCAATAAAATTTTCCCTAACTCGTTCATAGGCTGCAGAATAATTTTCTCGTTCACCGGTTGCCTTAAAGCTTTCCATCGCTCCTTTAAAATCCTCGGACCGAAGCCGATATTTACCAAGACCCATGTTAGCAATGACACTACCCGGACTTATCTCATTGACTTGTTCCCAATAATAAGCTGCCTTTTCATACTCAAATTTACTGGTTAACTCTAGCGCATTATTGATTAAAGCACCATATTCTGTAACATTAAATACTTCAATGGAACAAGATACCAGATCGGCAATCAGAATTTTATCACCCATGAAGGCAATATCTATGGGGCTGTTTAAACTACCCTCTCTCTTACCACTACCTCCCAGTACATAAGCAAGCATTCCATCACCGCTGTAAACAAATACTCTGGATCTTGAAGAATCAAGTACTGCAAATCTTCCATCCTCAGCAGCAGCTATGTTAGTAAGTGCTGAAATACTTCTTCTATCGATGTAATCTCCCATTGGTGGTGTGATAAACTCATACATATTTAAGATATCTTCTCCACTAGAATTCAACTTACGAATAGGAAGAATACTTTTCGCATCTTTTACCGTTGCCAGTAGAAATCCATCCTGGTCCATGGCAATATCACTATAATCCGTAGGTAACCACAAAGCCATTCGTGAAATCTGCTCCTGCGTGGCGATCAAGCGGTAAAAACGATCCAGGAAATTTGGCATTACTTCATTCGCTCCGACAAAACGGTTGAACTTTCCGCTGGGTGCTAACTCAATAATTCCTTCATATACGCTCTTTGCCTTAATATATATTCTTCCGGTATTATCCACAACTACTTTCGTAGGTGCATATTTTATACCTTCCAACCCTTTAATAGAGGGATTTCCGATGGCTCGAACAAAATTTCCATTTTCATCAAATTGGATCACTTCACCGGCATCCTCTTCGGTAATATATATCTGGTTTTCTTCCGTAACAAAGATACATTTTGGAGCTATCACATTTTTTATTTCCTGATCTCTCATGTAACTAGTTATGATAAAATCAGTGTGAAATTCTTCGTCAGTAACCACAATCTGACCTTGCATTGCAATGTAGATTTTATGATTACGATAAAAAACATCTGTGATATTATTGATACCATCAATCTCTAAATCCACTGCTCTTACACTGCGCTCCCACCGGTAAGCATCCGGTGCCGGGATTGCTTCATCCCACAAAGAGTAGGTGTAGGATTCTGCCGACATATGTATTGCCGGTGCTATTACTAGTAGGAAACCTAAGAGTATACGCATCATCGGAACAAGGCAGCTTCTTTTTTTGTTATTCTTCATACTGACACCCCCTCTATTCCTTCATACCAGATGTTGCCATCGTCGAAATAACATTCGTCTGCATCAGCAAGAAGACTACTGCCGGTATCAGAAACATGATAACCGATGCTGCTGCTAAAACTCCGGCTCTCGCCACACCGACATTACCTGCTGAGGCTAATTGACTCAGCATATAACCAACGCTTTTTAATTTTTCAGTATAGATGTACTTATCCCCTGTATTCACCCATAAGGCTTGAAATACTAAGATGAACGCAGTTACCCATGCAGGTTTAACAATCGGCATAACTACGGTTAGATGAACCCTGAATTGGTTCGCTCCATCAATTCTTGCTGCTTCTAATAAGCTATCCGGAATTTGCTCCATAAAGTTTTTCATCAGGTATAAACCAAGAGTCGAAGCAAAGGCCGGAAATATAATAGCACTGTAGTGATCAATCAGTCCCAGCTTTGAGATAGTGATGAAGTTCGGTACCATGGTTACTGTTGCATTGAACATAAGTGAATATACAATCAAATCCGAAATTAACTTAGAACCCGGAAAACGATATTTCGCTAACGGATAGGCACAGGTTGAGGCGATCAGGATATGTCCGACCGACCCAACAACAACTACAAACAAAGAATTATATAAATATCGATAGAACGGTACCAAGGTATTTGCTAAGATTCGGTTTAAATCTAAAAAATTATTTAAAGTAGGATTTTGAACAAATAACCTTGGTGGGAACATATACATTTCATTCAGTGGCTTTAAAGCTTGATTAAACATATAAAGCACCGGGAATAGAAACAAAAATCCCATGATAAAAAGGAAGGTTCCCAGGAATACATTTCCGCCAAAACTTCTGGAACTTTGTCTCGCCGAGCTTTTCATATCTAAATTTCTTGTTTTTAGAATTCTCATACTACATCTCCCTTTTCAAGTTTGTCATATCAGGTTCCAACCTTTCGTAAGAACTTCTGAATCAACATGTTACAGATAATCATGATGGCAAACAGGATGACTGCGATTGCAGACGCACGCCCCATTTCCATACGTATTAAACCGTAATCATTCAAATGATTGACAATCGTATGAGATGCATAATTTGGACTCGGAAATCCTACCAAGCTGTCAGCGACTCCTCCAACGGATAAAGAATTGGTAATCGCCATAACTGCACCGAATAATAACTGCGGCTTCATGTTAGGTAAGGTGATATACCATAATTCCTGCCAACGATTTTTAATTCCATCAATCGCTGCCGCCTCATATTGTGCTTCATCCACTCCCTTGATACCAGCAACGAATGATAGGAAACCAACTCCTAGGCTCATCCATAATGAGACGATAATTACGATTGGTAAAATCGTATGGGAACTGGATAGCCACAGAATCGCCTTATTAATAAATCCGGACCTTAATAGCAGACCATTGAGATAACCACTGGCATCATCAGAAAATATCAACGCAAAGATGAGTACTGCATTTCCCGCCATGGATGGTGCATAAAAGATTACTGTAACGATTGTACCAAGCCAATGGGGAAGTTCATTGATCATCCATGCCAGTAAGTAGGATACGATATATCCCAAAGGTCCTACAAAAATTGCTATAATAAATGTGTTCTGAATTGCTTTTAAAAATATTGTGTCGTTCAAAAATAACCTTTTATAATTCTCTAATCCAATAAATGTTGCAGGTTCCAATACATTAAAATCTGTAAAGCTATAATAAATAGCCTGCAATACCGGATAAACGGAAAAGGTAAAAAAGAGAAGAAGAAAAGGAGCCATCATTATATAAAAAATCCAGTTGCGTTTTATTTCACGCACATTTACAGCTATGTAATTCTTTCTATCATTTAATCGCTTCATATAGCTTCCTCCCTTCTCTAATAAGCAAGACCAAATTCCTTGCGCTTATTTTTTAGTTCCATATTAATAAAACGTATTTGCGAATATAAGGTATCCACCGGATTGAGCTTTTCATCAAGAACAGCCAAAAATGCATTCTCAACACTACGTCCGGTAATATATCCACCCGGTACCTGGGGGGTTCCTCTGAGCCACGTTAAGGTTTCCTCAATCGTTGCAGAATTTTCATTATCTTGTGCAATTTTTTTAATTGCTTCAAGATTTGCTACAGGGAAATTAGCTGCATCTCCAAGCAGTACCTTATGTTCCCTTGCATATTCTGTTTGAGTTTCTTCTGAGGTCCACCACTTTAAAAACTCCCAGGACTCATTTGCTGTATCATTCTTAGTTACCATATTCTTTAGTATCATACCAGCTCCTACCATACAGGAAGTGGAACGGTCAATACTTCCATCCGATTTTTTCGTTCCAGGAATTGGTGCGATAGCCCAGTCACCTTCAATTTCCGGAGCACCTGCGGTAATCGCATTGATATAAGTATAATCCTCAATAATTATCGGCACTTCACCGGTTCGAAATCTCGTTACAACGCTCATCGTTCTCTTAAAGCTTTGTTTTGTATAAAATTCCGTCCAGTATTTAAAGGTCAATAGGGATGTCATATCCTCAAGATTTGATTTTTTGCCACCATCGGTATACAGTTCTTCCCCGTTTTGATACAACATGGACAGGAATACGGAGTTGATCGGTTTTGTTGATGTCGAACTATAACCTCCCAGTACGGTGTGACCGGTAGTTACAAAGTAAACCTGCATATTCTGAGCCTGAAGATAAGGAATTAATGCGGTTAGTTCTTCCCAGGTATTAGGAACTTCAAGACCCAGCTCCTTTAAAATATCGGTTCGATAATACATAACCGGGAAGGACATTTGATCCGGCAGTGCATAATAACCTCCCTCATATTCGAAAAACTCCATAGCACCGGGCGAAAACTGTGAAGCAACCTCATCAAAATCATCAAACTCTGTTAGATCATAGCCTGCGTTTCGATATGCAAAATTGGAGGGCATGGTATAGTTTAGTTGAATAGCTACATCAGGGCCATTACCGGTTAAGGTAGCAGGCATTACTGTATCCGCTCCAACCATTTTCAGATTAACATTAAAATCCGACTCGCTGAATGCATTATTCACCATTCTCTGTGCGATATCATATTGATCCCTGGTTGAGGAAGCAATCCACACGTCAATACTCTTATTCTTAGTTGCAGCATTTGCTCCTGCGATCTCATAGTCATTGGTAAACGATCCAATAAACCCTTTACAATTATGCCACAGCTTCTCAAAGAAGTTTCCATCTCCTTTTGGTAATTGATAATCTACGCCGCATAGGAGCAGATAATCCAGTTGTAATGGCTGTTTTCCAAGAGCCAACATCCACTCACCGATCGCTGTAATATTATCATTAAAGGTGATCAATTCCCTTGAGATCTTATCCGGCTGCTTAATCAGCTTCTCCAGCTGATACATCATCTTCGAAATTTCTCTTGTCTTTGTACTGTTATCAATACGATCTCCAAGAGATTCCATGACACGATTCAAACGATAATATTCTGTTTTTAATATCTCTTCCATATCAGGAACCGAAGCTAGAATATTATAATCACGATATGCATCGGGAGTACTTCCCATAACCGCTGTTAATCTGCGATATAAGGAATTAAAATTCTTCACAGTAATGGAGGTTTGTTCCACCGCGTAGGATAAATCCCCTAGTGAAACAGTCAGGGTCAATAAATTATCCCCCTCCTCTAGGTAAAAGTAATAAGCCTGCTCTTCGTTACCAAAATACTCTGTTTGAAAAGCAGAATCGTAATAAAATTTTAATTCCGCAGCTTCTTCAAACGGTATCTCTCCATTGATTTTTAATTCACGAATGGAATAAAAATCACGGTTTTCCGCTTGTAGAAACCTGGTCGCAATGCGATATAATCCACTTTTTGGTACAGCTACCTTCCAGGTGATACCAAGACCTGCACTATCCCAGCTGCTTCCGCCTATGGTATTTAATATGATATTGCTGGAATGATAAGGTACTGTAAGTGGTGAAGTACGATCATTCACAGGAAGAAGGGTTGCACTTGATTTATAATAGGTATCTTCTGCCTGGATCATAATGACGCCATTTTCTAGATCATTTCCATCAACCCTTAAGGCCCCTTCCTGCTCACGGTCTGCTAGATAAGATTCATAATTGGATAAACTATTTGCAGAAATTAATTTTATATATGATATTTCTAACGTCTCAGACTTCGATTCTAACGTTACGATATTATTTCCCTTTTCAAAGTAAAACAGAAATGGACCTTTGATGGATTTGTCCGCTGCCTCTAACTTTGTACTGGTCCATTCCGGATCCTGAAGCTGTTGCGGAAATGCTTGATTTACATCCGTTTTCATCAAAAAATCCTTCTGCTCATCTTTCCACATTCGATTAAATATAAGCCCTTCTGCTTCTGAAAATGGCAATTCTCCATTAATGTAAAGATTTCTAAGAATACTTTCATTACTATCTGCGGTCGGATTATAACCGACTTCTATGTAATATGTTCCTGATGTATTTACATCAAAAAGATAGCTGATACTTCCCTCAGCTCCTGTTTTTATACTGCCATCTGAAGAAACCTCCAACTGGGTTAGCGTACTTTCATAGTATTCTGAACCGGTCTTCATAAGTTCCTCTTCAAGAGAAGCTATCTGAGCAGAATCTTTCAATCTGTCAAGATAGTCTTCATATAATATCGTTTCATCACCCCCTGAACTGCCCATATTATATTGTTGTGACAAAATCGCACTTCTGACAGCCTGATCCGATTTTACGCTGTTCTTAGACATGGCAAATGCCATAACTGTAATAAAAACAGCTATGAGAAGGAATACTATCCTTTTATACCGCTTTTTCTTCTTCATCATCTCACCATTTTCCCATGCATTTATACTTCGTTTTTAAGTAATTACAGTACTAAATCTTAAGAACTAATGTGTATTTGGATTTCATTATAGGAAGGTGGGAATAATCCCACCTTCCTTTTCTATTATTGTTCTAAACCAACTTCAGCCATTTTGGCTACTGCTTCATTGTAATAGGATTCTAAAGTAGAACGTACATCTAAGTAATCATAGAAGATTTCCTTAAAAGGAGTCCAGCTCTGCATGAGTGCTGCGGAATCTAAAGCCCAAGAGCGATCTGCATAAAATCTTGCATGACCCCAGTCATATAATTCGATATCCTCTGGAGTGTAGAAACTTCTTGGCTGACCAAATTCAGCACCTACCTGAGTATAATTGCCTGCTTGTTCAGCTACATATGCATCATGCATCCAGGTCTTACCATCGTTTGATACAGCTACTTGATAATCATAGATAATCTGGGTCAGAACTTCACCAGGAATTCCAGTTTTGTCAACAGCAGCTTTTACAACAGCATCAAATGCCCAATAAGCTCCTGCTACTTTATAGTTATCACTTAAGGTTGTATAGTCACCGGTACAAGTTACATTGGATCCCCAAGGCCAAAAAGCAATACCATACTCATATCCAAGACCACCCAGCTGCCATGGCTCTGCTCTTCTTAAGATAATTCTCTCATCATCTACAGCATAAGCATAATCATAACCTGTGGAACCATCTTCTTTTGTAATCTGCTTTGCAGGATATGCAAGTCCATCTTGCTCTAATTCCTGATAGAAATTCATAGCTTCGATAAATGCTTCATTGGTATAGTTAATCTTACCATTTTCATCTACAACCGGTGCACCGTTCGCGGAAGCAGCCATTACAGCCCAGTGATAAGGATACTGTCCAATTGGATATACGCCATCTTCCAGCTTAGACTTCATCTCAGTAAGATAAGCTTTGAAGCTTTCATAATCCCATTTACCTTCCATGAACATTTCAGTAGGAGTCTTTTCCATACCAATTTCTTCTAATTTCTTTCTGTCATATACAAGCACCCAGTTATCTCCAATGTTATCATAGGAAACACCATAGGTTCTACCTTGCCAGGAAGCAACATCTGTATAGAGTGAGCCAACTTCTAGGGTATCTTTGAAATCAGTGATGTCATATAAAACGTCATTCAAGAAGCAGGTTACCATACTTTCAGGATTTAAAGTAATGATATGAGCAGCTGGATCACCTGCAGCGATGGAAGCGATCAATAAATCATCGTCATTATATCCGTCATAGCCTTCCATAACTGCTTTTTCTAATTTGATATTGTATTTCTGTTCTACAAATGCTTTTGCTTCAGTGTAAATTAAATCTTCGCTGTCAAGATTATTCCATTGTCCACCAAAAGCTTTTACTGTTACCCCACCAAAGTCATAGGTTTCTTCCTCTGGTGCTTCTGTTACTTCCTCCGCTGGAGCTTCTTCTGTCGCATCCTCTGCTGCTTTTGTTGGAGCAGTTGTAGGTGTTGCTGCGTTGTCTCCAGTGGTCTCTTTTCCCCCGCTGCATCCTGTCAAAGAGAATGCCATAACTACTGCCAAAGCCATAGACATTAGTTTTGTTGTTACCTTCTTCATCATAAATCCTCCTTAAAATTTGTGATATATAAATAAACAGTTTCCTGCTTATTTCATAGTAAATCAGTCCGTAGGGTAGATCTTAATATGTCCTTCTTCATACTCTACCTTAACACGGTTAGATGAAATACCTGCCTTTTCTAACAATTCCTTCGGTATTTGTAAACGTCCGGCACGATCAAGGATCGAATACTCCTCTTTTTCCATTTCTTCTAAAAAACCAACTTTATTGCTTAGCAATACATCGCTATTTTTAATTAACTGCTCACTGCTAATCTTACCATCCCTGATGGATGCCACTCTATGTACCTTACTAGCTAACCCTCTGTCATGGGTTACAACTACAATTGTAGTACCAAACTCACGATTGATCTCTTTGAAAATATCAAAAATATAATCGGATGTCTTTACATCCACTGCTCCGGTAGGTTCATCCGCTAATAAAATCTTAGGTTGATTAGCGAGTGCTACCGCAATTGCTACCCTCTGTTGTTCCCCACCAGATAGAGTCAGGGGATAGGAATTTCTTTTGTGTGCCATTCCCACAAGTTCTAAAAGAGACTGAGCCGTTTGCTTTGATTTCTTAGAATTCTCAATCATTAACGGTAATTCAATATTCTGTATCGCAGTTAGATAGGGAAGCAAATTTCTTCCATTGTTCTGCCATACGAACCCAACCGTTTTTCTTTTATATTCTGTCATTTCCTTTTTATTTAATTGAAACAAATCCTTACCATCCACAAAAAGTCTTCCTGCAGTAGGCATGTTCAGGGCTCCAATCAGATTTAAAAAGGTCGATTTGCCGCTTCCGCTATTCCCGATGATAGCCATAAATTCCTTTTCTTCGATGGTTATATCCAGTCCCTGAAGCGCAACCACTTCAGTTTCCTTGGTCTTATATATCTTAACGAGATTATCACATTGTATCATAAACCTACCAGTTTCCAATTATCTCACCATCTTCCAGTTCATAGCCTCTATCTCCCATCTTCATAATTCCAGGATCATGAGTTGTCATTATGATTGCAACTCCCTCCGAATTTGTCATTTCTTTTAGCAAATTCATAACTTGCAGGCCTGTATTCGTATCCAAGGCTCCTGTAGGTTCATCTGCAAAAATAACTTTGGGATGATGTGCCATTGCACGGGCAATACCCACTCTTTGTTGTTCTCCTCCGGACATTTCCTGTGGCATGTGCCGCATTCTTCCGGAAAGCCCTACTTTTCTTAAACATTCCTCTGCTCTATCTCTATAATTACCCTGATAGTTTGCCATACGAAGTGCATATTCCACATTTTCATAAGCATCCATCATAGGGATCAAGGCTACCGATTGAAATACAAATCCAAAATTTTTTCGTCTTAGGATTGCCCTTTTCTTCTCCTCCAAGCTTATTGTAGGGATTCCTTGAAACTTTATTTCTCCTGCAGATGGAGTTGCAAGGGCACCTAAGATATTTAAAAGCGTTGTCTTACCTGAGCCGGAACGACCTTTTAATATCGTTAGCTGTTTATCATAAATCTCCAGCTCGATATTTTTTAATGCAGTAAATATTGCACCGTCCGATTGTACAAACTCCTGCTTGACACCTTTTGTCAAAATAATCGGTTCCATAGAATCTCTCCTTAATCATCCCCAAGCTTCACCATCTGTGTTACATTGGTTTTTGATATAAAACCTCTTAAAAGTATAATGCATAAAACAATCATCGCTAAAATCAGGAGAAGCACTCTGTAAGTATCTGACCCATTGTAGGAGACCTGAAGCATGAGAGGATTTTCTGCCTTTGCATAGGTTATTTGTATCAACGGAATATATAACCGGGAGGCTATATGCCCGATAAGAATACCAAAACCTACTGAAATTCCTGAGATAAATATCTGTTCATTGATTAACATTGTGATGATTTCTCTCATCGTCATACCCATTGCTCTAAGAATTCCAAATTGCATGGACCTTGCCCTTACAGATAAAATCCAATAAATAATAAAGCCCATGACACATAAAATCCATATGTTCAAAAACCCAACCGTAAGCATACCATTTGTCCCTTGCAAAATAGTATCATTTTTATGTTCTGTAAGGATTTGGGTGGTATCCATAAAATCGGTTACTGTAATATCATTATCCTTTAGGAACTGGTATACTGGTTCAGTGGAACCTTCCGTTTTTAGATAAACCCAGTAAGGCTGTACCCCCAGCAACGCTTGAAGCTGTGCTCGATGGGCTATGATCAGATAATTTTCCGAGGGAACACTCTCTCTGACATTACTCTTAGTATTGCTATAAGAAGTAGTGCTGTACTGTTCCTCATTTGGAGGTATATATCCCGGCCAATAATCCACAAATCCGAAGATAAAACCTCTTGTTTGATAACCATCTACTGTATAATATAAGGTGTCACCCAGTTGATATCCTAGCTGGTCACGAAAGTTAGACGAAACCAGAATCCCATAGGAGCTCGCTGTCATTGCATTCAAATAGTGATACCAGTGACTATCTAATAGCTGATCTCGAAACCAGGCTGTCTCACCGAATTCTTTCGTATCGATACCCATTAATTTAACACCATCATAGTCTCTATTCTTGTATTCCATTGAAGCACTTCCATGAAAAACCTTTGTTGTACTGACAACCCCTTTGATTTTAAGATAACGCATAAAATCAGGTTCCTGATAATTTAAGGTAATCGTCCCTGTGGTATCCTTTGCTATAATTGCACTATTATCCTCCCATTGTTCCTTTAAGATAATATCTGCTCCTACTTGGTATAACACATTATCTTCATCATTGGCATTAATGGTTCTGGCTGTCTGAGCATCAAAGATACCTAAAGAAATAGTGATGATGATAAAAACTACGATAAAACTATGTTGCCTTCTGGTTCTCGTAACACTAAGGAAAGAAGCATAAAGTGCCGGACTCCAAAAACGACGTCCGAGACGAAAGATCATCGATGCAATCAAATGAATAAATCTAAGAGCTGTCATTCCTGCTCCGATAATAAAAAGAGAAGAGGAAAAATATAAAATAGGATCTAAACTTTTCCCATCCATTACATTCTGCATAAGTTCTGCTTCTTTACCACGGAAGTTATAGTAGCCATAGATAGCAATCACAAGTATAATAAAATCCAATCCAAGCTTTTGATAAGCTGGTGCCAGATGCTTTCTACCTTTTTTCTGAGTATGCTCAACAATTGATACTTTCGCAAAACGGTTTACCGGGATTACGGTTACTATGGCTGAGACAACGATAGCCAACAAACAAGACATCAAGACATCCATCGATAATAATCTTACCTTTAACGCTCTTCTTCCAACAAATTCCATAAATCCATTGGCGGAACCGACCATCTGGCAAAAGAATGCACCAAGAAATATTCCAATGATCGATGCAGCTACTCCAATAAAAATACTTTGCATGGTATATAGCAGGATGATCTGCGGTCTTGTAGCACCCCTACTCTTTAACACTGCTATTTCTGTCTGTTCCAGTGCGAGCAGCTGTTTACTTATCATCATTAGAAATGCCAGTAATAAAGTCAAAATCGGTGCTTGCAATATCCAAAGCGTAATATTAGTTTTCGATTTAATAGTAACAATCTCATTGAGTCGCTCCAAATAATTTTCATTAATCGAATAAGCTGTCTCCTGGGAAGTAATTGACTCATATTCCCTCGTTGTTTTGATCAGATTGTCAATCATCTCTTCATTTAACCCATCGTATTGAAACAGCAAATACCAATTACCTCTCATCGCATAAGAAGGAGCGTTAAGATTTACAAACAACTGTTCAAACTGTTCCTGTGGCAGGAACATCATATTTTCGTAACTGCTTGGGCTGTTTACCCAATATTCATCAGCTTCGGCATTGTTTTTAAATACTCCGCTGATAGAAACCTGCAAAGGTTTCCCGTCATAGCCTTTTAAGTTCTTGATATGTATTATTTCGCCTACCATCAGCTTATGTGTAGCAAGCATTTTTTCACTGACGATGACATCTAGAACTTTATCCTCGGAAGGGCTAGCTTCATAAACTCTTCCACTAACTATTTCAATATGTTGTTCTAAATCACTTAAAAACCCCAGTTGAAGAGTCAGAGCTTCTATTTTGCCATTTCGTCTTGTTTCCAACTCAGACTTTGCTGTTATGTTATAAGAAACGATTAACTCCCTTACGGGTATTCCAACCTTCTCCTCAGTCTTCAGGGCTAAGTCACTCATCTTGGCAAACTGTTCTCCGTTGTGCCTATTCTTGTTTACTACAGTAAGACTGCTGGCAAGTGATAGTTTCAGAGGATACTCATTCTGTTCTTTTTTGTAGTCATCCATTTTGGAAATCATCATTCTTTGTTGTATTGCATCCGAATACATGGTTATACAACTGATACTTGCTATAAATAAAATATTACCAAATAGCAAATATAACATGATCCATTTCTTATATCTTATTTTTTGTAGCATAAACTGAATCATATTATTCTCCCTTAGTCTAAGGGATCATTATTTCCTGCCCCTTGGACACTCCGTCTAAAATACAGATTGTGGTGGAATTTTCATGGCCAAGGGTGACATATCTTTTTTTCATGACCCCATCCTCCACAAGGATTACATATTTTTTTCCTTTTTCGGTAAATACGGCATTTCGGTCCACCATAAGTGCATTTTCTATGGTTTCCAGATCAACCTTTACTGATATATTAATCAGTTGAGACACCTGTTCGGAAACATCATCCAGCAGAAGATAAGACTTTCCGGTCTTATAATTCTCACCCAAAATATGATCGGCCTGTACTACGGTCGCTGTATATTCATTCCGATGAGGAGAACCTGCTTCCACTACTACTTTACTATGATAAACCAATTGGTTTCTATCATCTGTCACCTGGATGTAACTTTCCTCCTCCGAATGCATCTGTACGATCCAACGGTCAGCAGCCAAACTATCTCCTTCGCTGATATAAGCAAGTTTATCTATCACTCCATCCATAGGTGCATAAATCCGATTGGAATTCATCTCTACTTCATACATTTGAAGTTCTTGTTTCAATTTTTCTATTTCTTTCTGCTTCAAACGTTTATAATGCTCAAATTCTAGCTTTTTCTTTTCCGAAAGCAGTTGGTACAAATGTTGATAAGGGTCTTGAGTTATTAACTGCTTTTGTTTGAGCTCTTCTATTTCTTTTTCATAAAGGCTTGTATGTTCTTCCAATTCCTCCTGATAGGATTTCAGATTGAGGTTTATTGTTAACAGATCTTCTGTCGGGATCTCCACCACACTTTCTGCCAGAATGTCACCTTCTTTAACATAGTCGCCTTCCTTTACATAAAACTTTGAGAAAGCTCCGGTGATATTGTCAAAATAAAGTGTTCTACTGTTAAAATAGATTACATTGCCCGGCAGCGAAACGGAATTAATAAAAGTACCCTCTGATACCGTAGTTGTTTTAAATTCCGCTGTTTTAAGTATCTTTTCTTCCCCTGACATTACAGTGTCATCCGATTTATACGATGTTTCTTTACATGCTGTTAACAACGTCGTTAGGGACATCATCAACAAAACCAAACGCTTACTCCGTAACAAGGATCTGATCCCCCTCCTGAACACCCGATACAATTTCCACATAGGAAACTGTAATTAAACCAATCTCTACCGGGGTTTTCTTTTTTCCCTCGTTCCATACATACACAAAATAACCTTCTTTATCTGCTTTTAAAGCATCCACTGGGATATAAATTACATTCTCCTGTAAATCAGATATGACATAGACCGGCATATAATCTCCAATAGTGAAGGAGCTTTCCGTTGTTTCGGGAATAAAATAGGAGCTAATTGAACCTTGTGTCTTAGGAACGGCTGAATTAACTTCGCTAAGCGGTATCAAATTAATTCGTTTTCCATTATGTACCGTATACATTCGATCCATCTGAGCCAACCTATCATTCGAAAGGTAAGATGTCTCTATCCTTGCATGAGATCCTGCGATACTAGCAACCACAGAATATGCCGGGACGATATCTCCCTTCACTGCTTCTGTCCGATAAGAAATTGTCCCATCACAGGGAGCTTTTATTTCATATTTTTCAGCCGTATTAGGAATGTAATCGGTCTCCCATTCTCCTATTTCCTCGATCAGCTGAAGCTTCTCCTTTTCCTGAGAAAGAGAAAGTTCCATACTCTCTACCTCTAGTTCTTGCAATCTTATCTCTTGTTCTTTGGCATTCTCTTTTATAAGAATTTCCAGTTGTGTTTTAGCAATCTCTATATCCAGTTCCAATCCTTCGATTCGATAAGCATCTTCCGGGTTTTCTTCTTTCTCTGCCATGCTATCCTCACTCACAAACATGACAGCGAGTACATCACCCTTGCTAACCCTATCTCCGATCGAAACCAAAAACTCTGAAAACGTCCCCATCTTTTCTGCCTGAACCTCTGTTACATCAGGCACAACCCTGCCATCATAATAGGATATTTGGTATAAGTCCCCTCGTACCGCCCCTGCTATATCTGCTTCGCTTTTCAGAGAGCTCAATAGTGTCGGTATCTTAGCTCTGTTACTTGAACAAGAAGTAAGAACACAGATAAGACAGGTTATACTAAGCAATACTCTTCTCCATTTCCTCATGATTATCCAAACCTTTCGCTTCGTTATAACAGCAAGCATAGATCATAACCGTTTCTTAATTAACAATTATGCTTTCTCCTTCTACTACCCCATCGATGATCTCAATATAGTCCCCGGCAATCAATCCGGTTGTTACCTGTTTATACTCTGGTATCTTTTCTTCATTGAGATAATAGACTACCGATTTTCCATCAATCGACGTAACCGCTTCAGCCGGAAGATATAGTACGTCTTCCCTTTGGTCAACCACAATAGTAACTGTTCCTTTATCCTTTTGATTAAGTTCAGCAAGCGGATCCTGTACTTCGAAATACACTGATTGATCAGATGCTTTCATCTCTAACTCAGAGGGATCGACCACTGCAACATTGTACTCAGATTGATCTACAGATACAATAAACTCCATACCAGGTTCAAAGAAATCTCTTCGGTCGGTCTTTGCTTCAAACAACGCTTTACTGTTGTCAATGATAGTTACTACCTTATTTTGTAAAGCAGATTTACTACCTGCCGTAATTTTAGCAACATAGGAAACGGTACCGCCAAAGGATGCATAAATACTTCTACGTTCTACCTCTTCCTTCCAAAGAGTTATCTGGCTGTTCAATAGTTCTAAGCGAGTTTGAGACATCCGAACCTGATCTTCATAGTCTGTCTCCACTGCTTCGACGGACATTTGTGTATTACGCTGTATTTCGCTTAGTCCCTGTAATATCACCGTCTGACGTTCCACTGCCAGTTCTTTCTGCTCTCGCAAATGTTTTATATGTAGATTTAGCGTACTTACTTCTGCTTCAGCTTTTCGAATATTTTGTTCCAAGTCACTGATATATAACTGAGCAAGCAACTGGCCAGCAAAAACCGTATCCCCTTGATTTACATAAATACCTGCAAAATCTTCTCCTTCATAATCAAAAAAGAAATCTTCTTTTGCAACAGGCATGTAGGCACATACGATCTTTTCTGTCTGCAATAAATCACCTCTGGTTACCCAAGCAAATTGATAATCCGGTTGATTCATAGAGACCATAACTGCAGTATCATATTCCTGCTCCGGAACCAGTAGGCTACAACCGCTAAGCAGACAGGCGGCTATCACTGATATACCAATTATTATTCTCATCTTACAACCCCTAATAATGTTATGTTTACATTTATCAACATTATGTTACAATGATTTTTAACATTCCTAAATGCAAATTACTATTTAATAATTATCTCTTAACATTAGATTACATTAAAATTACTATTATGTCAATATATGTTTAACATTTAATTTAATTATTTTCATATAATACGATCCATTCTATACACTTTATACAAATAATGCACCATAATGACCAATGATATTAAAGTCTATACGAATAAAAACGCTCAACATATGTTAACTTATAATTAACATTTATGTATACAATCCAAGGTAGAATAAATGAACTTATCCGTATTTAACTGTTCTCCCGGTTTAGGAAGTAATGTACTTGTTTGATTTTATCCTCCGAAGTGCGATACTTAAGATACTCTTCTCCTCTTTCCTTTCCCATGAAGATGCCTTCCTTTCGAAATTGCATGGCACTATTTACAACCTCTGAACCTGACATATGATAGCATCGTGCACCAAAAGGCAGAAACTCTTGAATCGTATCCGCATTTAACCCTCCACCGATTAATACTCTTGTTTTCAGCTGCTTTTTTAGCAAGGCAAGAATGTTATCTTTTCCTTCACCGCAAGTATTCGCTCCTCCCGAGGTTAATATGTAGTCAATTTTTAGCTGTACTGCCAGTCCAAAGGTATCCAAAAGATTCTCTGTCATATCAAACGCCCGGTGCAGAGTAATCTGACTGTTTTTACACAAACTGATCAGTTCCATCATCTGATTGATATCTAATAATCCCTTCTTATCAAGGCAGCCAATTACAATACCATTGGCTCCTTCTAAGACAAATTGTTTGATATCTTCTTTCATAATAATCATTTCATCGCTGTCATACAAAAAATCACCCGGTCTGGGTCGGATCAATACATGGATCGGTAAAGGAATCTGACGTTTCAGTTCACGATACAGTCCTATGCTTGGTGTTGTCCCCCCTGCTTGTAAATTCATACATAATTCCAACCGGGTTGCCCCTCCTGCCATAGCACGTTTTGCAGATTCCACCGAATCCACACAAACTTCTAAGATGTAGTCTTTCATCTTTTTCCTTTTCCTCCTTTTGGGTTTTTTCCTATATTATGGATTCATTTCTTGTTGCCAAACGATAATACCTTTGATATATTAGTAAAATAAGTAATTTATATTTTCAATTTGTCGTATCCGATCTAATACTATTGTGACATTTATAAGTAAACAGCATCAGACAATTAACACTTTACATTCGTAAATATCAACTTAACAATAAACTATAAGCTATGATTTTCATTCGTTAACTGCTTCATGTAAGGTTTACACTAATTATACCTGTAAATTCCGCATAAATCTATGCATTTCATAAACTTTTATAAAATAGTTTTAAAAAATATAAGATATAACATTAATTTAATTTATAATTTTGATAATTTTTATGTTAATTAATACTTACATTTGTTAATTAAATATGTTATAATTCTTCTATATCTATTTACGGAGGAAATTTTATGAAACAATCATTACGAATTCCTGTACCGGCTGTTGGTTTTAACCCACCGGTTTACATTTGCAATCGAACTACAAAACCCTTTACTCTTGACGGTAACATTCATAAGGAATTTTGGGCAGATGCTCCTTTTACGGATGACTTTGTGGATATTGAAGGTCCACATATGCCGACTCCACGTTTTCGCACCCGTGCAAAAATGCTATGGGATGATAATAACCTGTACATATCAGCTTTGTTAGAAGGCACTGAAATCTGGGCACACCTTACCGAACGGGACTGTGTGATCTTTCAAGATAATGACTTCGAGATATTTATCGATCCAGACTCTGATACCCAGCAATACATTGAATACGAGATGAATGCTAGAAATACGGTTTGGGACTTGTTACTAACCAAAGCTTACCGCGACAACGGAAAAGCAATTAATGGTTTTGACCTTCACGGGTTAAAGACCGCTGTCCATATCAATGGTGTCCTCAATGACCCCAAAGCAGATAATAAGGAATGGTCTGTGGAGGTAGTAATTCCTTTTTCTGCTATCAGCGAATGCAATGACGATAATCGTACACCAAATCACGGTGAATATTACCGTATTAATTTTTCAAGGGTTCAATGGCTTGTTGATTTTGTAGACGGAAACTATCACAAACGGATAAATCCTGTTACAGAACAAGTGTTACCGGAAGATAACTGGGTATGGTCTCCAACCGGTGTAATCAATATACACTATCCCGAGTTATGGGGCTTTTTATTTTTCAATGATGGTAGTCATTCAGAGCTTAATTTTTCCATACCCGAGGATGAAAAAATCAAATGGGAATTAAGAAAACTCTACTACGCAGAGCAGGCTTATATGGATCATCATGGATCCTACACAAACTCACTTACCCAATTGACCGATCTATTACAATCAATCTGCCCGAACAATACAAATCATACCGTAGCTCCTTTGCCTTATACAATCGAGACTACAACTCATACGTTCGAAATACATTGCCCTAATACAAGTGGTACAGGAAAGTTCATTTTATGTTCTGATGGTAAAATAAAAAGCATTGGAAAAGGAGTAAATTAACATGAAGAAAGCAACTCTTCAGGATATTGCAGATGCCTTAGGGATTTCCAGAGTTACTGTTTGGAAATTGTTCAGCGGCCGTGAAGGTGTCTCGGAAGAATTGAAAAACAAAATAATTCAAAAAGCAATCGAATTAAATTATAATCTGCCGGAAGAATACAGACTTCCGCCCAAGACACAACCTTCTTCCAATCAAATCACGATCTCCATAGTGGTATCCCGTCCTGAAACTTCACTTTTTTGGATGACTATCATTCACGAAATAGCCAAAGAAGGAACGAAATACAACATCAATTTAATGTATACGTATCTTCCATCTGCAATAACTGAAGACTATACCTTACCACCTTTATTATCCAATGGGTCTGTACAAGGAATTATTGTGTTAAATGTGTATCACGAGAAGTTAATCAAGATGTTGAGCGAACTTCCTACTCCTAAAGTTTTCATGGATTCAGTAAATTCGATACCTTTCAACGAGTTGAACGGTGATTTAATGTTAATTGAAGGCAAATCCTGTATTGCTACCATCGTTGACCATATCATCGAACTTGGTCGGACCGATATTGGCTTTATTGGAGACATTAATTATGCACAAACAAATTATGAACGCTATCGAGGTTTTACTCATGCCATGAACGAACACAACGTTCGCATTAATCCCAAGTACTGTATGATCGGATCCATTGGTATTGATACCTACCAAGAGGAGATTGAAGATTTTATCAATCGTTTGGACAAGTTACCGGAAGCATTTATATGTGCCAGTGACTTCATTGCCAGTCTGCTCTGTAAGTCTTTAGAAAAGCGTGGCTATCGTATCCCAGAGGATATTGCTATTTCTGGATTTGATGGCAATCCCGAATTCAAAGGAGCTGCCGACCTTACTACCGTACAGGTACATAATAAGGATATTGGCATACGCTTGGCTATCCAAGCGTTGTATCGGATTGAACATCCCAGTGCTTGCTATGAAATTTCCTATTTCCGTTCCGATGTTATTTTTCGGGAATCAACTAACTTTCCATTAAAGAAATAAGTTTTTACTCAATAGAAAGAATGTGTTTAAGAAAATTCTCGTCTCACATAAAAAATCACATAAAAATGGGGCCTGCATCCTGCAAGGCCCCATTGCCATCTCTATTATTTCGTTTACTGTGTCAATTTATTTATAGTCTAGTTGAGAACAATCAATTGCAGCAACAAATTGAAAATTCCTGTCCCCTCGGTCATAGGTCGTTTCTCTGATGAGTTTTTCAGATAAATTAGCACGAACACTTGCACACCCCTTAGGAGTTTCCACAAGGATTGGTGCAAATAAATCTATCATCTCTTCATTCACCAAAATCTGAAATTGCCCTTCTGTGGTGTCCCTTTCTATGATGATTTTATTTAGAGAAGTATCAAATCTCGCAATGATTTCGCCTTGTGTCACTTCAGGGTTTCTTTTTAACCAATAAAAGCAATTCGTATTTCTTTTTTCTCCTCTGTTTCCAAGATCCCACACAATCCTTCCAGGCAAGGGTTCCCTCTTGTACTGTTTTAAAAAATGAATTGCATTGGTATCAGCATAGATCTCGCTTTCGTTCTTACCTTTCAGCCACGCAACCGGATCGGCCAAAACAGCTTGATCCTCTTCTTTATTATCATAGAAATTATGTCCCTTGTTCTTATGTACAAATACTCTGTGAGTATAACCTCCATCATAATGAGTTTCCAGGGAATCTAATTTTAATCCGTACTCTATCGTAACCTTATGTCGATCATAGGCAGTATCATTCATCCCTACCTGCAGTTGAATCGGAACATTGTAAAGATTTGTTACACTAGTTCCATTGGGATGACCTGCAGACATGTGAGTTGCAGCCAGTCGGTCAGCCATACGAGGAGCAACGATATAGACACCGTCTCCACCGGCTGAAAAACCCAACAGATAGACGCGGTTTGGATCCGCTTGGTGAAATACTACCATGTTTTCAATTAACCGATCATACAGCGGAAAGGACTCCGGATTTCCATGGGTATCCCAGGTATCCCTGACACCTCTTGGATTGACATAAATACCATGGGAAACGCTGTTTTTATAATAAATACCCATATGAGCCCATTGCTGGTCATTCATATCCGGTGTATCGCTCTGCCCACCTCCATGGAGAGCAATGTATAAGGGGTATCCCTCCTCATCCGGTTCACCAATGATATCCATACCATATCTCATCTGAACATCGCCATAGGTCATGACGCCTTCTTTTATCTCACGTTTTCGTACTTCGTCTTGTTTCTGTTCCTCAATATATTGTTGCCATATGATATCTCTGGCTTCTTTTACCGCAGTTTGATCAATAAGATCAATTGTCCTTTTCTCTCCCATAATAACTTCGATCCTTTCCCCACGAATTCCATCCTATATTTTACATGGTACCTTCACACTCTACCTGCAATACTTTATGAATAAAGTCAGCACTACCTACATTATATCCACTGACTGCATAGACTCCTTTAAGACAGCCATCCGTGACCAAAACCAAGGGTAATCCATTCTGCAGGATATCCGCAGCTTGAACGATTTGATCCGTGAGTTCCATCTGAGGCGATAGATAAATCTGTGCTTTTTCATATTCCTTTTGAAAAAGCTGTAACGTATGGTTTTCCCTTTGTCTTTCATTGGAAAGAATAATATGTAGTCCCGCCTTATCATCTCCAAGAGTATCTTTATGTTCGATCATTTCCCTTAATATATGTTCGGTAGGTTCTTTGCCCGGATCCAAAAATAGAAACAGCTGTTTTCCTTTTGCTGTTAACTTATCCAGAGAACAATGTTCACCCTGATTCAATTGCAGCGAACTATTCGGCAGAGTAAAGGTTCGGATCAAATCCTTTGGTTTTATCTCAGGGAACTCTAACCGAAGTTCCATAGAAGCACCATTCTTTATGTTAAAGTAAAATGATTTGGCCAGAAGATCTCCGTTACTCATACGATCCACCGTAAGGACACGGTAATCCCCTTCTTCCAGTGCGATATCCATTTGACTTTCTTTCCACTGATCCTCAACATAAAGTGTTAGATAATCCCCCTGCTGATTCCTTCTTGCCAAAGTCCACTGGGTATAATAACTTGGTTCACCCTCAGCAATAACTTTTAGGTTGCAGGAATAATCCGGAGCATGTTCCAGTTCTCTCTCCACTGTTACAAATTTCCCTTCGGTAAAATAGGAAGCCTTGCGGTCTGCAGGATTTAACCGCGATGGAATACCTAAGGTCCTTAAGATTGCAACGTATAGGATACGCTTTGATAACAATATCCCCTGTTGCAGCTTTAATGTACCAATTGGAGTTGCAAGTTGACAAAGAACCTCATCACCTGGCTGTTTGATTTTTTTATCCAATTCGTCCCACAGTACCTTCGGATTACTTCGATATACACTCTTCTCTTCATCCGTTAACGTTTCTAGGATATAACTTCGATACCGTGTCAGTTCTTCATGAGCAATACGAGGACAAAGCACATATTTACGGTAAATTTCATCCTCATATTTTTCCCGATAGGGAAGTGATAGCTTTAAATGCTCCAACAGCAAACTAGCTGGAACATCCGTTAGATCCTTTTCCGCCAGTTCCGTAAGAAGCTCCGCTTTTTCGTTTAAGCCGGCTCCAACTAGGTCCGTTTCCAAGAACTCTTTTATTTCCGAAAAGTTACCACGAGCATCTTTTAATGCCTTTTCTATGATTGCATAATCACAATACCTTAATGCATAAGCCTCATCGTACGCTTTCTGAATGCGATCGATTCTCAGCCGTTGCAGTTTATCATTTCGCCCGTTTTGTTCTTCCTCTTGTTCCTTAGTTGCTACCTCAAAAACCGGACCATGAGGCACTGGGGCTGGCAGAACAAAATCTGTCCAAACTTCATTCTCTTCTATTTGATCAGTACAAATGGTAACAAAGGTTTCTTTCCTCGTATCTACTATGCAGCTTGCTTTTTGTTCACCAATACCAGCCCGTACATAAATTCCTCCAAGACCTGTGGTAATCCTAACACATCCCGACGAATCCGTTTCCAGCACTGCTGCTGGAAAGAATTCACCGGTATTTAAGATTTCAAAGCTTACAGGAACCCCCTTCTGTAAAATTCCAGCGGAATTTACCACCTTCACTGTAAGCTCTGTCGTCTTCGCATAGATTGGAAGGTTATTCAAAAGAACGGATGCCCCCTTCTTTTGTAAGATATCCTCCTGTGCAATTCCTATATCGGAATAGATCGTACTGTTTATCATCATAGCTCTGGATGCAGGCACGGTAAACCATCCCTGATTTAACACTGCGCTTGGCTCACATGCTCCGGTAAAATACCAGGCATTCTCACACCACATTTCAACCCAGGCATGGTTGTTATCACAATGAGCCCAACGAGGTGTAAAGGTAAGTCTCGCGGGTATTCCTACGCTTCTTAGGGCTGAAACCAGTAATACCGCTTCCTCTCCACATCTTCCATATCCACTTTTACATAGAGTAAAAATACCCGCTGTCCTACGATCGGTGGGTTGATAAGTAGCCATTTCAAAACACCATTCATTCACCTTAAGAGCTGCATCCTTCATACTTAGCCCATCAATTCTCGGATACAACTGCTCATATAGATAATTTCTGCATTCCTCTATCTTCTCGTTATTGGATCGGTGAAACAGAACATAATGCAAAAATTGTGTTTCCGATACTTCATTACGGTAAGGTCCCTTCTCCATTAAAAACAATGCATGTTTTACATAGGAAACAAACAAAGAAAAATCATAATCTCCAATATCATTGAAAGGCATATTAGCATATAAAAATTTCATTGCTATCTGCTCCGTATCCGTTAAGGAGTTTATACCGGAGAGTATTTCATCGGTTCGTTCTCCCAAAAGCGGTATCCGCTTCTCAAAAGCTTTTGCAATCTCATCTTTCACAGTAATTGAAAATACCATAATAGTCCCTCTATTCTCTGACTAATCTAGCCAGTACATCAGCGCTTCCGACACGATAACCGCTACAGGAATAAATACAGCGATTGCTTCCTTTCGTCACTGCAATGAATGGAAGCTTAGTAGCATCGACCCCAGTAGCAAGACCGAAAGCCGTCAGGGTATGATCCTGCTCATCTTTCCATAGGGCCGTCTCCCCATATACCTTCAAGAACTTGCATAGGGTCTCATCCTTTAATAAAGCGCCTTCCTTCAGAATAAGATGAATTTTGCATGGTGGAAATTCACCCATCTTAGCAAGCTGTAGCATTTCATTAAATACATGCTCGGTCGGCTCCTTTCCGGGATCAGCAAATACGAATATATTCTTATCCTCGCCGCAGATAACATCACAGCCTGTATATTTACCTTCCCCGTCTAACAGGCCAAAGCTTGGTAAAGGTGTTTCTGTAATCAAATCCTCCGCTTTCAACTCGCTGCATACGAGCGAAAGCTCCTGTTCCTGTCCTGGTGACAAGGTAACATAATTGATTTTTCCTAATATACTTCCGCTGTTCATACGGTCACAGGTAACGATACGATAGTTCCCCGGTATGAGTTCTACGACAAGTTTCCCATCCATAAAATCGGTTCCCCACAGGTCAAGGGTTTGATAACTTCCATCTTCATTTTTGTAGCCAATGGTAAATTGCTGATAATAAACCGGCGTCTTACCATCTTTTGATACTAACGTAAGTCTGGATTGATCTCTAAGCTTTTCATCCGCAAAGACAAAACCATTTCCTGTATAATATTGAGGTTCTGAATACACTTGATCCAACCTAGCTGCCAGGCCATAGGTTCTGCAGATTGCTACAAATAATACTTTCTTGGATAACGGGGATGCTGCCTTCATCGTTAACGTACTCTTTGGTGTTGATACTATGGTATCGTACTCTTTTTCAGGATAATACACGATTTCCGTGTCAAGGTAGGCTAAGAGTTGCTCCGGGTTTTTTACCAGCTCTTCCCCTTTGTCTCCAAAATAGTTACGAATAAAACTTCGAAACGGAGTTGCTTTTTCAATGGATATCATCGGAGATAATACATATTGTTCAAAAATTTCTTTTTCATACAAATTCTGGTAGCGCAAAGCGTCCAACTGATCCAACAATGTCTCCGCTTTGATATCTCTACAATCCTTCAAGAAAATAACTTTAAGTAAACTATCTTTTTCAGAAACTCCAACCCCGCTTATTTTCGTATCCAAAAACTTGCGGATTTCATCAAAATTCCCCTTCGCATTGTTTAGCGTATGTAGAATAGAAGGATATTCCTTCCACTGATTCACATAGTCTTCATCATAATAGCTATCCTGTCTTTTTTGTCGTAGAAGATCCCCGACCTTATTTTTCTCATCCTGTAGTTGCTCTTGCTCTTTTGTCATGTCAACGCCTGCCATAACAACAGAATCCGGAGCCGTAATCCGATACTTGGTCCAACCCTGTGAAGGATTTTCTTTGTTTATGATAACAGTAACTTCATTTGCTTCTTTCACATTAACAAACGTGCTTCCAGTGGCTCCCTTGTATAACCCTTGTAGATGAACTTCTCCTAAGCCCAGTTTAATACTTGCCGTTCCATCTTCCCCGGTTCGAAGTATTGCAATCGGGAATAATTCAGCAGAGTTAACGATCTCTACACGCACCAAAGCTTCCGGCATCGGTTTTTCTTGCTCATCCACCACACGAATTGTAACGTTATTCCCCATCGCATACCGATCCATATGGTTTAACACAGTGACGGTTCCATCCTGGTTCGCTACTTCCTCCTGATCGTAACCAAAACCGGTGAATAATCTGGAATGTACCAGCATTGCACGGGATGCCGCATA
>JAQZBN010000126.1 GCA_029238935.1 Herbinix sp.
GAACATCGGCAGTGAGCTGATGGACAAAGGAATGGAATGGCTACGAAGTGTACCGGATGTCAGATACATCTTTGTGCACGTGTCGAATGGGAACAACGCCGGATCACTGTACGAGAAGTATGGATTCATCTACAGCCACGAAGTCTATGACGGCATGATAGACGCATATATTATTGAAGTGTAAATTCTGTTATTGAAATCAAAGAGATTAATAGTTGTTAGCTAATTCAATTAATTGTATTACAAAGAGGAGGGCTTAACGTATGGGGTTGTTTGATAGATTGAAAGAGCCAGTTTTCCTTAAGGAGAGCAGTAATGCAGATGAGCAATTAGAAAAGCTGAAAGCCTTAGAGCCATTACTTAATCCGGAAGGTCAAGCTATCATAAGACAAGATATAAAATATCTGGAATACGGTATAGCTGGAGAAAAAAATATAGCATTTGAACTGAAAAACAGCCATATGCCGATGTACATATTACATGACTTATATCTGGAAGATGGAGATCTGAGCTCACAAATTGATTATCTTGTGTTTACAAAGAAAATTTGCTTTGTTATCGAGTGTAAAAACCTTATTGGAGATATCGAAATAAATAGCGCAGGAGATTTTATACGTACCACAGAATTTGGCGGCAGAAAGAAAAAGGAAGGTATATATTCTCCGATTACGCAGAATCAACGCCATCTTGAATTAATGAAAAAAATAAGAGTCGATAATAAAGGTAATATTTTAACCAAGCTAATTGTGGATAGGTATTTTGAAGAGGGTTATAAATCAGTAGTAGTATTGGCTAATCCCAAGACTGTTCTTAATGCGAAGTATGCAAAAAAGGAAGTAAAAGAGAAGGTTATACGTGCTGATCAATTAGTAAGATACATAAAAGAAATGTGTGAACAGTCCAAGGAGTCGGCTGTATCCGATGAGAAGCTGCTGGAGTGGGCGCAGTCATATTTAATTTTACATAAAGAAGTTGTTAAAGATTATAATGAAAGATATGAACAGTATAAAAGAAAAATCATACAAATGGATAAACTTCGGGAAGAAAGCATTGCTAAAGAAGATAACAAAAGCAATGTTGTAGATAAAGCAGTACCTGTGGAAGAGACGGAAATATTCAAAGAATTGAAAGCATACCGATTGAGTAAAAGTCGTGAAGAAAATATAAAACCTTATTTTATCTATAACGATAGTCAATTAAAGGACTTGATTTTAAAGATGCCAAAAAGTAAGGAAGAACTGAAGTCAGTTGCCGGATTTGGTGAAGTAAAGGCAAATAAGTATGGCACTGACATCTTGAATATTGTCGGAAAGTTTTGTTAATGGATGATAATAACTTTAATAAAATTAAAACATTAGAATTGAAAATGGGAAGCGTTACTAACTTGGATGCGTGATGTCAATAATTCCGTCCCCTTGTCATCGTCGGTGGAGTCAGCATTGGAATTAGAATATTAATACAATAAGAGAGAGGGATATTATGAGATGCTTATTTTGTAAAAAGGATTCTTCTTCTACAAAAAGTGTAGAACATATTATACCTGAATCCTTAGGAAATAAAACACTTATATTACCCTTAGGATATGTTTGTGATAAGTGTAATAATTATTTTGCTAGAGAAGTTGAGAAACCCTTTTTAGAGCGGTTAGATATGCAATTGTTGCGGTTTCAAGAAGCAGTGCCAAATAAAAAAAATAGAATTCCTATTATCCAAGGATTATTCAATGGAGAATATCCTGTAAAAATGCAGAGAGATATAGTTAATGGAGAAATTATAAATGGAGTTCAAATTCCAGAAGCATTGTTTAAACGCATTGCGAATAATGAATTTGAAAATATGACTATAACAATGCCAGCCTTTATTGATGACACCATAATTAAAAGTAGTCGTGTGGTATCTCGCTTTTTGGCTAAGATAGCATTAGAATCATTGGCTATGAGATTAGAGTCAATAGAAAATAGTTTAGATGAAATTATTGATGATAAACAATTTGATCCAATTAGAGATCATGCGAGATTAGGGACTATAAAAGATTGGTCTTGTAGTATAAGAAGAATCTATAATATAGAAAGGCAATGGAAAGATGTTGTTGGTGGCGTTAGCCAAATGATTCATGAAAGTGACTTTCTATTAACTAATTACGATGAAGCATCCGCGGTAGCGTGTAATGAGGTACAGAGTGAAATGTATTTTGTTATCGCATTATGGGGCATGGAATTTGCGATAAATATGGGTGGGCCTTATATTGAAGGGTATGAGAAATGGTTAAAAGAGCATGGAAACGTAAGTCCCCTGCACTATGGAAAAAATAAAGATTTTATATCTAAACAATAATTCTTAAGATATATTGATAGATGAATTTGCGCGAAATGTTACGAAAAATGCCTGAAAATCTTACCTTACCTTTGACGAAAAATGCGTTATTACGATGTATTTATTTGCTGTTTAAATATAAACATTCTTTCATGAAACTATTATAGGAGGAGTATAGCAATGGCTATTTATAAAATATATTCAGAAGAGATATATCCGTATTATAAAAAAGAAATTGAATTTTTGCTGAAAGCACGTAATGCGGAGCAAGATAAGGAATTAAATATACCTATAAATTTAAATATAATATTGGCTTGTGCCTGTTACACAGAAGGATTTCTTGAAAGTTCATTAAAAAACATAGTTAAATCTTACAGAGAGGTATTTAACAGTATCGATATTGAAGAATTTAGTAAACGAAAGCCGATGAATATATTTTTTAATAGTATTGAAAAAGATTTAAACACAAGAATTTCACAGTGTATGGGAATAGAAAAATATGATAGTTTGATACAATTACTTTTGAATGATTCATTTAGGAAAGATGAGAGAATGAAACCCTTAATAGAACCATTGATTGTTCTATTTCAATTGCGTAATGTAATATCACACGGAAGAGAAGTTAATGCTACAGAATATTCTAGCTATAAAACCAACAATCTATTTGAAGAGTATTTTTATGGAGGTTATAAGAAAGCCGAAGAATTTTTATTGAAGAATAAAATAATAGATAAAAAATTTATTGAGTCGAAGGATGTTTCAGTTTTCTTTTCTGATCAAGTTGCTGATTATTTTGTTACAGTAACCAAGGATTTTACTAAAATTTTGAGTTTATTTATATCTGGTAGAATAGAGAAAATAAAATCAGACAATATTTTATTAACATAAATAATATAGGTATTGTGAGAAATGTGAACTCGGTATAATTGCACTAAAGAGAAAAGTATAGGTGAAATAGAAGGAGGCTAGGGGTATGATCAATATAACTTACAAGAATCTATCTGCGTACGGCCCTGTTGAGGAGTGCAGGGACCTCTGCAATGCGTTAATGCAGCTGCAGGCTGATAGGGGCGTGAAGTATAAAAAAATATTAGAATCGATGGATTTTGAGAATAGACTAAAACCGGCATTCAATGTGGCGATAAACCGATTTCTTTATGTCGCGTATGACGGAGATAAGCCAGTGGGATATATTTTCTGCGAAGCAGATGTTGTAACAGAGGAGATCAAGAAAGCGAGACCAGGATGGGCGGATTTGATTCCTGAAAACGCGGGAGAACTATACCCGAGCAATTTGGTTGTGCCGGCTGTAGCATCACATCTCAACAACCTGTACGTGCTGCCGGAGTATAGAGAACAGTACATCGGCAGTGAGCTGATGGACGAAGGAATGGAATGGCTCCGAAGCGTACCGGATGTCAGATACATTTTTGTTCACGTGTCGAATGGAAACAATGCCGGATCACTTTATGAGAAATATGGATTCATCTATAGCCATGATGTCTATGACGGCATGATAGACGCGTATATTATTGAAGTGTAAATTCTGTTGTTGAAATCAAATAGATTCATGAGTTTTTAGTTAAATTATATTTTT
>JAQZBN010000127.1 GCA_029238935.1 Herbinix sp.
GGCTATCTTTTAAAAATTGATAATTTAAAAAGAAACTGGGATAGGTATATATACCGTGGGTCAAAGAATCTCAATAATACAATAATGGTGACATGATGGGAAAGGGAAGAAATTGGACTCAAGAAGATTATCAATATCTTAAAGATAATTATGGAATTATATCAATTCCTACTATAGCTAAAAAACTTAATAGGAGCACTAATGCTATAAACATAAAAGCACGTCGGCTTAATCTTGGACAGTTTCTTGAAAGTGGAGATTATATTACCTGGAATCAATTATTAATTGCCTTAGGTATAACAGGTGGAACTGGATATAAAACTACATCCTGGATACGAAATAGAAACTTTTCTATTAGATATAAAAGGGTAGATAGATGCAAGTTTAAAGTAGTTTATATTGAAGAATTTTGGAAGTGGGCAGAATTAAATATAGCATTTCTCAATTTTTCTAATTTTGAGGAAAATGCACTGGGAGCAGAACCGGACTGGGTTAAGGCTAAGAGAAAGTATGATTGTGAGAAAAAGTTTAAATATAAGAATACTCCGTGGACTAAGACAGAAGACTGTAAACTTGAAAAATTATTGAAAGATTTTAAATATACTTATAGCGATCTTTCAAAATTACTTAATCGTACTAATGGTGCAATACAACGGAGAATTTGTGATTTAAACTTGAAAGAAAGACCTATCAAAGCTGATAATCACACAAAATGGACCACTGAAGAATATGACATGCTATGTGTAATGATTAAAGCTGGTATGAATTATGAATTGATGTCAGAGCACCTTAATAAATCTTCTAAAGCTATTAGAGGCAGAATATATAGTATGTATCTTACGGAAAATTTAGATAAAGTGATTTCTTATATTGGTAATGGATCCTGGGGCGATGGAAGACCAGAGAGAAAAGTCGGACAATGGAATTGCCTAAGTATTGAAGAGAAATCTATGGTTAAAGCAGCAATTATTAAATTGACAGCTTTATTACTACACGGAAGAGAGTTGGTAAATAATGAAAAATATTTCAATTGAACAGCCTACAATCGAAGAATATTTAGTATGTATTGGTTATTCCATTTGCATTTTTGAGAGGAAAACAAAAAGAAAGGTATATAACAGATACCAAGTAGCAAAGCAAATTTTAAGTACTATATGTCAAGAAGACATAAAAGCATTTATTGATATTCAGAAATTTACACTAAACTGGTTATTTTCCAACCATATAAAAGGCATCACCTAATTTTAGTTAACATATCACAAATGAGCTATTGTTTTACCTCCTATTGATGAAATCAATAGGTATTGTGGAAGGAGTGATTGGCAAATTACTTTATATAAACAATTTAAAATACATAGGAAGGAGGAGAAACATGGAACGATTTATTAATCTTGAAACATTCGCAAATGGAGCATTATCAGAGCAGCTTAACAGAGAGCTAATGAGAACCTTTGATAACATCTTGGATCCAAATACTAATCCTACAAAAAAAAGAACCATTACCTGTAAGATAACACTTGCACCTAATTCAGATGGGAGAGATGTTGTATCTGCACAAATAGTTACTACATCAACATTGGCTCCGGTAGAAGGATTTAAGTCAACCTTCGTTGTTGGTAAAGATATCAAGACAGGTGAGCTTAAAGCTGCTGAATTTGAAAATCAAATTCGCGGTCAGATGAGTTTAGAAGAAACGCAAGAGGAACCAGTAAACAATAATAAAATTACAGACTTAAGAGCTGCAAGAAAGGCGTAACAAATGATTAAAGAAGCATTACAGTACATTGTATCACTAAGTGAACCTAATATTACTACTATTGGAGGGTTTAAGTATTCCGACAGACCTCTAACTGCAATAGATGAATGCAAAAGAGCTAGATCTATTGAAGCAACAACTCTAACATCTATTGTTGATTACATAAAGAATGCTGCACCTTCTGAAATGCCTAAAAAGGCATATGTCCATATTGTATCACCTGGAGAGGTACGTTTAATTTCTGAGCTTGACATGGATAGAAAAAGGGAAGTTCTAATTACATCCAATGCTCAAGTACCAGCAGTTAAACTGAATAATTTCGTCGATAATGAAAACTTTATGATTATGCTGCAATCTATGTTCGTACAAAATAATGAGGATATGAATGAATTTGAACGTACAGATATTGATATAATGCAAAGGGTTGTAGGCAATGTTGTAGATGATACCATTCAGACTTATACAGATGATGGTATTAGTCAGCAGGCAGCAATTAAGACTGGTGTAACAACTAAAGATACCGTTATTCTTCCAAGTCCTGCGATCCTTCGTCCGTATCGTACTTTTTCTGAGGTTGAACAACCTGCTAGTAAATTTGTATTTCGTATGAAAAAAGGACAATATGGACCTGCAAGTGCATTATTTGAAGCAGATGGTGGAGCATGGAAAAACATGGCCATGGACTCTATTAAAGATTTCTTTGAAGCAGAACTAGAAGATTATCCGGACATTACAATTATTTGTTAACTCATATTATTCGGGGTCAATACACTTGGCCCCGATAAAGGAGAACATATGAAAAAATGGTTTTTTACTTTTAGTAAAGGTGCTATATTCCAGGACTATTTTGTGGAGGTATTTGCACCTACATACTTAAAAGCAAGAGATACGATGTGCTGCTATTATGGCAAAGGATGGAGCAAACAATATAGCAGAGAAGAATGGTTTAAACCTCTTTTTACTGTAGCAGGAGAATATCATTTAAAATATTTAGAAACACTCATATATTCAGAAGAAGTTGAAAACTATCTTATAAAATATAATGAATTAATTAAGAAATATAAATAATTTTAAGTAGGTGTAAAGAATGGGAAGACCTTTAAAAACAGGGCTCATTTACTTTACTAAGGACGTAGATTATTACGACGATTTTAAAATAATGGATCTTATGAGGGATTATGGTCCATTAGGACAGACAATCTACGACATCTTACTTACTATTGTATATCATGAAGGTTACTACCTGGCAATTCCAATTGATAAACTGGCATCTAAAATCATCAGAATCATTGGTAATCGGTGGGTAAAAAGCAAAGAGATTGTCGTTCAAGTTATTCAGTACTGTGCGGATATAGGTCTTTTAGATAAAGATCTCCTTAATCAGAATGTTATAACCTCTGTTGGAATTCAGCGCCGCTATGCCGAAGCGACTGTTAGGAGACAATCGAATATTGATGGGTACTGGTTGCTTGATAAAGAAGAAAACAAGAAACCTTTATTAAATGCACCCAAAAATCAAATTAATGTAACAGAAACTAAAGTTAATGTAACAGAAACTAGAGTTAATGATAACAATAATACAGTAAAGAAAAGTAAAGTAAATAATAATATATCTAAAGATATATATACAGAGTCAGAAAAAAAAGAAATTTATATTAAGTTCATTCTTAATGATAAGTCTGAGTATCCTATCTATTGTAATCAAATTGATGAATGGAAAAGTCTTTATCCTGCTGTTGATATAAATCAAGAGTTTAATAAGATGAAAGGCTGGTTAAATGCAAATCCTGATAGAAGAAAGACGAAAAAAGGAATTCTTAGATTTATTAATAATTGGTTATCAGGAGCTCAGGATAAAGGTTATGTTGTTAATAATAATTCTAAGAGTAATGTAACTAATAAGTTTAATCAATTTCCGCAAAGACTTTATTCACAGGATGATTATGCAGGCCTAGAATCAAGACTATTGCAAAAATAAGTAAGAAGGATGGAAAGTATATGAAAACTATATCGGTTATTAATCTTAAAGGTGGGGTTGCAAAAACAATGACATCAATTAACCTAGCACATATTCTTGCAACTGTACATGGTAAAAGGGTTTTACTAATTGATAATGATAAGCAGGG
>JAQZBN010000019.1 GCA_029238935.1 Herbinix sp.
GAAGGGCTGGAAGGCTTCAAAGGTCTCGATCAAAAGGAGGTCCATATCAATGAGTTCTTTTTTTAAGTTCCATTTTCCTGCATCCGTTGCTGCCAAAAGCAGAAGGTCTTCAATCAAAGAGGATAATCGTCTGCATTCCTTTTGAATTCCTTGGGTATAATGTTCAGTTCTGTCCTGGTCTACTAGCATTGCAGACGCATTTGCTGATATCACTGCAAGGGGTGATTTCAACTCATGGGAGGCAGAAGCGATAAACTGTGTTTGACTCCTCCTGCTTTCCTCGATCGGCCTAAGAGATTTTCCTACGATCCATCTACTGACGAAGTAAAGTGCTGTAATACCTGATAGATATAATGCTATCATCAGAATCTTCTGACGAAGAGCTGCAGCATAATTCTCTGATCTATACTGGAGCATAACAACACTGCGGTAACCTTTCTGTGCCGCTACCAGAAAGACAGCACCAAAATACCTATCACCTTGTTTCCCCTTTAACTCATATATCTTACTCTGAACCTCACTGACAGAAGCCGGACGAATATCGGTATTGATTTTATCCTTTAAAGCCAACGTTTTCACCATCTCAACCAACTGATCACGTTCTGTAGCTGGTTTCCATGCACCTTTATAAATAAAAGGCTCTCCGTTATCTTCGATAGAAAGAATGAGCCGATTTTTCATCTCCATCTCAGCCAGCCAGAAATGGCTGATCTCATTATTAATCAACAGCTTTTGCGTTACCGTCATGAAGTTATTCTGAAAATTTTCTTTCCTGTTTTGTAAAAGTTGCTGATTTGTAATAGCCAAAGCCATCATGAGTACGATTGCTAAAATGATCCCAGTAGAGCAGGTATAAATAAATATTAATTTTTTCCTTAATTGGTTAATCATTTCTTCTAATCTCCAATTGATATCCGATGCCGTGTACTGTCTTAATCATTACGACAGTATTTAAAGCTTTTAGTCTTCTCCTTAAAAGAAATATGTAATTATCAATATTTCCGTCTTCCACAAAGCTATCCGTACCCCAAACCCGGTTTAAGATCTGTTCTCTTGCTAAAAGCTGGCCCTTATTCATCAGAAAATACTCCAGTAGCGCTCCTTCTCTCTTCGACAGGGAAATACTTCTATCACCGAGGGAGACTGTGTAGGTATTGACATTTAACGTGATATCACCATACTGCAGAATATCAGGACTTTCCATCTTTCTTGGTCTTCGAAGCAGAGCCCTAATTCTAGCCTGTAATTCCTCAAATGCAAAGGGTTTCACAAGGTAGTCATCTGCTCCTGTATCAAGTCCATCGATTCTGTCACCAAGTCCATTCATGGCAGTGATCATAATGACCGGTGTCGCTATTTTTTTCCTGCGCATTTTACCAAGGATCGTTAATCCGTCCTCACCAGGAAGCATCCGATCGAGCATAATCACATCGTGGTTAAAACCGGAGATATAATAGAATGCATCCTTACCATCATTGCAGATATCCAGCTCGTAACCATCCTTTTTTAGTTGAACCGCAATAGCATCACATAGTTCCATATCATCTTCAATCAGCAACAGTCTCATAGAATCCCTTCCAACTCAATCAAGTTGTAATATTATTTTGCTTTTATCCTGTCTGTTTATAAGATTATAAATAGCATGCTTAGAAAAACTATTTATACATCTTACTTATTTATCTATACTAAAACAAGAAAGGTATAACCACCCACAAAGTAGATAGCTTTCGTCATAGTTAATTAACAACTCAACGGATCTCAAGTTAGGAGCAGAATGTAAATCATATACAAATACCGTAATATTTTTTCATTATAGCATCCATAATTTACATATTCAAATTATTTTTTAAATACCAATGTATCCTAGTCGATCCCAAAAACGTTGTATCCTGGATATCCTTCCTGACAGACCCTAGTAGTATCTCTCTTCTTACTTTCGGGAAGTGAACCGTTCAGATTATCCTATGGAATACGTAATTATAACGTTTCTTTTATTCGATAAACAGGAACGGTGGCATGAGGTTTATTTCTCATGCTTAAAAATAGGTTTTTAAAACGTCCTATAGAAAAAGAGCCCTAAAGTCAGTAATGAGGTGGGATTTCTGTAGAATCCCACCCTCACAATTGACAAAGAACCCTTTTAAATTCTTTATTTAGATCATTTCATAAATGACTACTCTTATTTGCAATCATCCTTGCTACCTCTTTTAACCGAGGATAAGCATATTCCAAAAAACTATAGTAAGCTTTGCAATAATAATTGGTCGATATTCCTTCTTGATGATCCCTTTCTCTTGCACATCCTCCTCTACAAAGCGTATACCATTTACAATCATTACATCTTGAGCCATTCGATACAGAGATTTGAATAAACTTTTTAGTAGCATCACAATTAAGTAACTCAACGACTGTGTTCTCCCTAATGCTTCCGAGCCGCCACTGATCAACCACGTAAAAGTCACATGGGTATACACTACCATCCGCTTCGACGACGAACTGACACTGACAAATACCATTCATACTACAAGCTTCTGGCCGAAACCCAAGTATCATTCTTATCAAATTATCAAAGTATCTGATACTTACATATTCACCATTGGTGATATCCTTGTACCATAGATCAAAGGTATCCTTTAAAAATCTCTCATAGTGTTCCGGTTTCAATGAGTAGGGCCTTTGACCTTGCTTCTCATTCAATGGGTCTAGGCAGGGTATAAACTGAAGATATGTAAGATTGTTTTTCTTAAAAAACCCATAGATCAAATTGGCACTTCTTGCACTTTGAGCGGTTATAACGGAAAGTATATTATACTCTATTTTATGTTTATGAAACAACTCTACCGTCTTCATTACATTCTTAAAGGTTCCCTCTTGATTGGCATCCTTCCGATTTCTATTATGAATCTCCTTGGGTCCATCCAGGGATAAACCAATTAAAAACTTATTATCTTTAAGAAATGCACACCATTCATCATTCATTAACATACCATTGGTCTGCATAGAGTAGTTCACAGGAATCTTCTTTATATTATATTTTTGTACAATTTCTATAAACTCTATAAAATAATCAAGTCCTGCCATGGTAGGTTCACCACCTTGAAATGCAAAACTACATCCCTGATCAGCATAGGCAAAAGCTTCTCTTATCATATGTTCCATAGTATCAGAATTCATAATCCCATATGAATAAACCGTTCTTTTTTCTGCTAGGGAATGATAAAAGCAATATTGACATCGCAGTCCGCAATTACTGGATGCAGGTTTTATTAATAGGCTTATTGTAGGTATATCAAATCCCTCCCAAACCAGTTTTTATCATGCTGTCTAATTAATGTTTCATTTGAATTATTTATACTTCTTCTCTAACTGGTCTGCACCTTCACTTCTCCCTGTATTTCTTAGCCTGATCAGGTATTTATCGAGATTTCCTTTTGCATGAAAAGGTCCCCCCTCTTCTATCACTGTCCAGAGTGGATCTACTTTGTGATCCGCAGATAACAACATCTCATCATGCCAGTTAAGGAGAATTCTAGCCGCTTTGTCACATATGTCCTGCCTGCTTGCAGCAAGATTATGTTCTTCATAAGGATCATCCTTCAGGGAAAACAGCATCTCTTTATCAAACAGATGGTATCCGTCATGATAGGTTCTGATATAGATCCAATCCTCAAATCTTACTGCTCTTTGGCATACATGAGCCATTTGAGATAAAACTAGGAACTCCTGTCCTCTGTCCTCTCCCGCTACGATTGTATCGGCATAACTTTTTCCATCCCATTTTTTATAAGGCTGCACCTTGAAAAGATCAGCCATGGTAGGACATAGGTCAATATTATAATGTAATCCTTTATCCACATAGTTCTTTTTTCCACCGGGCCATTTGATTATCATCGGTATACGACAGGTTGCATGGTCAGCAGTTCCATGTTCTGCATAAATCCCCAGTTCACCAAAGTTTTCACCATGGTCTGAAGTAATAATGACTGCAGTTTCTTCATAAATTCCCTTTTCTTTTAATAAATCAAATACCTGCCCCAGAACATGATCGGCATACCATATACCGGTATCATATCCATCGATTACTTTTCTTAATCCCTCCATATCGGAAGCCTTGCCTGGTTGCCTCGGAAATGCTGGGTTCTCCCAGTCATCATACATACTAATTTCGTTAATACTATGGGGGCCAACATGCTTCAAATGTTGGTTTAGGACGTCTTCTGTTATCCATTTCGGAAGGGGATCATGTTCAAAAGGATTACCATATTCCATCGGAGTTCTGTAAGGTGTATGAGGATCCCACAGATGAAGGTGTAAAAACCAATTATCCTGTGCACCCTTTCGTTCGATCCAATCCAATGCAACCGGTAGAACCTCATCTCCTCTTTCATCACCACGTTTTCCAACGTTATAAATCTCATGAAAACCGGAATTAAACCACCAGGATGAATGCCTCTCCGGAAATGTACTAATTGATGTTGTGCGTAATCCTGCTTTACGGAAGATATAATTAAAATTATTCGTGTCTATTTCAGATACAAAACCTCGGTCTCTTCCATCCAGCATTCTGTCACCGGTAGTACCTCCATGTCCAACAGCACCATTATGTATTCCAAACATACCACTGATTAATGCTGCCCGGGATGGAAGACAAGGTGCGTCAGAACAATAATAATTATCGAACATAACACCTTCCTTGGCTATCTGGTCAAAATTTGGAGTAGTATTACGATGGTACCCATAGCACCCCATATGGTCCGGCCTTAATGTATCAATGTCAACAAATAACACTCTCATAAGAATACCTCCAATTATTTTTGGTTATCATTATATCAATTAAATATAGAACACAAACTAAGAAAGCTCGGGTTCATACTTATTGCTTCTCATAATAACTTACTGAATGGCACATGCTTCCATTCCCTTTTGTACATATTCGTTCTTCATAAATTGATCCCATATAAATCCACTCTGATAATTTACCAGCTGAACAAGGGTGATACCCTTGTCTATCCCAAGATAACACTTTGTAATGTGTCCCTTTTTCCCTTGATCCAAGTTATAGGATTCATAGAAACCATAGGGGCCCCAGGTATCCGGATAATTGGTATAATAGTGTAGCATCGCTTCTTTTGAATATTCCGGAGTAAATGGCATGGAAGCAATCGCTCCGTACAGAGCGATAGTACCGTCATTGGCACCTAAGGGTTCCCCCTGAGGCATACCGTTTGGCTCTGCCCCATAAAGACCATTGTAACCTTTTTTACCTAGACACGCAGAAAGTCCCCAGGAATTCTCATGATAGGTCTTAGAGATATCTTTATGGTCGATAGAATACTGTCTGGAGGCAAGGGTTGCCTGAATGGAGTTCTCAAACCAGTTAATACCCTTTTTATCGGTTTTACCTCTAAAATCCACATACGCATGGCTAAATTGATAAGCAAATAAGGAATTTGCCCAGGAACGTATAAAGGTAAAGTCCCCATAAGTCGCTTTCCAACGCTGAAATCCATAAAACAAATCACCTGAAACAGGATAGGTTGGTGACCCTGCTCCAAGAATATACATCATAAACTGCTCCGCAGCCACATCCCATTCACCAACTTTTTTCATATTACCATCGTCTCCAGGCTGATAAGCCATATAAAAACGGTTATTGCTTTTGACAATCTGATCCCATTTGACTTTTTTATAGATATCTTCGTAGGTTGCTTTCACATCCCCTTGAAAATACTCTGCTGCGACGGTAGCACCGCAGAGGAATAATGCCGTATCAATGGTAGATACCTCAACATCATATTTCTCACCGGTGGATAAATGATAGAAATGATAATAAAACCCGTCAACGCTTTCTAATTTATCCCGAAAGGTAATGAGAGTATTTAAGCTTCTCTCCTGACCCTCTTCCAAACTGATGTATCCTTTCTCCACACCTATCGCATAAGCGGATAATGCAAAACCAGTACTAGCGATGGATGAAAAATCCAAGTCACCGGTATTTCCATCCCTACTTAAGCCATAGCCTTCCGAACCCAACTCTGTTTGAGTCTCATTCCAAAAATAATCAAATGCACCTTTTATCTCCATCTCAATCAGCTCATCTGCCGTAATTTCAACTGCTTCAGAGTTGACTGTATCATTTGCGGAAGAGCTTTCTTCCTGGGCGGTGTTATTATCCTGCGAAGTGCTATCATCCTGTGAGGTGTTTCCCTCCGATGAGGTGTTATCATCCTGTAAGCTGCTACCATCCTGCGAGGTGTTTTCACTCTGCGAGGAGTCTATCGTATCGGAAGAATTACTCTCAGTAATACTACTGGATGGAGCATTCACTTCATCCTTTTTACTGCATCCTGTTATCGCTAATAGAACGATAATTAATAGGAATACAAAAAATGCTCTAAGTTTTATAGCGATCCACCTCCTTACTTAATAACACGAATACTAGAAGCTGATTTTCCTTTGAAACTCAATTTCCATCGTATCCTCTAGCGTAATCAATGGTGACTTTCCGTTCATCATTTCATAGTCACCGATAAATTTAAGTTCTAGTATTGGGGTTTTCATCGTGAATCTACAAAGAATTGCATCCGCTTCATAGCGAACAGCTTTTAATTCCTGCGTAGCATAAAGTAAAGTGAAATCCTTAGCAAGCTTTAGATTAACCGGAAGAATAAGACCTTCCCTGCCATTCACTTCAATGATTGTATCCTCAAAAGGCTCAGCTCCGTTATAGCTTAGACTTATCTGCTTCTTCCAATCGTCAAGATTGTTAATCATAAAAAATTCACTTTGGCTATGTATATCCTTTAGGCAGTGAACCATCACATCAGCATTTACCTGTACCTTTGGCCCAATTCCCAGCATGGTAAATGCACTTCGAAAGCCGTCTCTTACATAATCATATCCGGTATCAACAATCCCTCCCAGAACGACAAGCTGCCCTAAACCAATTCTCTTAGAAATTCCCACTGCATATTCTTTTTGCTTCCCAGCAACGGCGATACACTCATAATCATCTTTCGTATTCATAGAGTATCTTTGTCCACCGTATACACCAATTTCTGAATGTCCATTTATACAAATCATTTCGTGCTGATGAAAATGTTCAATCGATACATCGATCGCATCTTTTACTATAGTACAGCTCCTTCCCATCAAATCGTACTGAGGAATCTTAGGGTACATGAAAACTTTACCACCTCGCTGTATATAATCTACCAGACTTTTTTGAACAGCCTCATCCATATAGTCCGTGGAAAATACAATTAAGTTTTCACAACTTTGAAGTCCTGGTTCTGTTAGTTGTGATTTGGATAAACCTACAACGTTAAGATTTTCATAGATCAGATATCTGCCCAAGCTGTTAAACAATCCATAATTTAAATCAGCTCCGATTTTCTCTACCATTTCCTGATTTTCTTTGTTCTTATAATCTGTAAGGAAATAATCAATATCTACGAACAAGCAGGTATCGGCAACCGGTTGAGCTTTGACAAAAGGTTCTCCATACGCATCAATTACATCTTTTAAATGCTTTAATAACTCATAGCTTTTACGAAGCTCACCCTTGGCGCTGATTGGTGCCTGCCAATCATGATTTTTACTGATAATGCCCAGATCCTCATAATTGTAACCACCTACAAACATGTAGTAATTAATGGCTTTCATTCCTTGTGCGATACATATTCTTGAATTAAGATCATGGGTATTGGGCTGTAATCTTGGTACTGAGTTTTGAAAGCCGCTTTGAAATTCCGCTGAAAACAAAGGCTGCCCAGGATCTTGCATACTTTTCGTCAGTACATTGGCAAGGTACAAATCCTGTACGTTATCATATACAACATTTCCAATATAATAATCTCCGGCAACGATGACATTATCTAACTCGAAGCATTTTTTTAACTGGCTTAATCCGATGGGATATTGATTTCCTCTCTTAGCGTAATCCTGCTGCGTAAATCCATGGACATTTATGATTACGGGAATTTCCAGTCCATATTGTTTTGCAATATTGATTAGCTTTAATAAATATTTTTGAAGATATATTCTTTCATAATAGCGGTACTCGTTAAGCAGTTCGCCACTTTCTTCCTTCAGCTGCTGTTTTACTTCCTCAATCTGAGACAGAAGGTTTGTTTCACTATTTGTAATGCCCAACTCCTGATTTCTTGTCAATACAAAATCTGCAAGTACACTATGGCTAAAATCCGGTGTATGGGTCACCCAATGAAACATTCCGATCTCATTATCCAGCTGTGCCATGACGATACACCCACCCCTGCTGCTCTGATGAGGTGCGAGTAATTCAAAAACTGCCTGATACCAACGATCCACTTTTTCCAAATAAACCGGATGCAAAAACTGAACCAACTCATATACCGGATGTTTACTTCCATCCAGGCGTTCTGCTCTGATTTCCTCGTAATTTTCTAATAACCAACCAGGAAGTCCGGCATCTTTGAGTTCACTCATAACATAGGGACCGGGTCTGATGCATAGCTTCATCTCATGATATTCAACTAATTCCACAAAGCTCTTCAGATCCCTTTCTCTGGTCGTACTGCCCGTAAGATCAATCGTTCCTTCTTCTTTCTCATGCCAGATCCATGGAATATAAGTACTAATCATGGAAAATCCTGCGTTTTTTATTTTTAAAATTCGGTCCTCCCATTCCTCACAGGGAACTCTGAAATAATGGAGTTCCCCACCTAGAATAAAAGTTTCTTTCTCATTTATTTTAAATACTGAGTCTTCAAATGTAAGCATGTTATTCTCCTGTGATTCCTGATTTGTCAACGCTTTCTACGAACTGCTTCTGCAAGATAGCATAGAAGATCAAAAGTGGTACGATGGTGATAAAATTAGAAGCCATTTTTACCGGAATATTGATTTGCGCTGCATTCGGGTCCTTATTTGCCAAATTCTCCAGCGTACTTAAGACGGATGCCATTTGGATTGGTAAAGTCCCCGCTTCCCCGATGTAAAGCGTTGTTAAATAGTTTTCATTCCAATACCATACCACCGAAAATATCATGGTAAGAATAATTGCCGGAATGGATAGTGGAATGGCAATTCTTCGAAAAATCTGCATAGCTGAAGCTCCATCAATCTGAGCAGCCTCATCCAGAACTCTTGGAATTGTATTAAAAAAGTTAAAGAATATTAGGATGAAGATCGAACTCTTTAACCCCTGCCCCAAGATCGCCGGTAGGAAAAAAGATAATTTACTTCCGATCAACCCCAGCTCATTGTATCCTAAATAAGTGGGTATCATCAGCACCTGGCTAGGGATTACGAAGGATACAATAACCAAGGCGATGTATAACTTCTTTAATCGAAAATCAAATCGCGAAAGACCGTAGCCCATGAAACCGCATGCTACCACCTGTAGTGCGGAGGAGGTAAATGATAGGAAGATACTTTGCGTTAAGCCTTTCCAAAAATTCATTTTAGAAAACAGAAGCTTGTAATTATCCAACACGATCTGGCTTGGTACCAAATGGACAAAGGGATTGAAGATATCTCCCTGTGACATCAAGCTTCGCAATACCATATAAACAATCGGGTAAATAAATACGAACCCAAAGATCAATAATAATGCATAGGCGATCAGATTCATCAATCTTATTTTCCATATTTTTTTTGAGGTCATATGACTCATCTTTTTCGATACTTTCATCTTACACGCTTCCTTTCCTTCCCAATTCCCGTTAGTAATAGGAATAAGGACATAATGAGAATAATCATCACGAAATAAATCCAAGCAAGTGCTGATGAATATCCAAGCCCTTGGTAATCCCCCTGACCAAACATATTACTCTTAATTAAAGCTACAACCTTTGAAGATGGGAAGGTGGCAAGAAGTACAATCGTATACACTATGTTTAAGGTTGTAAATTGCTTCATCGCCGGAAATGTTAATTTCCAAAATACCTGCCAGCTGCTGGCACCATCAATATAAGCGGCTTCATAAGTGGCTTGATCAAGCTTTTGAAGACCGGATAGATAGATAAGAATTTGTACGCCAGAAAACCAAAGGACTGAAAATATATTCTTTAACAGAAGCTCTATAATCAAATACACCTGACGAAAATTGGTATAGTTCATCCATCTTAGGATACCATTCTCTGTTAAATCGATAATATCAAAGACACCATTCTTTTCGAGACTGCTCATCAATCCTCCGCTGATGATAATAACCGGGAGGAAATAGATTGCTCTGAAAAAAGTTCGAAACATGAGTTTTTTATTTAAAAGCATTGCAAGAATCAGGGCTAAAATGACAATCAAAGGGGTTAATACAATGACAAATCGACCTGTCTCAATGACAGCTTCCAAGAATTCAAAGTCCAAGGTTAACGCATAGATCAAATTCCCTGTTCCGACAAATGTTGTATTAATGCCCTCTGCACTAATTTGAACTTTATTCAAAGACATATGGAGGGAGGAAGCCAGAGGATACAGTGTGAAACTTAAGAAACCGATTAACCAAGGCAGGGTAAACAGATATCCGTAGAACGCTTTTCTCTTTTCCATCCCTCTTCTTTTCTTTAATAATCTCATGGTCTTATCACCTCATAACTTCCCGCGGCAACATTCAGATTTGCACTTTGATATCCTTGATCCGTATAATTAACTACGATGGCTACCTGATTGCTATAGGTTACTAAAACAACTCCTGATGCCAATACCTGATGATCTACGATGGTTTCTCCTGTTACATTTTTGAGTGCCTCAGAAACAAAAGTATAAGTTTCTAGTATTTCATCCTTCCAATCAGAATACTTACTGGATACAAGATACCAATTTTCCGAATATAGCAATTCACTTGGATCTTCATAGGTTACATCAAAAGCTGGATAAATACCCCATTCCACCATTTTCAGCTTCCTGATCTCCGGATCACCAATGGTATTGAGTGTTTGGGAAAACAAATCGATGCTACCATGATAAACGAGGGAAGTAAATGGAATTGAATCCGTTATATATGGGAACAGCGTTGTCTCCATTAATATGTTCTTTAATCCTGTTACATTGGCAAGAACCGACGGAGTACCCTGATCCCAACTAACATAGTTGTAATTCGCTTTCTGCTTGGTATCACCCAACGTCTTTCCAATCTGTGCAAAAGAAGCCTCTCTTGTAACCGGCACTTTCCCATAGCTGCTTGCACCTTGCGGTAATCGATAGGATATTCCGTTAATCCCCAGTTCCTCCATCTTCTTAACGTCTGCTGCCATATACTTATCGAAGCCATGACTATTTAGCATAGTACTTTTTACTGTTTTCAAACCAATCTTATATTCATAATACAGGTAATTCTTATTCATCATGTAAAGCAAATCTGATTCTGGTTTAATATCTGCATACTCCTTATAGCTGTGTTCCGTATAATTCATCTGCAGAGCCAACAAATCTCCTTGCTCTTCCATATCCCCTGCCAGATCCGCCAAATCATCCAGATCACCAATCTTATGTTGCAGACGGAACCGATCCTTTGCGTTCACAGTAGCGGTATCTTTAAACATTCCAATTGCAGTAGCAACAGTTTTATCCACGCCTAAAAGCTTAAGGTCATCAACGATTCGATAAAGCTGCTCTACGGAGGTCATAGGAATGAGCTTGTTAAAAAAAATACCCGGTTTCACGCTGGACATTAAAACATCCAGCATCAATGGAACCTCCTCAGAAGCGGCATTCTTAGCAAGCATACCATTCTCATTCAGATAATTTCTGTAATTTGTAGCAATGCCCATGTAATCTGCCATCTCATCACTTAGGAGTTCAATAGACATCTGCACTTCAACCGGTGTCATATTCTCCTGCATCACCAGTGCACTGGTCGATGAGTTAACCACATGTAGATAAGGCTGTCGATAGATAAATCGATTTGTAATATAGTAAAAATCGGTTCGAACACCAGCGGGATTCATAGTCAGTTCGGCATTGCTACTACCCTTTTTGATCAGAACAGATAATCCATTATCGGATACACCGTGGACAATCCCATAGATCGGGTAATTTAAAGGTTTCGGTGCCTTGATAAAGTCCTGATTATGAAAACTTGGAATTAAACCAAAGTCCTCTCCATAATATTTTTTCTGATAGCCTGTATTAATGTTTTCATAGAACTTTTCAAAGTTAACCAATGCCCCGTCCCCATCGGGAAGGAAGAAATAACCACTTTGACCGGCTGCTTTTGTACTTCCTAAGAAAGGATAAAAGGTAACTGATACAAGACGTTTCGGACTTTCCTTTTTCTTCTCGTTCGTCTGTTCTACTTCTTTCTCTTTAATATCTTCCGGCTTTAGTTCTACGTCGAAACCAGACTCTGTTAAATGGACGGAGAATGTTAATTCTATCTGAGATTCTCCAAATAAAATTTTAGCTTCAAAACCATCTGCCACCTTCTGAAAGGATACGGTTGTCTGATCACTGGTTAATACTGATTCCTGAATGACCTTATAATCCTGGGTCTTTGCATTGGTTTCATAATACTCAATCGTAATACCCGATTCAAAATAAGCCTCCCAGGTTGCATTTAGCCGTTCCTCTTCATAGCTGTCCAGATTGGAGGACCAGATATAACCTGTTTTTTTATTTATGATTCTTAATGCTAAGGATTCTGGTTTAAGATAAAGCGCTAAAGTATCATTTTCAGCAATTAGTTGAAAATCGGAGGTAATCGTAAAATTCGATTTAGCTTCACTTGCTTCATACAAACCCAAATAACGGTTCGATTCATAAGCTGCAATAGCTTTCGTATCAGCAGGTTTCTGATTACCGGTTTGCGCAAAACTCATAGTAGCGGTAAGGAGCATAACTAATATGACCGTAATAATTACAACACGTTTAACCACGACTCAGTACCTCCTCTATGATTGATTTAATAAAGTCGATAAACTCTTTCCCTAAGATAGAAATTACTACAATAACAACAAATATGACCATCATAACAAATAGGGTCAATAACAGGTTGATGACAACCTCCCGTATCGTATAATTATGAACTTCCATAATCATACAAAAGATAAGGATAAAGCACCAAATATAAATGAGTGCTTGCATAAACTGGAAAATAAATAGTTCCTGAAGTGTTAATACGTTGGACACGATGCTTAAGGGTATTGCCAGAAGAATCGCCGGTGTAAGAGAAACTGCAAACCCCTTAAATACTTGAATAAACTTTCCTTCTCCATCCTTGATGGAAGCCACAAGATAATTAGATATTACAAAAAGTCCCATCAGCACGAGCATATTAACAATATCCTGGAATGGTTCGTAATACCCTAGGGATACATGATTGAAAAGGAACCCAAAGGTGTATACACGACTGACATTTAGGGAAATAAAAAGTACAATCAGTGTAATTGCTGTTCCTATTGCTATGGTATTGCTATAACGAAGCTCATAAAAAACATCCCGGGGATGCTTTACGCACCATATTACATGCCGTATCTGTACCGTTACATAGGTTTTCGACAGCTTGTGAAATAACTTCTCCGTTTTTGTAAAAAGTCTTGTATGCTTTCTTAAGAGCTTAATGATACTTCCAAAAATTGATAGCAGGAATATTCCTATGATAAAATACTTCACATAATCAAGAAGAAATTGCTGTCTTACCTCCCAGAATGCATTGGAATAATTATCACGAGCATTCGCTCTTTCGAAGTACTTCATCGCAGTTTCATAATTCTGCTGTTTATAATAACTATAGCCTAAACCTTTGTTCGCAATGGCGATGGAAGAATTGCGTATCAATACCTTTTCCCATAATTCCTGACTTTCGATGTAGCGCCCGTCATTGTATAATACAAGGGCTTCATAGATCAGATTCATAAAGGGTGTTGGCATAAATACCTGAACATTTCCTTGGGCATCTCCGATATAAATTTGATGGCTTGAATCCACACCAACGGCAAGAGGGTTGGTTAAAATTCCCAGCTCATTATTTCCACCATCATTTTTTGCTCCAAAAATACCAATATTGCTTCCCGATTTATCAAACAGAAATATGTTTCCAAAGGTATTGGATAATGTAATCATGTTACCATCGGTATCCACAGCGATACTGGCAAAATTCAGATAAGTTCCTTCGCCAAAAAAGTCGTTGGGAATAAAATCGGATAGTAGGTTTTTACCTGCTATATTTAGTTTTTTTAGAGGTTCCTTGGTATCTCCTTGCGTGGTTGCATAAACGATACCTTGTTCATCGATAGCGACATTACTCATGGACTGTGGAATGGATTTAATAAAATAATCCAGCATTTCCTTGGAAAAAAACCTTTTTTGCAGTTCATGAATCAATGTACTATCCGTCAAATTAGCTCCGAAATATCCTTCAAACTCCCCATATTTATTGAGCTGAATAATACCATTCGTTGTTCCTTCACTGATGATATATAGATTCCCCTGCTTATCAACAACCACCTTCGTTGGCTTAAAAGGTGTTGAACTACCATACAACGGATCATCCGGTTTACCAATGCTATTTACCAGATTTCCATTTTCATTAAAGACATGGATCAATGCATTGGTATAGTCTACTACATAAACCAACTCATTTTGATCAACAAATATGCCTTTCGCACTCTTCATATCCTCATGAAGAATACTTCTTATAAAATTGCCCTTCGTATCAAAGATAAGGACCTCACCCTTCCCAGCATCGGTTCTGGATACATAAAGAAGGTCTTTCTTACTGACATATAGATCCGAGATTCCCTTTAGATCATAGTCAATCATAAAAGCAGGCTCATATAAACTTGGTGAATACCGATATGAACCATCCTTATCGACAACAAAACTCTCATATGGAGCTGCAAAAGCTGTACTGCTTTGCACCAAAAGTAGAATAACAGCGGCGAATATAAATATTATTTTTTTCATTATTTAATACCCGAGTGCGCTACTGTATTCATAATTTTACTCTGGAAGAAGATAAAGATAATTACATTGGGTAAAAACATGATCAAAGATGCCGCCGCAGCAATGCCTTGACCCGCAATGGTGTTACCCGATGTAGAACTTAGTGTATTCATATAAAATGCCAGAGTTTTTATTTGATCATTATTAATGTATAGGGAAGAGGTTTCCGTTCCATTCCATACGGTCTGAAATGCTAGGATAGCTACTGTTGCCAGCGCCGGCATAATGAGTGGAATAATGATTTTTCGATAAATCATAAAGTCACCGGCTCCGTCAATATAAGCAGCTTCAATCAGGGAATCCGGAATTTGGTCGATGAATTGTTTGACCAGGAACAAGCCTACCGGAATCGCAAGAATCGTAAAAATATGTGCCCATATCGTATCGATTAACCCTAACTTCTCCACCACTAGATATTTCGGAATTGCAACTGAGGCAGCTACGAACATCAATGCCAGCTGATTCACTTCAAACCAAAACTTCTTACCGGCAAATTTCATCTTGCTTAAGGCAAAGCCAGCCATGGAGCTTATTACAATGGAAAAGAACAGGACTGCTAAGGTCACTACAATACTGTTAAAAGCGTAACGGGAAACAGGTATCTCACCGCTTCCTGCTTCAAACAATTTAGTAAAATTACTAATCGTCGGATTTTTAACCAAAAACCTTGGAGGAAAAAGAAATAATTCATCGATTGGTTTAAAGGCTGTCGTGAATATATAAACGATGGGCAATAGCATAAACAAAATAACCGGGAAAAGTATAATATAAAGCTTTATTTGATTTTTATTGAACCCTTTGGGGTTCATCTTTGTTTTTGTATAAGACGCCATATCTTCACCTCTAATCTTTTTCCAAGAATAATTTAAATGCCAGTTTGGATATCCAATATACAAAGAGCAATAACACAACAGATAGTGCAGCTGCATAACCCATTTCGTAACGGATGAAACCAAAATCTTCAATGTGAGTCACAATTAACTGTCCTGCATAACGAGGAGTTGGATTTTCACCGGATAGCTGGACTCCGATCGATGAAACATTAAACGTATTTACCACAGCCATTACCCCTCCAAAGAGCATCTGAGGTTTCATACTGGGTATGGTGATATAAAAAATTTCCTGCGCACGGGACTTAATACCGTCAATGGCACCAGCCTCATAAAGCTGTTCATCTACATTCATGATTCCGGCAAGCATTGCCAGGAAGCCAATTCCCATACTTCCCCAAATAGCTACAATAATCATGATATTCATCAAATATTCCGGGGAAGTTAGGAACTGAATTGGTTCCTGTATTCTGCCAAGGTTCATAAGGATGCTATTTACATAGCCAAAGGAATCACCACTGAAAACGGTCTTCCATATAACAGTCATAACAACACCCGAAGTTGTGGAAGGAATATAAATGATAATGGCTAATATGGTTCTGGGAATACGGGGAAGCTGTGCCAGTATCCATGCCAGAAGAAAGGATAATGCATACCCGCCTATCCCCACAAAGATAGCAAACTTAATGGTATTCGGTATTACATATTGCATGAATTCCCGGTCTTTCGTAAAAAGATTGATATAATTTGTGATACCTACGAACTCAGGTGGTTGTATCGAATTAAAATAGGTAAAGGATAAACCAATTCCGGCGATTACAGGTATCACGATGAACGTAATAAAGAATAATAAATACCCAGAAAGGAAAAAATAAGATGTTATATTTTTTCTAGTTGATTTTTTCAGCTTATTCATCCTTTAACCACCTTTCTACATCTTCTATCGTGGGAACCAGATAAGGTTTTACCATTTCACCGTTTTTCATATATCCAAATTCCTCTAGCTTACGAGTAATCTCACGATTGGAAATCATAACTGCATCATCTACAGCTGTTCTGACATCCACATCATCAAATACGATTTTGTTCCATGCATTGCTGACTTCTCTCTCAGTGAAATAACCTCCCGGAAGCTTCGGTGCTTCCTTCACCCATTGAACCTGTTCCATAATAACTTCAAGGTCAGCCGGCTCGATCGGCATTTGACTGAGAGCTTTTAAATTACCACTATTCCAGAGATATTCTTTGCCATAGATGTTTTGAAGTCTTTCGGTATACTGAGTTTGAATCTCCTCGGATAGCCACCACTTCATGAACTCCCAGGCCTTATCTTTTTTTGCTGACTTTTCAAATATAGCAACTGCTTGACTTCCCCCGGTACACCAACGCTCTATCTCACCATCTTCATTTTTTCGACCCGGGAGCAGGGCAACACCCCAACGATTATTAATCTCGGGAGCACCATTTTTTAATTGAATATAGACTGGGAAATTGCCAACACCAATTGGTGTTTCACCAAAACGGAAATTATTATAAAAGTTCTTGATTTGGATCGGCATGCCATAAATCTTAAATAATTCAGTCATAAATTTCATTGCTTGAAGGCCTTCATCACTATCAATGATAGTACCACTACCATCTTTCTTATAAATATCTGCACCAAATTGTGCGTAAAACGGCATCGTGGATGGCCAGCTCTTGAATGCAGATTCACCGGATAACGGTGTATAGAAGTTCATACCGTTACGCTGCAATGCAGGTAGCATCAGCAATACCTCATCCCAAGTTTGAGGTACTTCAAATCCAAATTCTTCAAAGATGTCTTTTCGATAGAATAGTATGTAAAAATCCTGCGTCTGCGGTAATCCATATAATTTGTCATCAATAATCATTTGCATAAGGGAACCCTTTGCTACATCTTCAAGCACCTCGTTAATACCATCAAATTCCCGCAAGTCAGTTAATGATCCACGAACAGCAAGGTCATTAACATAAAAGGAATCAATTCCAAGAACTCCATCCGGCTGTTTGTTTGCCGCATTTGCCAGAGTTAACTTTCCTTGGTCATTCATCAAGGATAAATTCACCTGTATTCCTGTTTTCTCTGTAAAAGACTCATCCACTAAGCTTTGTAATACATCGATATACTGCCTGGAGTTTTTTACCCAGATATCAATGGTGTTTTCTTCCTTTGTAGCTTTTACATTTTTCTTTTCAAAGGATTTGACAAATCTGTGTACTCCTTCGTACATGGAATAAAACAGGTTCTTATGATCCTCCGGTAAGCCTTCCCTCGAATTCGTAACGATGATCTGATCGAGGGTAAACTCTTGCAGGTTCAATGTTAATAATACCTTAGAAAGCATTTCCAATATGGAGCTGCTTCCTTGTGACAATATGGATAGCTTGGATGGAATCCGATTTGGATCTTGCATTAATTTTTCTAATTGTTTCATTGAGAAACGAATATTTTGGATTTCCTCCGTTGATTCACCGTTCGTCACTTCCAAAAGCTTTGCTTCTACTCCTTTTAGAGTATTTTCCCATTTACTTAAATCGGAGACCAAAGTTGGCAAATACTCGGTAAGATCCCATTCTCTCTTCTTATCCTGATTATTTCCGGTCAATTTTTTAATATCCATAGCCAACTGATTAATCTCATCCACTATAATCTCAATATCCGAACTGGCTACATAATAAGGCTTTCCATTTAAGACAAAGGAAATCTCATGAATACCCTTTTCCAGATACACCGGAGTCTGTAAGAGTTGATTTTTTAGCTTTTGAGAATATTCAAATCTCGCTTGGCAGAACTCTTTGAAAGGTATGCTGCCATCCACCTTCACATCCATGAATACCGGTGAATTTTGCTTTGTCAGCATAAATCCCCTAACTCCAATAGAATAAAAGCCCGGATTTTTGATATCGATATAGTAGGATATTTGATCGCCTGAGTTTTTGAAGGTTGTACCATCAATACTATTTAATAAAACTCTGTTGGTTTTATATGGACTCAACAGATAATTTGTTTTACTTACAATACTGATATCAATGTTATTTTTATAATAAAATTGTTCTGCTTCTAATAGAAACGTTTCACCAATGGAATCTTCATTCTCATTTATCTTTACATTAGGATTTATGTTTGCTATCTGCTTCTGATAAGTCTCAAAATCAACCAGCTCTTCCTGTTCAACCAGACTTATTCTTCCTAGATATAAGCTTCCGGAATTCAATTTTAATCTAATTTCGTTCTCTCCTTGATTGACCTTTACAATAATCGGAGACGGATCGTGGGTAATCGACCCCTTATTTAATGTTTCAACCATAATGTTACCAAGTAGCTCCTGCTCTGGAAATATATGATTCCCCTTATCATTTGTCTTAAACTCATAATCTTGATAACGATACTTTGTCAATAAGCGTATATTTTCATACCCTTCTTCTTTTTTGCCATTGACCAAAAGCGACATCGATATCTGTTGAAAATCACTGATGAGCGGCTGATATTCGAGCCTTAGCTCATAATTACCGGCTGTTTTTGCAACTACATGTAAAACAATCTCATCTTTACCAGAGGACCAATGTACTACTTTATCTTCATAGTTTTCGATTGATTGTACATCTATAACCCCTTCCACTGCGGGGTCTGTGATATGAAAATCATAGATAACCTTTCCTTCTGATTTCGGCAGATATGTATCATAAAAAGCCTCATTAAAAGGAAGACTTATATTATTATGCAGCCCTTTGCTGTATTGATAGGCGCTTATAATCCCCCAAATAACGCAAAGAGTTATGATGCTGGCACTAATCAAATTTATCCTTTTTAATTTACTCATGATTTCCCTTTCCGCTACTTGCATACTTGTTTTCATTTCATCCAGAACACCTGCAGTGTTCTTAATCCTGACAAGCTTCTTTTCAGTAACAAAACCGTGACAAAATGATTTATCACGGTTTTGTTCATCACTTCATTCGGATTACTTAGGCAAATTAGCCTTTGCATCATTATAGATATTGTTTGCAACCTTATCCATTTCAACTGCATAATCAGAAAGTTGTTTTTCACCTTTGATGATTGATATGATTAATTCTGACATTGTCAATGATTTTTCTGCCCCATTCACAGTGCCAACAACACCTGTATCCCCGTCAAAACGCGATTTTGTATAACCTGGAATAACTTTAAAACCTTCTACATAAACATTTTCCGGTTTTTCTTTTAAAGAAGCATAAACTTGTAAGAACATCGGGAAATCTGCATAGTCTTTTAAGAAATACTCATCGATCTCTGCATCATAACCTGCATTTAACGGAAGACCGCTATAACCTACAATGCCGTTCTCATCTTTAATCGCCATTCTTGCTTTCATACCATCTACGCCAAAGGACATCCATTTTGCAAGTTCATAAGCAGCTTGTGCATTCGCTGTATTAGCAGCAACAAAAATGAAATCCGGTACCAAAACAACCTTTTCGTTTGGAAGAGGAATTAAATCAGACTTGAAAGGTCTTTCGCCATTTTGGAAGCCTGGGATTGCCCAGCTTGCTTCGTATTGATTTGCGATATAACCTTCACCCCAAGCCCAGTTTACACCTTCTGGTAACCATGGTCCTGTAAAGCTTCCGTTTCCTGTATAACCTTTTTCAACAACTTCCTTGTATGTATTAATTGCTTTTGCAAATTCTTCACTGGAGAAATTGTATTTTTCACCATCAAAGGTGCCGAAGCCGATGGTGTCACTATTTACAAGAGCACCCCAATCTTCAATTGCAAAATTATCGATACCACGATAGGTATCTGTTGTTGTTGCTGCAATTTTCTCCAACAAGTCATCGAGCGTATAGGAATATGGTAGTGGGTCAATGTTTAACTCTTCATAAATATTATAGTTTTGCATAATACCAAATAAATGCATTTGAAATGGAATACCATATGTTTTTCCATTCACTTGGCCACCATCGCGAACAGCTGCAACTACGTTCTGATAGTCAGTATCAGCCGTTGCATATTCAGACACATCTGCTGCCCATCCTGCGGAGGCTGTATCTGGAACACTAGTCCACATATATACATCCGGAAGTGCTTTTTGAGATGCTAAGGTATTCAAGTAATCACCATAGTTACCTGCTGTACCATCTTCATTTAACGGTACTTCTACAATATTAATCGTTACATTCGGATAGACCTCCTGAAATTTAGCGAGCATTTTTCTTTCCAGGTTATCTTCTTCCGCAGTGCCTAAGTTCCACGCTAAATAAGACAATGTTACCGGTTCATCAAAAACCCCCGGTTCTGGTGCTTCTGTTACTGCTTCGTCCGTCCCCGTCTCATCTGTTGCAGTCTCGTCTGTTCCCTCTCCTGCATCTTCCGTGGTACCTGATTGATCATTATCGGTAGTTTTTGAATCATTGCCTGATTTCGAACATCCCGTAAGAACAAGTGATGCGATCATCATAATCGCCATAAGAGTAGTTAATAATTTTTTCATATTAGCTTCCTTCTCCTTCTCCTTTAATCGATTGTGATAGAAAACGCTTAAACCATTTTTCTACCAGTGGTTTTATATTAGCATAATAAAATATATTTATCAAGTGGTATTTGAATATTTTTTTGCTGTTTTGACGAATACCTTGTTGCTATTTATGATTTTATTGGCTTTTTTACTATACTTAAGCGTTTTCTCTCTTCAAATGATTTCTCTTGCTTTTTTTTCTTATTTGTGTTAAATTGCATTATATAGGCCAACAAAAACAAGGTGCAAGTACCTACTTTAACTGTTTTCCTGAGGATTTTATCTTTTTCTACTTTATTTTTAGGAAAACGCTTAACCTCTAAATGAAAGGAATGAAACAATGCTAAGTTATAAGAACAAACAATTCTTGATAAACGGAAAGCCTTCGCTGATCATGGCAGGTGAAATACATTATTATAGACTGGATCCCAGCGAATGGCAGCCACGAATTGATGAGCTAAAAGCAGCCGGTTTTAATACTGTTGCCACTTATATCCCTTGGGTTTGTCACGAACACATCGAAGGAGATATCGACTTAACAGGTAAATATCACCCAAGGCATAACATAAAAGCCTTTATTGAATTATGTGAAAAGAATGATTTATTTCTTTTTTTAAGACCCGGTCCTTTTATCATGGCTGAGATGAAAAATGATGGTATCCCCCACTGGGTCTATAAAAAATATCCCGAACTGATTCCCACCGGCTTTGATCACCAGGAGGCAACAACACCTACGCTGGACTATCTAGCACCTAATTTCTTAAAAGCCTCGAAGGATTGGTACCAAGCTATCATGACTTTAATTAGTGAACATATTCCTTCCAAAGGCGGAAAAGTAATAGGAATTCAATTAGATAATGAAATCGGTATGCTTTCTTGGGTTAGTAATCGACCTGATTTAACCGAACATGTTATTAACCAATTCAAGGATTGGCTTAGAGACCACTATGATGAAGCTACCCTGTCTGTTCGTTATCCTATTCAACTGGAAACCGAATTTCCTGAATTAGTGCGTTCTCCCAAGAATGAGCTGGATATCATCGTGCATCATGATTTAGGTTTATTTATGAGAGATCGTTTTAAGAAATATGTACATATATTAAGGGAGTATGCGAGAGAGTTTGGTGTTGTAGATGTTCTTTATTTCGTCAACATTCACGGAACCGGTGGCGGCAGAGGTTTTACGTACCCTATCGGTGTGAGTCAATTAATCGAAACCTACGCTGCTGATGATGATATTCTAAGTGGTAGTGATGTATATTTTGGTGACGTTAAGATTTATAACTTCCAAGACATATATCTTTGCAATAGTATCACCGATGCGACCAATCATCATGGCAAACCCCTGTCAACTCTGGAGTTTAATCTTGGTGATTGCAATTTTGGAGATAACTTTGCAGGTCGCGATCTAGCCAGCAGCAATGATTTTAAAATCAGACTTCATATTGCACAGGGGAATAAATTCTTAAACGATTATTTATACTGTGGTGGAACGAACTATCGCTTCGATACCTCCTTAGGTGACGGAAACGATCGCATTGCTACAACCGGAGAAACCCACGGCTTTGCTGCACCAATTGGACCCACCGGAATACCTAATTACACTTACCCTAGGATGAAAAGAGTCCTGAAGCAATTCATGGCACTCCATGAGAAACATGCAACAAGTTTCATTGACTATGATCCTATTTATTACGGCTTTATCCCTGACTACTATATGACGGAATACATTTACGAACATGCACCGAATTGTACCAAAAAATATAGAAACATATCGGAGAATCGCAACATTGCTTGGGAAAGTGCAGTTCGAGCCACCTTACTATCAGGAACAAAACTAGGTACGATTGATATTCAGAACGACATCCTGGACCAGCAAATCAAGGAACTTATCCTATCCTCCAGCGAATACATGTCGGAGAATTTACAGCAAAAGCTTTCTGCTTATGTTAATCAGGGCGGTGCGTTACTGCTTCAAGGCCAGCTGCCGAGGTATAATGAACTGGGTGAAGACTGCACCATACTTGCTGATTCGATTGGTGCAAAACCTGGAGCTATAGGAAAACAAGCCTTTAGACACCAACTATCAATTGTACACCAAGGGCCTGTCCGTGATTTTCCTGAATATAACGTGGACTATTACGAAGCATATCAGGTTCAGGACGCACTAACCTTATTAACGGTTTATGGCACCAATGAAGTCTGCGGCTTCTTCAAAGAAGTAGGCTTAGGTAAAGTTGTAGTTCTTGGAACAAATATGAAATGTAATTTAGCCTTCTATCAGCGTATTCAAGACTTACTCCAAGTTTATCCGTCCCTAAGCCATGATATTACAATACCAGGGGCGGGCGTATTTATGACCGAAACCATTAACTCTGATCAAGAGCGCTTCCTATACTTGATCAACATGGACGATGTGGATAAAGACTTTAACGTTTATCGTAATGGAGAACCTCTCTTTGACCGCAAAATTCATTTACCTGCTAATGATGGGCTAACACTTCCACTCGAGGTACAGTTCGACGATGTTACCATCGTTTCCTCCACTGTTGAACTAAGTGACGCAAAACATAAGTCCCTGATTTTTCGAAATACAGAGAAATATAGCACCATTATTTTACGTACTGACCGAACTATCGAGGAGAATCCATACTTTAAAATTACTAAATCTGAACATTTATTGAAAATTGAAACAGATAATCGACTTTTAGATGATGAAATTATAGTAAATTTTGTATAGAATAGAATCAATGAGGGGGTAAAGTAAAAAGAATTAGAAAACAGACAACAATTGGATCGAGATGGAGATAATTAACATAGTTAAGCTTTACCCCAAGAAAGATAAAAAGTCGTTAAGGAGATTATTATGAAAACTATCAATGATGTTGCTCAATTAGCTGGTGTTTCAGTAGCTACTGTATCTAAAGTATTTAACGGAAGAAAAGGAGTTAGCGAAGAAACACGCCAGCGTATAATAGAAATTGCCGAGGAGCTGGATTATTTCCCGAATCATTCTGCTTCTCAATTAGCTCGGGGAAAAAGAGAAACGATTGGTGTTGTTTTTTCTTTACTTGAGAGCAAAACTCTTCAGGACGAATATTTAATCCGAATCATCAATGGTATTTTTAACAAGGCCGAGCTCCTTGGTTACCGAATACTTGTTTTTACAACTAACACGGTGGAACGTAACAATCAAAACTTCTTACAGTTTTGCCGCTCTAATAATTTGGCTGGATTAATTATTCATGGTCTGGATCGGGATGATCCTCAACTAGAGAAATTAATCAACAGTGAGATCCCCTGCGTTTTTATTGATATTAATATATCCGGTACAAAAACAACGAATATTTCTGTCGACAACGTTACAGCATGCATCGATGTGGTCAATATTTTAACCGGATTAAATCATCAGCATATCGCATTTGTATCCGGTAACCTACACTCCTCCGTAGCTCTTGATCGATTAAAAGGATATGAAATCGGAATGAAAGCCATGAACTGGCCTTTGCATGTGATCGAATGTGATTATTCCAAAGAGAATGCTTATAAACTCAGCAAGGATTATCTTCTTTACCATCCAGAAATTACAGCCTTTTTCTGTGCTTCTGATCTTATGGCAGTGGGCGTTTTGGATGCTTGTATAGAACTTGGTTATAAAGTACCGGAGGATATGTCCATCATCGGTTTTGATAATCTTAGCTTTACACAACACATAAAGCCACAATTATCAACTGTGGCACAAAATTTCTATGAAATCGGCAATCAAGCCGTTGATTTGCTTGAAGATATCACAAAGGGCAAGAAAATCGAAGATCACAACTACGTTCCTTATCATATAGAAATGCGAAAATCCACATCAAGGAACCATAGAATATAGAAGCTAAAGTGACTGAAAAGATCATTCACTTTACAAAATTTAGAAAGGCATGGTTATCATTATGTTTTTACAAACAAACAATATAACGCTTGAGGTACTTGATACCGGGGATATAAGAAGTATATCTTATCAAGACATATGTATCAATCAGCTCTTCCCTAATCATATTGACACGATGGCAGCAAATATCTACCTTCGTATCAAAGAAAAAGGATCATATATCGTTCATCCATTACTCGGAAAGGAATCGAATGGTCAGTTTGCTGTCTTAGAAAACTCGAAACAACTGGTATACAAAGGCCAAGCGTCCGGCATTTCCTATACCGTTGTATATACCCTTGCTGAAGATAAATGGTTCATCGATGTTAAATTACATCCAACCTTTGCCGAATCTGCAAAAACCATCGATCTAATCTACGGACAGGATATCGGGCTTGCTTCAAAAGGTCATATTCAAGGTAATGAAGCCTATAATTCACAGTATATTGATCATAAAGTGTTCGAAACGGAACAAGGTTATATTGTCTGCTCTAGGCAAAACCAGTGGCAGGCCTCAGGACAAACAGGTTTTCCTATGCTCCAGCAGGGCTCCTTCCAGCAGGTTCGTTCCTTTTCCACCGATGGTTATCCTTTTTACGGATTAAGTTATAAAATTGATGGACAGTTAAAGGAATTACATAGTGAAACCCTGAATAATCGCGTTTATCAATACGAATTTGCTTATACCTCTTTACAGACATTGGAAACATCACTGGATGAACCTGCTTATTTTACATTTTACGGTATAGTAAATCCAAGTATTGAAACAGCTATCACTTCTCCTATCCCTATGGATGTAATCAGGGAAAATTACACATCTCCTAATTGGGAGTCCTTGGACATGGCTGCCGCTTTTCAAAATGTAAGTACAGTAATTCCTTGTATCTCTTCTCTTTCCTTTACGGACGAAGAAATCAATTCCATGTACAATATCAAGAGACATATAGAAAGCAAGGATGGTAAGCTCTTGAGCTTCTTTGGTGAAAATCACGAGCATGTAGTTCTTATGGAGAAGGAACTCCAGGTGGAACGTCCTCATGGACATATCATGCTATCCGGAACCTCTGATTTTATTCATGAAGATCTCCTTGCAACCACCACTTACATATACGGTGTATTCAGTTCACAAACTGTTGTAGGAAACACCTCCTTTAACAAACTTACGACAAATTGTCGAAATGCTTTAAACGTAAGCAAGGTTTCCGGCCAAAGAATTATGATCAAAAGAAATGGGATTTACACTCTCCTTACCATGGCAGGTATCTATGAACTTGGATACAACTACACCAAATGGTTCTATAAGTTTGAGGATGATGTAATTGAACTGATCAGTTATACAAATCATAAATCTCCTACCCTTACCTTAGAACTTCACTCCAAAAATAACAAGAGTTATGATATCGCTGTATTTTGCGAATTATGTAATGGACCAGGACCTTATGATGCACCTTTTCAATACGAATTCAAGGATCAAACAGTTACAATCCGACACGATGCTAACACTCTATCAGGCAGCTCTTATCCAGGTCTTCATTTTAATATTACTGCAGACCAAGCTTTTGATTTACATAATGATGCTTTCTTCTACCAAAACCTCCAAACAAGAAAGGAGCCTTATTTAGTTTGGGAATTCCGTCAAGTACAACAGGTTACCATGACAACCACCGGCTTTATTCAAGCCGAGGAAGTGGAAGTTTTACCAACAACCTTTGAGCATGAAAAAAATACCTTTTTGGATTGGATTAACATCGCTACGAACGGCTTTTCTGTGGAGCTTAATAAAAATACAGAATTTTCGGAAGAAGTAGATCAGATGAATGATTTGGTCTTCTGGTACAGTCATAATGCCAGGGTTCATTTTCTCTCCCCACATGGTCTGGAACAATTCGGAGGTGCCGCTTGGGGTACTAGGGATGTCTGCCAAGGTCCTTTTGAGTACTTTTTATCTTTTCAAAACTATCCGGTTCTTAAAAATATGTTGCTGACGATCTATCGTCACCAATATGAAGAAAACGGAAATTGGCCTCAATGGTTTATGTTTGACAGATATTACACCATCCAACACCACGAAAGCCATGGAGATATTATCGTCTGGCCATTAAAAGCTCTATCTGATTATATAAAAGCCACGGGGGATTTCACTATTCTGAAGGAAGAGTTAGAATATACTCATATCACCGGCTACGAATTCACTAAGCATACAGAACCACTTGCTAAGCATGTGCGAAAACAAATTGATTATATCCTTCAGAACTTTATCCCAAATACACACTTATCCTGCTATGGGGATGGTGACTGGGATGATACACTTCAGCCTTCCAACCCAGCTCTCAGAAAAAGTATGGTCAGTGGCTGGACTGTAACGTTAACCTATCAGGTTTTCAGAGAATTTGGGGAGCTTATGTTATCCCATGACCCCGAGTTAAGCAAGGAATTAACTCAGATCTCTTCCGAAATTAAAAAAGACTACCATCATTATATTATTAAAAACGGAGTAACCTCAGGATTTATCCATTTTGACGGTGATGATATTAAATATTTGCTGCATCCCGAAGACAAGACAACCGGATTAAACTACCGTCTTTTACCAATGACCCGTTCCTGTATCAGTGAAATGTTCGACTTATCGGAGGCAAATACCCACTATTCTCTTATTAAGGAGCATCTATATCATCCTGATGGGGTACGCTTGATGAATCGGACCTGTACCTATCGGGGCGGCGTGAATACCTATTTTAAACGAGCTGAGACAGCTGCAAACTTTGGCCGGGAAATCGGACTTCAATATGTTCACGCCCATATTCGCTTTATCGAAAGCATGGCAAAACTCGGTAAAGTAGATGAGACCTGGGATAATTTATTAAAAGTACTTCCCATCAATATTAAAAACCATGTGCCGAATGCCTCTTACCGGCAGAGCAATTGCTATTTCAGCAGTAGTGATGGTGAGTTTGATAATCGCTACGAAGCCATGGCTGATTTTGACAAATTAAAAAGTGGTAGCATCCCCGTTAAGGCTGGTTGGAGAATTTATTCCAGTGGCCCAGGAATACTACTCAATCAATTAATCTCTAATGTCCTTGGACTTAGAATTGAACAGGATGATGTGATAATCGATCCCGTATTACCGGATAAATTAAATGGTCTGACTTTCCAATATGAAATTCTTCACAAGCCAGTGAAAATTATCTACGAAATTCAGAACAATGGACCAATTCAGGCAATCTACATCAATGATCAATTAATTCCGTATACTACTGTGGAAAACCCTTACCGCCCTGGCGGTGCAAAATTTAAGACCTCTCTTGTTACAAAAGATTGTGTCATCCGTATCCTCAAGTAAGAAAGGTACTAACATGAATTTATATGAAGAACAAATAAAAAAACTTTCTCATCCTCCTCTCCCAAAGAGGAGGAAAGAGGAAATCCAAAACCTCGTTGCAGAGTTGCTGTCAAAAATGACCTTACGAGAGAAAATAGGTCAGTTATTTCAAACCGCTCCTAACGATGCTCATATTGAAGGTCTTCGCTTTGACGATAGCCACGGTACGGTTCAGTATATTAAAGAAGGCTTATGTGGATCAATTTTAGGTGTCCACACTCCCATTAACGCATACCAATTGCAAAGAATCGCTGTGGAAGAAACCAGACTTGGGATTCCTCTTTTCTTTGGACTCGATATCATCCACGGATGCAGGACTATATTTCCGATCAATCTGGCAATGAGCTGCAGCTTCAACCCAGAGCTAATCGAAAAAGCAAGCTCTGTGGCAGCTGCTGAATCTGCCCATACCGGCATCAGCATAACGTATTCTCCTATGGTAGATGTTGTTCGAGATCCCAGATGGGGAAGAGTGATGGAAAGCAACGGAGAAGATTCTTATCTAAGCCGTATCCTGGGGCGAGCGTATATAAGGGGTTACCAGCAGGATGACTTATCCGGTAATCAAGCCATTGGAGCTTGTGTCAAACATTTTGCTGGCTATGGGGCTGTGGAAGCCGGTCGGGAATACAATTCAGTAGATCTATCTGATCGTCAGCTTCGTATGAATTATCTTCCGGCTTATCAAAGCTGTGTAGACGAGGACTGCGCCAGCATTATGTCCTCCTTCAATGTCATTGACGGTGTTCCATCCACCTGCAACAGGTATCTGCTCACAGATATTTTAAGAAATGAATGGGGCTATGAAGGTTTTGTTATCTCAGATTATACCTCTACCTTCGAGATCATGAACCATAAGATTACAACGGATGCAAAGGAAGTCGCAAAGCTTTGCCTTAATGCCGGTCTCGACCACGAGATGGTCTCCAATCACTACATTACTTATCTGGAAGAATTGGTACGGGAAAATCAGGTAGATACTCATACGATAGAAGAAAGCTGTAAGCGTATTCTCACCTTCAAATACAAGCTTGGTCTATTCGATAACCCCTATAAGTACATCTACCATGAACCGGAACAATATATGCAGTTGCCAGAATATCGCGAATTAGCCTTAGAGATAGCGAAAAACTCTATTGTTCTCCTGAAAAACGAGAATCAGGTGCTACCAGTTCAAAAGAATAAAAAAGTTGCTTTGATTGGCCCTGCCGCTCTTACGAAAAATGTTGTGGGCGGCTGGGGAGGTCTTGGACGCGTCGAAGAATGTGTATCCTTTTATGAAGGTATGAAGAACAGTGGTTATGATGTCATAGCTCATGAGGGCTGCTCCTTCGAAGGTGCTGAACATGATGATCAGCTAATGGAAGAAGCTCTAAGGATAGCCGCAGAAGCAGAGGTATTACTTCTTGCCATTGGTGAGCCGGATTACCTTACCGGGGAATGGAGTTCCCGTTCCGAACTTTGTCTGACAGGCCGCCAGTTAGAATTGGTTGCACGTCTAAAGCTGCTTGGCAAACCCATGATTGGTGTGATTTTTTCCGGTCGTCCTCTGGATCTAACCTGGTGCACAGACAACTTGGACGGCTTGATTTACGGCTGGTATCTTGGGAATGAAACTGGTAATGCTTTAGCTTCTGTTATCAGTGGGGATTACAACCCAACGGGAAAACTCACCATGTCCTTTCCTAGAAGAGTTGGACAAATTCCCGTTTACTACAATCAGTTACCCACAGGTCGCCCCTCTCTTACCGGTGGCCCAAGAGATTTATTTAAAAGCTGCTATACCGATATCCCCAATTCTCCATTATATCCTTTTGGATACGGCTTAAGTTATACCACTTTTAACTATAAAAACTTAAGATTATCCACAAACTGCATCAAAGGATTAGAGGAAACGGTGGTTTCTGTGGATATCACCAATACCGGACGTTGTCCTGGTAAGATTATATCCCAGCTATACATTGAAGCTCTTAGTTTTTCTGTTAGTAGACCTGTTAAGGAGTTTAAAGGTTTTGAACATACCTACCTGGAGGTTTCTGAAACGAAAACCATAAGCTTTGTAATCAATAGAGAGATGTTGTCCTATCTGAACATTTACAATGAAATGACTCCGGAGAATCGAACCTACCGAATATTTATCGGAAGTGATTCCTCAACCTCTGATTATCAACAGCTGGAGTATAAGGAATAATCGGAGCAAGGTATCTATCTTTCATAATAATATGAGTCGCTATCGGGCGGCAGATGGGAGAATGAAATGACTTCTAGAGAACTACTAGATCTAGAGATGCGTAAGTGTTTTGATTTTTTTTGGGATACAAGTAACCATATTGAAGGTAGTAAAGGGTATGGTCTTATGCTGGATCGTTCCAATAACCCTGCCCTATCTTCTATCGCATCCGTTGGATTCGCTTTAAGCAGTATTGTTGTTGGTGTTTTACACAAATACATTTCCTATGAGGAAGGGCTTCATAGAGCAAAAGGCACCCTTCATACCTTGCTTTATAACGTACCCCATTATGAAGGCTTCTTTGTTCATTTCTGTGACATGATGACTGCAAAGAGGCATAAGAACTGCGAATATTCCACGATAGATACTGCATTGTGTTTGAATGGAATTCTCGTTATCGATGCATTTTTTAAGGATGAAGAAGTTCATCGGATGTCGGAAGCCATTATAAATCGAACCGACTATTCTAAATTCGTATTTTACCGGGATCAAAAGGCATTTTTTCATATGGCCTATAATGATATTGTAGGAGGAGATTATACAAAGGACGGCTCAGGTTTCATCAGCGCATGGGATATGACGGCAGAACAGCTTATGATGTATATTCAGGCTGCAGGTCAGGATAACATAGACGAAGAGACTGCCCGTAACCTCTATCTATCCTTTGATCGCCCCTATGGCATGTACAAAGACATTGGTTGTTATTATGAGCCCGGCGGCGTTTTATTTGTACACCAATATTCTCATTGCTGGTTTAAATTTCTGGAATACAAAGGATGCGACAATATTGATTGGTCCGTAAATACAAAAAATGCTACTCTTGCTCAAATTAAGTGGTGTCAGGATCAGCCTCATATCAAAACCTTTCGTGAGGGTTTATGGGGAGTCAGCGCTATGGATGGAAAAGAAGGGTATATTGTTCACGGAACAGTACCCAGTAGGTCAATGAAACCACATAGTGATGGTACCATTGGTCCCTGTGCTATTGCCGGCTCGCTGCCCTATACCTATGAGGAAAGTGCCGTTGCCTTACAATATATTTATCATAATCATCCAACTATGTGGGGTCCTTATGGTTTTTATGATAGTATGAATAGCGAACAAGATTGGTATGCAAGCACTTATCTGGGCATTGATAAAGGTGAAACTATACTTATGATCAATAATGCGTTGTATGGAGAGGTTTGGGATTTATATATGAACCATCCCCGGGTGAAAAATGCAATTCATAAGTTAGGTATGATACCGAGTAAAATAAAGCAAATAATACCATGATACCATCCACGACCAAATATATGCTTAACCTTGGATACTTTTACCTTTGTCAATCTATTAACGCTGACAAGGCAGTACAAGAGGTGAAAAGAGCATCTTTCGTGCAAAAAAAATAAGGACAAAGCCATAATCGCTTTGTCCTATAGGGGAGCGTATCTAATCCAGTAAATCTCGGCGTTATGCCGTATTTAGTCCTGTTTTGTGGTTTGCTTATTCGATATGATTCAAATTACAGCTTCAACCACAAAGCGGGACGGACACCTCCCGTACATTTACCGTCACTGATGTTGCCTTTCAATATATTGTTGCCTTGAATACCTATATTACCGTCAGTCCCGAAGATGTACACGGCTTTTACATTAACACGGCCGGGGGACCGAAGCCACCACCACCAACCCCATTCTTTATCCTGAAGTTTTGCTATTCGTTTACTGTTGTTTTCATCTTTTCTTTCAAACCAATATCTTTGATTTTTTCCTGGGTTATGCAGTTTTGAAAGGCTATCACCGAAATATTTGCACACTTCTTCAAGGCTTAATAAAAATATACTGTCCCTCGTATCTGCTCCACCCTTTGAACCATACCACTGATTATCAAGATTTTTATTTAACACCGGAATTATTCTTGACTTATCAGTAGCGTTGAATTTGTCATAGAACTCACCGTTAAGATATTTTCTTAAGGAGCAGTCAGCCCATGTTATATCTTTATAAGCGTCATGGTAAGCCCGTTGTTCTATTATTTCTTCGGTTATAATCAACGCCGCGTTATTTTGAATGTCAAGCACACGCCAACTATAACCACCGAATGATAATAATGAGTCAATTTTAATATCCTCCATTTAAGTACCTCTTCCTTCCCCTTCGTACTTATTCTTAATACTTCTCTTTCATCGAAAACAATAAATCAAGCTGTACATCTCCCATTTTACTTCCCTTTTGTTAAATGATAGAAAGCTAACGTCTCTTTAGATCCTTGTCTCGTAACTGTTTTAGGCAATGTCAACGTGGAAATGAAACCCCAAAAATAAAAACGCATGAAAAATTAGGATTAGCTTGCTGTACTCTCATAAAATAAATCTTCAAATTCTCCCGCCGTTGATTTGGTCACTTAAAGAAAATTTTACCATTTATAGATTATACACCATAATCATGCTGAACTCAAGGTTTTCAATCTAGGTGTTTCAATGCCACAGTTTATATTCAGTCTGTCAATGGGTTAAGTGTAGATGTTTTTGCACTCTCATGCAAAGGCTTATTCAAAAAGTTAAGCTTTACAATATTTGATATATTAAATTGTGATTTCAAATCAAAAAAGTTGACATTCTGGGCTATTTGACATATATTTGATATATCATATTTATTTTTACTAAGTCATTATTAAATGAAGGAGAAAACAGAAGTTTATGGGGATTCGTAAAAAACAAATTTTAATGTTATTTGTGGGGCTTCTTTTATTAATTCTGGGGGTTACAACCATCTTACTATCTAGCAGAAATAAACCTATATCTGAGACGAAGGAAAGTAGCGCTTTCACCACTCAAACAGAGAACACAGAAGCGAAGCATACTGTAAATGCGGAAACCGAAACAACTCCCCTGGAAAATGAAACGGTTTCTTTGGAAACTGAAGAAAATCCGTTAAAGGAAACAACGGGGTCAATTGCATTTGCACAAATCTCTGATATACCCGACAATGCAGTGGATATCACTGACAGCACCAAGCATATTGGTCGCTTTTTATTAACCACAGAAAAAAATGCGAGACTCCCCTACAATGTTGCATGTAGTGTAGGTGAGGATACCATTTCGTCCTTATTACCTGCCGGAATTGATCTGTCTGCTGTGATACCAGATTTCACCTACTACGGTGATAAGATTATGGCAAATGGTGAGGAAGTTATATCTGGAATTACTGCACTAGACTTGCGAACACCTCTGGAGTTAACCCTCTATGGTAAGGATGGTTCTACCAAAGTGATAACTTTAACGGTTGAATCTATAAATACCGGCTTGCCCTCCGTTTCCATTGTTACTGCAGATTATCAGGATATCACCAGTAAGAATGACTATGCATCCGCTAGCTTCTATATGGGTGGTGGCAATACAAAGACCTGCTATTATGCTATGGACGACACAGATGTCCTTACAATTACCGGAGGTATGAAAGGAAGAGGAAATAGCTCCTGGAAGCATCCAAAAAAAAGCTATACCATAAAGCTCGATGATAAAGCTGCTCTTCTTGATATGCCAGCCTCTAAAGATTGGGCACTCGTTGCCAATTATGAGGATTATTCCCTGCTTCGCAATTATACAGCAGCTTATCTTGGTGGGTTAGCTGGTCAGAAATATATCATGAAGAACCGTCCGGTAGATGCCTTCCTCAATGGAGAATATATAGGTACTTATAATCTCTCTGAGAAAATTGAAATTGATGAAAACAGAGTAAACATAACCGAGTTCGATGCAAATAAAGAAGTTTCTGAGGTGGGTTATCTTATGGAATTTGATGCTCATGTTATGGAGGAGTTTCTTCCGGATGGTACTGTTTTACCCAGAGATCCAAACAAATGGCAACAATATGGATGGAAGAAAACAGGGGGACTATTTTATAATCCTGAAACAGATGAGACCTTTTTCCCTATCGATATTGGCGGCAAATGGCTTACGATTAAAAAACCTTCCACAAAAAATCTTACTTTAGAACACGGAAATTACATCTATCAAAAGGTGACAGAGGCCGTATTTTATTTGAAGAGTAATAATTATGAAAATGTCTCCAAACGGATTGATGTTGAGTCTTTTGTGAAATGGTATCTAGTGGAAGAATATATGAACAATGGTGACAGCTCCATGCATTCCAGTGTTTATATGTATCTGGATGCCGATGGAAAACTGGCTCTGGGGCCGATGTGGGATTTTGATCGCAGCAGCGGAAACTGTGACTATTGGAATTATCCTCGTGAAAGTGTAGACGACCTATATAACAGTGGTGCCGGCTGGTTTAAATACCTCTTTCATTTTAAAGAAGCAAGGGATATTCTTAAAGTCGAGTGGTGTAAATTTGTAAGTCAACTGGATGGACTGGATAACGAGATTGATCAATGGGCCGATATGATCTCTGTTTCAGCCAAATACAACTTTGAAAAGTGGAATATATTAGGCACCAAAGTAGCCTCTAATCCTGATAAAATTGTAGAACTAAAAACCTATGAGGAACAAGTTGATTTTCTAAAAAACTGGTTAGTAAATCGCAAGAGTGGTATGGATGTCTTTATAAACTCATTAAATTAAGCACGAAATATGCAATGGATTTCTTATTTAATAAACACACCGAATGATATTTAAGTGATTTCTAATGAAAGCCTGCCGTTAACCGACAGGCTTTCACTTCTATTCCTTCATTCTTATATAAGCTAAATAAAGTTCTCTACTTGTTATATTTCTTTTCATTTTCTGAATATTTATCAGATAACTGAAGCTGTGATCCTTTATTAACTTCCATAAAATTTACCATGCGAAGCTCCAGCCACTTCTCCTTATCCTCATCACTCATTCCAGGGTCAGGAAACTTAAAATGCTTGTTACATGGTACCTTATTACAAGCGGAGCAATTATGAATCTTATTTTCGTCACAACACTTATAAAAAGCGCAAGGTTCTGTCAAGTTATAAAGTTGATACCATATGGGCTTTCCATTCCGATTTCTGCAGCCATCGCAAACCGTACCCATGTCTTCACAATTATCACAATACGTACCACAGGGATTAATCTCATGCTTATCGTTCTTTATCATATAGCTCAAACCTCCTTTTTAACAAATTCCTTTTCAAACTCAATTAAATCTTCTTCTTTTATTTCAAATGCTTTATCTTCAAAACACTTTCCATGTATCCCATCTAATCTTCCTTCCCCAAGCTCCAGTATCATAAAATCCTCAAAATTACTACCATCCGGGGTGGTGATGCCATATTCTTTCGCATTTACAAAACCAAAGCGGTGGTAATAATTCGGATTACCATATAATGCAATTCCCACATATCCCATTTTACGAGCACGATCAATAGCTTTTTCCATCAATAAACTACCGATCCCATGGTTCTTCAATTCCGGAATTACTCCAATTGGACCAATACATATCATTTCTTTCATTGGATCAATATTCTCTATTACTACCTTAGAGCAAACAATATTGCCTACAATATGTCCATCTATTTCTGCAACTAAATCCAAATCCTTAATAAAATTACTGGAATCATGTAATTGATGCACCATTAAGTGCTCATCACACCCTGGCTTATATACATTCCAAAATGCTTCCCTAATTGCATTTTCTACAATCCTTCGTTCGTCTTCTCTTTCATTTCTGATAATAACGTTCATAGTTCTTCCTCCCTATTTATGTGTAACTCCTCTTGTAACTGAACTGTTTCTTGATCCAATGTGTCAATCTCATTCTTTTTATATGCACTTTTTCTTTTACTTGACTTACTTAATTGGACCGTAAAATTCCTCCATTGTTGGTTATATTTGATTTTATCTTTATGAAATATATTCGCTTTTATTAATTTATTGTAACGAGTAAGATAATCCTCTGACAAATCTCCGGAATTCATCGCTTCTATAACAGCACAACCAGGTTCACTTCGATGCGTACAATTACTAAACTTACACTGTCTCGCAAACTGATTTACGCTGCTAAAAACCAATTCATCACTACTATCATTTATGTTGAAATCTTTCATTTAAATTTCCTTTCCTTTACCTTTTATCAACTTCATGCATTTTCACTTTAGGCATCCTCCTTAATTTTGGGCATAAAAATAGCCACACCAATCAGATGTGACTTTACGTTTTTCATTATTCACAAGAAGATTAGTTATGATAGCATCAAAAAGAAAGCCATACATGGCCATATCTTTTCATGCTTCCCAATATTAAGTTAGATGCCTAATACCTCACTTAATACCGTATTCTTCATAACAAAATCCTCCTTTCATATTTTATAGATCTATACTATCATGAATTCCTCTATTTATCAATACGGATACCAAAATTATGAAATTTAATATAATTCTTTCTGATATACCTTATTCATTCGCAGGTTTACTGTGACATATAAATAAATGCTTCTGTTACAAAAAGCCTACCGGTAACTGGTAAACCGGGAAGCCTTTCGTTTTAGTATTCCATATTAAGAATGCTTATTTTAAAGGGATATAAAAACTTATTTCTGCATCATCTTGAAGTTCAACTTTATATATCTCTATCATACCCAAATAGTATGTCCTATCTCCTTTTTTGACCTCAAAGCATAAATTATTTAAGTCAACCACATTAACTTCGTCACCATGTTCAGGTAACCAAATCTCTCTGATATATTCACCCGCTGTCACCATAGCATCGCCTGGCCCTTTATCATCTCCCACAAGCTCATAGATCGTTTTTACTCTGAATGTGATTTCTACAAATCGTTTTAATTCTATATCAAAACTTATGAGCCCCTCAGGTACATCCTCCATAGATCTTATCTGGCAGCCGAAAATATAATCCCAAGATCCATTACCAAAAGTTCCGGAGTAACCCACTTCGGTATAGGGAGCATAATGATTCATCATGTTTTCTTTATATTCATCATGGAACCTTCCAATGTTTCCGAAATTTGGATATAAACTGAGTGGTACACCAGCAAATATCAAACTATCCTTTAACTCCACGTAATCCATCTTAAGCTCAATATTCTTATATTCCTTATACTTTTTGCCTGCTTTCGCTTCTAGCGTATTAATAATCTCCGGTCTTTCACTGGGACTATAACCTTCTAAGTCATTCCTTGGTATTGCAGTATTCATATAATTTACCTCTTTCGAATATGTTGATAAGTTATATTTTAGCTTTCATCATTTGGTTTGTCTTATATTTTTCTGCCATTTTATTTTTACATAGGTGTTAAAAAGGACATCCTTCTCCTTCAATCCTTCTGAAATATCATATATCGTAAACGGTTCCCCTTCTGCTTCGTATCCATTCTCCAGGATCCATTGCATCAATATTTGTTCATCTTCACAACTTACACCAAAAGATGTCCCTTGTAAGACTGCATATTTGAAATTTTATAGTAGTTAATACGTGGTTTTACCGGTAAATATAAAAGCAATTTGCTTATTTTATTATTCTCAAATAAATACTCTTCAAAATATCTTGTATCATCTAAATCGAACATACTGTTCTTTCTCCACAGAGTATAAAGATGATCCCAAGCTAATTTAATTTGCGTTTCATCGTTTCTGACAATTGTACTGGCGCAAGTACAGCTCCAGGATGGTCTTAAGGAAACTGTACACTATCCTTCGAACGAAAGGATTTCAGGAGAAAAAACGAAAAAAGTAATAAATTTGGATATTCTGTAAATTTATTACTTTACAAAATCAATTTCTGAAATTAGAATTGATAACATATTCATTAATTTATAAAACAAATTCTAACTGACAGGTGTTGATTGAATGAACTACATAACTCCCGAATACTATAAACATTTTAAATGTAAATGCGGCGAATGCAGACATTCTTGTTGTGATGGGTGGCCGATTAGAATCTCTAAGAAGGAATACTACAGTCTTCTAGGAATCAGATGCTCTGATACTCTGCGTACGAAGCTTGATTGTGCTCTTAAAATTAACGAAGAACCGAGTAATGAGTGTTTTGCACAGATATCAACAAACTGGCACGGAATCTGTAAACTACATCGTGAGGACGGGCTATGCGCTCTTCAAGTGGAGCTCGGCGAAAGTTATCTTCCTGAAGTATGCCGTCTATATCCTCGCAATACCAAACGGCTTATTGAAATTAATAAGTGTTCCTGTTCCAATAGTTGTGAAGAAGTATTGGAATTATTAATGAATTTGAAAGAACCTCTTAAGTTCGAAAAAAATGAATTGTCCGTCGATCCCGAATTTGAAACTAATTTATCTCCAGAAAAATATAAATGCTGTCAAAAGTCTGTATCAATTATTCAAGAACGGAGCCTTCCACTACCTGAGCGCTTCATTAACCTTGGAAACTTTCTATATGGGACTGACATTTATTCAAAGAAACCTGACCACTTATCACTTGCTTTTCAGTCCCTTTATGCATTTGACAAATATTTCGAAAACAGCATTAGCGTTAGGGATTACTGCAAGGAAGCACTAAATTATTTTGGATTGAGTGGAAAGGATAAGCTGTCTGAAAAAGACACGAAGGTTTTGAAAGAAAAGTATATCTTAGCATCATTGCATCTGGATACAATCCTGCCGGATTGGTCAATTCTATTTGAGCAACTTATTGTAAATCATATGTTTTATAACAATTTCCCTTATATTGATCAACATGAGCAAGTTCATAATGCTTACTTGGCTCTTGTAATTATGTATACATTCCTACGGTTTAATATACTAGGTTATATGTATAATAAAACGAATAAGGAAACACTGATTGATTACCTTGCAGCAATGTTTCGGTTAATCGAGCATTCTAATTTTAAATACATAGCAGTTAGAATTTTTAAAGAGGAGAATTATTCGATTTTTGATTGCACGCTACAAATGTTATATGTCTAATACCTCCCTATTACATAATGCTCTTTGCTTATTTTAGATTATCTACTGACAATGGTCATTTACTTCGACTTTCTTACGATCTTTTCCTGTTGTTCCAATGAAAACAGCCCGCCAATATATGGCAGGCTGTTTTCATTGATACATAACAAAATAAATAAAAGCATGTTCTATTAATCTATTCTACACTCTGAATTTATCTATATCTTCCTTTAGTTTATTCGTACTAGCTTTCGTTTTTGACACAATTTCCTGAACTTCACTTGCTTTTAGATTTGTATTCGAAATTCGATTTGCTATATCGGTAGTTCCTTTTGCTCCTTCATCCGCAGCGGACGCTACACCCTCAATGGCAGTAATCACATTTTGAATGGAAACCAGAAGTTCCTCTGAGGTTGCACTAAATTCGGTTACAAGGTCATCGACATAAATCGCATCTTTACTGTATTGATCTGCAACTCCAAGTAATACCTGATAATCATTAACGACATCCGTGGACACAAATGTCAATACTTCATTTGCACATTCGGATAAGCGGGTTACAGAACCGGTTACTTTCGATGTAGTATCTTGAATTTTAAGTACTGCCTTCTTGGATTGCTCTGCCAAGTTTCTGATTTCATCCGCAACAACAGAGAAACCTTTGCCAGCTTCTCCAGCCCTCGCAGCCTCAATTGATGCATTCAGCGCAAGTAGATTTGTTTGAGAAGTTATTTGCATGATTGCTTGTGACAGAATATCAATTTCTCTAACAACCTCAGCATCTTTCAATGCTTGTTCCAGATTATTCTTTGTATGGCTTAAGGTTTCTCTTGCCCTCTGTTCAGAAGCATTTACGTTTATTTTTGTTTGTTCTGCTCTCTTATTAATCGCATCTGCTTCGATAGCACCTTCCTGAGATTTCTGAGCAATTACATGAACGGCTCTCTCAATTTCCTGAGAAGCGGCAGACATTTCCTCCGAAGATGCCGCGGTTTCTTCCATTCCGGCTGCCAACTCTTCGGTAGTAGCGGATACATCTCCAATATTGTCGTACAAGATGCTCACATTATGCACCACCTGTTCGACATCGCTTTCTATATTCTTGGATTCCTTTTTCACACTAATGATCAGCTGTTTCAATGATTCCTTCATATGATTGATTCCATTGGTCATGATACCAATTTCATCTTTTCTTAATAATTGCTTCTTCTCTATCACCTGCGTAAAATCGCCCTCAGCAATCTTTTGAATATAATCCTCCAGCTTTCTAATTGGTTTAACGATATGACTCGTTGCTCTTTCAATTGCAAATCCTATCAGGAGAATGGCTACAATTGCTGTCATCATCATATTCATAAACAATTTCTTTAGTGCTTCCATTGCTTCTTCTTGAGTAATCGCCACAACTATGGTCCAGTTTGCGTTATCCAGTGGCATGAAATTCGCGATCATCATCTTCTTTTCACTGGTAAAGGTATAATCACCCTTGTGTTCCTTGTTAATCGCTTCTTGTAACTTCTTTAAACTGCCATCATCTATTTCACTCATATTTTTCGTAATCAAGGTATCGTCTTTATGCGCTAGAATTGTTCCATCGGTATTATTAATAAGAAATGCATATCCTGTCTCACCATAAGTTATTTGTTTTATAAACTTTGTAATTGTTTCAAGGCTAACATCTCCTCCGCATACTCCTCTCGTGCTACCATCTTTGTTATTAAGTATTGCACTTCCGGATACAACAATCTTTTTCGTTACTTGATCGAGATAAGGCTCGGAGAATACAGCTGTCTCGCTTTCTATCCCCGTCGTGTACCATTCTCGTACTCTAGGATCATAATCTGACGGTACGTCCCAGCCGGAACCGTCAATCATTTCACCATTCACGGTTCCTATGTATAAATCAGATAAATTCGGACTCTCTTTTAGTAAACCTCCTAAAAAGTTTAGCTCATCCTCTGATTTGATATAAGAAAGTTCTAATGTATCCTTCGTACTATTGATTAATTGTAGCTGAACACTCAGCCATCCGTCCAACTTGTTTGCACTAGCCTGTGCCGTCTGCTCCAGAATCTCATTGGTATTGCTATTAATCACTTGTTTCGCAAAGTAATAGCTGATTCCTGAAATAATTCCCAATGCCACTAAAGTAAATGGAAGAAGTATGAATAGCATTTTTAATTTCAGTTTCTTCATGTTAGTGTCTCCTCTCAATATTCGTCTTATGTGTTAGATATTGTCTTGCTAAGGATAATAATTTGTTGCTTACTATTACCCTCTTACTAACTCATTGCATTTTCTCATAAACAATCATTATATTTTTAATATATTGGGGAATGTTTTATTTGTTTCAGATAATGCAATTAAGTTAATTGATTATAATCACTCTTTTGTTGTTTTTGCAAGTATAATTCATTGCATAATTAGAAAATATTACTAGCGTTATGCTTGTTTATTTAGCAAAAATTACCTGGAGTGATTGATGGACATAAAAAACCCCCTTTCATTTTCTAAATAAAAGGGGGTCACTTCACACGTACTGAGATGATGTTCTTCTTATTTTTCTGTTAACTCTGCTCCATCAGTTGCAAATTACCATCCTGCATCTGTAAAACAATATCCGCCTTATTTGCAATTGCTAGATCATGAGTGACAATTACTACTGCAAGATTATCCTGATGAGCTAGGTCTGTGAGAAGTTTAAATACCACATCCGTATTTGCTACATCGAGATTACCGGTAGGTTCATCGGCTAGTAAAAGCTTAGATCCGGTAGCCAATGCCCTTGCGATAGCCACTCGTTGTCGTTCACCACCGGAAAGCATATTAGGAAATCTCATATAATACTGTTCATCCAACCCAACACTCCCTAGATGATTCTCGGCAATTCCTTTCACTTCTTTATACTTCATTCCTTTTAGTTCCAAAGGATAAATGACATTTTCAATCACTGTCATTAACGGAAAGAGATTAAAGGTTTGATAAATAACCGATGTCTTATCTCTTCGGTATTCCTCCATATTAAGCTTCTTCACCGAATCACCATTGTAAAAGATATCACCTTCCGATGGTAGGGATATACCAGCCATCATAGATAAAAGGGTTGATTTACCGGAACCTGATTTTCCTATGACTGCATATACCTTACCTTGATTGATCGTAAGGTTTACTTTCTTCACTGCTTCCACACTTTGATATTTACTTTTATAGATATAAGAGACATTCTTCATTTCTAAAATTCCCATTAACTATCACACCTTTCATCACTTCATTTAACTTTGAACTGCTGTTAAACTATTCATAAATATGTTAATCTACTGTAAGCCCTTGTAATCGGAACATTTTTATTCTAGCAAGAGAAAAGTTACTCTTACTCCTTTGTAAATAAAACATCCAGTATCTTTGCTCTGTTCATAATGATGAGGGCTAATGCGGTTCCAAACAGATAGCAAACTATGAAGTAAACTAAGGATGCCCCATAATATGCTATTTTTTGTGGTAAGATAATAGCATAAATCACCGCAGGAAGAAGGCCCGCCATAAATAATAACAACTGTTCCAAGTAAAATGATAAGAATACCTGTCTCTTCTTCGCTCCGATACTTCTCATAATCGCAAATTCATTGGTGCGATGTTTCATAAGCAAATAGGAAACCGCAAATCCGATTACCCCAAACAGGATCATCATGATTGGCTGAATAATTTCTATTAATCGAATAAAACTTTTTAAGTTTTGAACAGTATCCATTAAACGTTTATCTTGAATTACAATCGCTTTTCGGTTAACTCCAACTTTCCCTACTTGACTATACCCCTTGTCTTCCAGGTAATTGCGAAATGCCGATAACTCCTCCGTATTTTTTAATGTTAAGGTAACAGCCCGTACATATCTTGCAGTTACAGCGTTAGGGATCGGTTGTTGTCCTCCAATACCTTCTCCCCTTGGATAATCAAAATCAATATAGTAAATATGTTCATAACTTTTAATCCATGGTATATAGATAACATCGGTTTTCCATGAAACATCATAAATACCCACTACCTTAAGATCCATCATACTGCAAATCGCCAATTCATCGAATTCTTGCCATGCGGTAATACGTATCGTATCACCATTTTCAATTCCATGTTCCTTAGCATAATCCTTGGAGATAAATGCAATATCTTCAATTTTACGTAGTGAATCATAGTCATAACCATCCAAAAACTCCATCTCTGGTTTTGAATCATTGAAAAAGTCCGGAGTATAGCTGATATTATCCGCATACGAAAGCCTTGGCATCTGCCTGATTTTTATTAAAAACCAATCATAACCGAACGCATTATTATGTATTCTGATTTCCGGTAACTGAGCTATGGTGTTGTTTGTCTCTCCGTCTTTCGTTTTCGATATTCCCATAAACTCATATTTTACTGCGGTATATAAATGCATTTGTGAAACGAACTTTGAGCTTTCCAATATTTTTTTTCGATCGGTATCATATTTTAATGAAGTATATCTGTCATTCTGTATGTAATCTTCTGATTGTTCCTTATTCATCCATTCTAATTCCTGGCTATAATTAGGATTAACCAATGGGTAAATATCCATATCCAGTAATATTCCTCCCATGACACGAGTATCGTTCCTGCTGGAAGTGACATAGGCAGTTACCGGAATTCGGTCATATACCGTATCTAGCTTTGCCTGCTGCATACTTGAAAACAGTCCCAGAAAAATAATAAATATCGAAAGAATCAATGAAATGAATGGAATAATCAAACTCCTTCCCGGACTCCTTGTTAATGAAAGTAAAGCAAATTTAAAGGAAAGAGGACGAACTCTACCAAATTTTATTTTCTTAACGGCTACTTTTCTCGGTATGACAGCTCTTTGTTTCATTATCTTCTTCACCGAGATCTCTTTATCCTCTTGCAACACAAAATTCGTGATAAAAAATAAAAGGATAAAACTAATCATAAGAATAAACGCTATAACAATAGCAGGCAACCACGGTGTTACCTTTACCTGAGGGACGAAATTCATATCAACACCGATACTTCTCTCACTATAGCGTAAATCAGTTCCGTACGTATCCTCCATGGCTTCAAAGAGTAACTCCGTTATCCTGTTTAAGAAACCTGAGGAAAGGATTGCACTAATGGAGGAAGCGCAGAATACTAAAGTCATTGATCCAAATAGGATATAGTTTCTGGTTCTTCTTTTTCCTGTTCCCAAGGAAAGCATTGTTCTTAATGTATCTTTTTGCTTAATTACATATAAATAAGAAAAAAGAATAAGGATAGCAATTCCGGAAATAGTTCCTAACAGAAGTATGATGATTGCATTGTTTCTTAAGGCAACAATAGGCTTAATCGTTTCCGCATAACCTTGATCATAGAGTGTAAATTCCATATTAGGAAGCAGTAACTTCTGATTCTCTTTCATAAATTTCTCGCCGGATCCATTTTTCACAATATATCTGGCTAAAATGATGGAATGTAGCTTTTGTTCCAGCCAATCTGCTTCCGGCATATAGATCATATTCCTATTATCTGTTTTATTCTCAATGATACCAACTACTTCATAATCGGCTTCATAGTCGTAGGTAACCCCCTTTAGAAAGTCAGAGAAGCCAATGCCGTTGTTGCTGGAATGTAGTTTTAAATGAAGCTCATCCCCTATTCCTACCTTATAAAAATCAGCTAATGCTTTGCTAATTAAGATTACTTCATTCTTTCCCTGCTGATATTCCGAAGGGTTAAAGCTTCTACCCTCCTTGATAATCATTTCTTTATAATAAAAGGGTGAATATGCTTCCAGACTCGATACCGTGGTAACCTGAAGAGAATTATCCACCACATTCATTGCCATCTGCAAGGATAGCATCTGTTTACCCTCCTCGGTAAGCAAATAATCCGGTTGCTCAGTTACATCAACAATGCTTGGTAAACTTTCTGCCGGTTTCGGTATCTCTGGAGATATAATAAGTGTGGGCGTTCTGCCGTTTATTATTTTCCCAACGATGATGTACTCGTGATCTCTATTAAATGTATAATTCAAGGGAAATCCCTGTTCATCAATTCCATTGATCAGGACATAGGCATTCTCTCTTGCTCTTCTACCAAATAAGGTCTCAGAGATAACCCCCATAAATAGATTTTCCTGCCCATTTTCTTTACTTTCAATAATACTCCCTACTTTTATCATTACATAATCACTCATGGGTGAGTAATTTCTTTTAATGACATCCCCTTCTATGAATGCCCAAGCTGTTTTTTCCCTGCCGATTGATTTTACCGCGAAATGTTCTGCAAGCTGATTAAACTCAAATTTCTCCAACTCCGTATTCATTTTTTGATAAAAACTCTCTTCTTCACTTCCCACATCACTAAGGTAATTAAGTTGGGCGATCGAAGTAAAGGTTTTATCCGCATCCTGAAGCATATTGCGAGCTGCTTCAAACATTCCTATCCCAATGCTTAATAATATCGTTAATACCATAAGTAAAAATAGAAATAGAAGTGATTTTTTCGGTGTTCTAAGTACGCTTTTTACACTATGTTTTAAAATCATGCCTAACTCCCTTCCAGGTTCAATGATTCCAGTAGATATCGAATTTTTGTCTCATTTTAAGATATTTTGCCCTATGCTGCACACCATAATCTCTTTTATTTGACCTGTACTTGTCTTAACATTTTCTTGACTTGGTACTCCTGTTGAAATAATTATTTACTAAACCCTATATTATCCATCATAATCTCACCAGTATCATTTCTATCAATTAGAAAGCGAATATTAACTATGGACGAACTGTCAAACTCTTTATTCTCAGCTTCAAAATCACTGCAAGCAATTCTCACCGTTTGAAAACATAGTTTATAATCATAGGAGTCCGTTAGAAATTGAAGTTTATATAGCTTTACCGGTAAAGGTGGATAAATCGTAATATAATCACTCATGGATACAGAACTCGAATTTCCTTTGGAATCTTCTAGCACAATCGTTGCATCAAGGAAATTCAGGCTGTCGCTATCATTACGTTCCTGATTTTTATCCATCATATCAAATTGAAGATATCTGTCAGCGGCATTATATTCTGGTAATGCTATAGTATAGTTCGCCTCTTTCGTATCCTTCCATTTAAGATGAAGCACATAATCGTTCCAGATTGTTGCGATTGGATTTTTTTCTTCTTTCCATAAAGTCATAAAATCTGCATCTAAACTGATTTGTTCTACTGCTCCATATTGTATGTTTGAATCTTCATCAAATCCAGATAGTAAATCGAAGGATGAATCTTGATAATTTTGTAGGTATAAGGTACTTGGCATATCATCTCGATATGATTTTTGATTTGTAAATAGAGATTTATAGGTCTCGTCATTCTTTAAAGTTACATCAAGAAATACTTTGGAGTATGCCTGTAAAATCGTTCTCTGATCATTCTCATCCATTAAATTTCGAGTATTCAAGAACGGTTTGAACGGAAATGGAAGATCATATCTACCCCAAGTTGTGTTGAATTGACCATGATTTGCACCTGCAATATATACATAGGATTTAAACATATTACTATCCTTTTGAAATGATATCTTGTGATATTGGCTGTATCCCATTAAGGTTGTAACATCTTGATCGTTTGTTCCATGGACAAGGAGATAATTGATATTATCTAGATGCACTGTATGTTGCGCAGGCTGATACTGATCACAGGTAGGTGCTATGGCTATTAATGACTTAATGTTAAAGTTATACTTCCAAGAGATATTCCCATTATCCGGATAGTATTGATAGTGGTTAAATAATGCTGCCGTAGCTACACTCTCACCACCTCTGGAATGACCCGCTAATGCAATGTTATTAAAATCCATTTTTTGATATAGAAAGTTTTTTTGATCTTTATTATAACTTTCTATAAGCTGCATATTCTCAAGGAGAAGTATCGCTCTTGCATCATTTTCATTGGAAAGACCAAAATCAATATAAGCATTACAAAATGCTTCATCCACGGATATTACCACATATCCGAAACTTGCCAGGTATTCACCAAGATAATCATAACCCAGGTAGGACTTTGTTGTCATAATATGATTCCCATGAATAATAAAAAGCACAGGATAATTGCCACCTTCAGAAGGGTACCAAATCTTCCCTGCAAGGGGTACCTGATCGATGTCATACCCCCAATATAATCCTCTTATCAAACTTGGGATACCTTGATAATTTTTTATGTAAGGGGAAAGGTCGGTTGTTCTTTGCTCCAAATCGGAATCTTTGTTTATTCCATATTCGACCTCACTGACTGATAAGCTGCCTTTTCTTGTTGTGTCTTGATAAAAATCAGAGACAATGTTATTTTCCGATTGATTGTTATAAGCTAAATACTCTTTAATATAATCATCCTTAAAACCTTCACCCAAGGAGAATAAACCCATGACTACATTTAATAATAAAGTTAAACTCAGCGAAAGGATAACTACTAACGACCTTCTCTTACATAAGAAGAAACTCCATATGCTTTTAGCAAAAAGAATTTCCAAAGCTGTTACGATGATTGATACGATTAGCAGTATTGGAATAGGCACAAGATAGGAACCAGATACTACAGTAATAAGGATTATGCTAAATATCATGAGCGTATAAACAGCTGTTTTGGCACTCTGATGAAATATCGGTTTCAATATTAATGTAATGATGATACGAAGTAGATTGATACCAAGATAAGCTAACCCACTAAATAATAAAAAGCCAACAGATTTAGGCAAACCTGATCCTTCAAATAAGCTTCCAATAATAACACATCCCAAAATATTAAATAGCCAAACTTTACCATGATCTGTATTTGCGTAATTATCATTTTTAAAAGAGCTCCATTTATCCTTTATTTCATGAATTTTATCCTTTATTTTATGAATTCTATCTTTTATCTTTTTCATTATCAACTCACTCTACTCCTATCCAACCTTTTAAGTATCACAATTTCTATCCATTAATTGATATCATACCACCTTTACCATATAATAACAATTATCATTTATATCGCTTTATGTAGGATAGGGAAGCCTCAGTATCTTTTTGTTGTATTAATCCAATCAAGGTTCATGAATTCTTATATTCATTTCCTTCTTATATAATAAAGAGAAGCTATCATTTTTACTGACTTTAGTCAGTAGAATAATAGCTCCTCGATACCTTATTGATTAATATCCATCGTTATTCTTAATAGGTCAATTTATGGTTCACTCGCAAAGAGACTTAACCACGCTTTATTATGTTCATCCGGTTTTGATATGCTTCCACTATTGACGGCTTCATATAATGAACAGGTAACAAAAGTATTTAGATAATTTGATAGAAAATTTCCCATTTGCCACTTTATGCTTTTTGGCACACCGTCTAGAAATTCCTTTCGTACAATTTCATATGCCAAATCATAATATCTTTTAGCAATTTCATAAAATCCGTCTGCTATACTTTCTATCATCCTAAATTCTTCTCTTGCAATGTAGTAATAGTTTAGTTTAAATCCGGTTTCTGTTTTTATAAATAACTCTTTTTCAATCGCAAAGCTAAACAAATACTTTTGCTTCTCATCAAGCTTCTCTATGTCTAATCCTCCCTGAATTATATCACGGCATAATGCAAAAACGCCACCAGGTATTTCAAAGAATATACTACTGTCAAGCCCGCTCCAATAATGGAAAAAACCTTGTGCATAATCATTATCACTTTTATGAACAGGACCATCAAATGGTAGATATTCTTTCCATTCAAAATGTGTGTTAGCTGAATGTTTATGGTCCTCAAACCCAAGAGCAATCCACTTTCCACCATTTGGCCGGTTAGGAGTATTACTAAACGTAATTATTTTACATTCTTCTCTTTTATATTTACATAAACTAAGATCCGTTATAATATGAATATAGACCCATAGCAACCGTTCCCAGGACATATTAGCCAAATTAAATTTTTTGCTTATTAATTGAGATTTATTATGATTGATTACTTTTATTATCTCAACATAGTATTCCGGAAAGCAAGCTTTATAAATTTTATCTGATACTTCTACGTTCTGTCCCGGTAATATAACAAAGTCTGTTTGGTATTTATCAACGGAAACCTCCTTCATAAGTTGGTTATCTACGAGATATTTGACCTCGTCCTCAATGTATGGTGCTGATATACCAAGTTCAATACATAGTTCCTCTATCGTTACTGGTTTTTTGTAAGCGGAAAGTAAGATATTTTGAGCTGATTTTCTTTCGGCACACTTCATAGGTTCCAGACTTGCACCTGGCATGCCTTGGCAAGAAAGATTCAGGTCTCCAGGATTATAACTTCTTTCTCCGTATTCGCGCATAGATTTCAATCCTTCCTTAATAAATTTTCTGGCATCGAAAAGCCACCATTTGATGGTACCTACACTTTTTCCTTGTAACAATGCAATATTATCACAGGACATCCCATTAAAGTAATGCAAAACAACTGCTTCTCTATATTTTTTCGATAATAGAGAAATCTCTCGGTATAAAACGTTTCGTTGTTCATGATAAATGTAATCATCTTCTATATTATCTACTGAAGGAAATAATTCGGTTAAATAAGCTGTAGTGTTGCTCTTTTTGCTACGTAACCATTTAAAAAAGGTGTGGTTAGATATGCTCCAAACTAAAGCATTCAAATTTATAATCTCCTTACCCGATAATATCGTTTTTAATACTTCCATGGTTATATCCTGTGCCAAATCCTCGGAATCTTCCTTAGAATTCGTTTTTAAATAACAAAACCCGAGAATCTTAGATATATATTCTGTTTCCAATAGCTTAAGTGCCTCTTTTTTATCCATCATATGAGTTATTTCACTTTCTTAATTTACTACAACATGTTGTATATCTATTAAGTACCAGAAAATAGTTATTGGTTGGGAAATCAATTAAAATTTTTCTATAAATTTTTTAAATGGTTTTCAACATTGTATAGCTGACCAACAAGTGTTGGTACACCTCCAATATAGCTCGTCCAAAATCACCTAATCGCTTTTTATTCACAAGTTTTTTTCATCTTATCATAATTTACCACTTCCAGGCAATCTTTCATAACATATGAGACATAACTGTCTTTTTTTGTAGTAATGAAACTTAGAGTTATAAAGCAGGTTTTTAGCAACAAGTTTCTTGAGCCGTAAAAAATGTTCCTCTTGCAATAAACTGTTAACTATTGTAACTGCTTTTTACAAGAGGAGCATATCACTCTCTAACCCAACTACCGTAACTTTCTAAACCCACGTTGTATCCTTACCAATATCAAAATAAGAACCAATATAATCAATAGGATGCATACGATGATGATCCACCATACAAAGAATGGCATACTGACATTATAATAAAGAATTCCTGTTTCTTGTTGATCACCGATCAGAATGCTATAATCGATCGAATATCGTCCCATCTTAGTATTCATAGTCGGCCACTCAAAACTGATCTCTTTAACGTTATCCATAAATAAAATATCCGATTTTGTCTCCTCATAGATTATATTATCTCTTCTATCCTTCACATAAATTTGCACTATAACAGGCAAATCTTGCGTCCCAATATTTTTTATCACTGAATGAAATACTGCAGGTTCTCCTTTTCGCACATCCCTGGTTGAAACACTTACCAGCTCACCCTTTCTCTCCCCGACATTAAATTCTGTCTGATATGTTAATAGAATATCGTCCTCTTCCATTGCAACCAGATGATAGATGTAATCACCATATTCCCAAGGTTTTGATGGCAAAGGTGTATCAATTTGTCCATAATAGCCTGTGACAGGATACGATTCCATGGTTATCGTATCACTCTGCTGCCATACCAGTTCACTCGATCCTTTTTTTGTGATATCGATAGTGACATTTACCGTTTTACTTTTCTCATAGAAATTACATAGAATGCTATGAAAAGGGTCTTTTTGCAGTGGTGCAATATCTTTTACATTACAAGTAGCTAATGCCATTCCTTCCATACGAAACTTAACACGTGATGCATTTGTTCCGTATGCCTTGATCGATTGTTTGCCATCTGTTTCGGTTAGAAATGTAAAAGATAAATCATACATTCCAATCTTCATGGTATCATCATTATGAAGTGTTACAACGACTTCTTTTTGTTCATTTTTTGATAGAGTAAATTCATCCGGTGCTACCGTAACTTTTATATTGTCAGCATTATCAACTTTTGCTTTCAAACTAACCGTATTACCTTTATTCACGACAGTGAGTGCGAAGGATTTGGTTTCCCCCGTTATGCTTCCCAAATCCAGATAAGCTGGGGAGAGAGAGACCCCAGTGGAATCTTCCTCTCCCTGAACAGACTTATCGTTCACTAATAACATACCTATCATGAATACTATCATAAAAAGCAAAGCTTTCTTGACTTTCATGATTCATTTCCTCATTCCATAAAATATAATTATACTGCTGAATAAAACTCAACAATGATTGATAAATTCCATGTCCAATTGTGGTTATATGCAGCATGCATTGGTAAATCAACCAATGTTGAGAAGGTTTCCTGATTATTATTCTGTGTTGCATCCCAATCCATCTTATAACCAAAGTTAAGTGTTACATTATTTCCTGCCAGGGTTGGAAACGTACTAGTCTCTGTAAAATAATTTCCGAGGAATGGTGTATTTACTGCGTCTCCTTTTGCTGTATAATAGGATGCGGTAGATAAATCAGCTGCATCACTTACATACAAACGTCCGTTATTTCCAAGCATAACATAGATATCCTTTGTTATTCTATCCCATGTTGTTCCACCATCAGTTGAAGTATAAAATACTACACTTTGTTTAAAGCTTCCTATTTCAATTACAGTAGCAGGAGGGGTAACACCACCGCCACCAGAAGTTAAGGTACCTGTAATTTCATTTTGAACATAACCGGTAGCAGCAGTATCCTTTACAAATAACCATGTTGTATTGTTTAAACCGTTCGTTAGGGGATAATTTTCACCAGTATAGGTTACTTTAGCAAATATATTGGAATTACTGGCACCTTCATTAAAGACAATACTTTGAGCTGGTGATAAATATTTTAATGAATCAAAGATTACATATTTACCATTCACATCGCTCCGATCATTTACTAACTGCTGATCATTCACTGTAAAGGTACCATAGTTAATAACATCTTCTTCCATGGCAATCTCAACGAATTTATCCGGAGTACCATTCACCGTTCCATTACCGGTATCAGTCGTCTGTTCCGCTGCTAACGCATAGCTGGAACATATTACTATGAATAAAACTGCTGTAGTAAGAATTGCTTTTATCTTTTTGCCCATAATATTACTCCTTTCTTCTTTTTACTACATTTTATTCATAATATAATAAATCGTGATTAATTTAACACCTTCTTACAGTTCATGAAAGATAGTACAATAAAATGGATATCACTCTCTCGTAACATGGTGTAATACGAATTTGTTATTTAAATGAGCAAATTTATCTTAACATTAAGTATTTATGATGTATAATAAAGATGAAAATGAAATGTTATTTACATGTGGAGGAAATGTATGAAGTTTAAAGGGAAAATCGCGATTTGGTATTATGCTATGATTATAGCAATGAATGTGTTATTTATATGGTCTTTCACTTTACCTGAAGATAGTAGAACCGGAGGTGACATAGGTTTAGTTGCAGCAACCCTTGTGATTATCCTAACTGATTTGTTTATGGGCTCTATGATAATTAAAAACTACGTGTTGTTAGATTCCGAGAAACTTACGATCTATGTTGGTGTCATAAAACAAGAAATACCGTACAAACATATCATATCTTTGAAAAAAACACATAACCCCTTATCTTCTATGGGATTATCTCTTGACCGACTTGAAATCAAGTGGAATAACCGTTTCGTATTAATATCCGTAAAGGATAATGATGCATTGATTCATAAATTATGTGAGTTAAACCCGAAGATCAAAGTAATACAAAGAGGGAATTACGATAGAGCATAGAAGATTTAATACAAAATAGAATAAATTAAAAATCAGAATATAAAATTAATAAATACCTAGAGAAAGACCTGCATTTTGGCAGGTCTTTCTCTAGGTATTTACTATCTTAGCTTAATATCATAATTTATCATCGATCTTTATTTATCTTTCCTTTGCAGTAAAATCTGGTTGTTATTCAAAACATATTATTTTTTCCATATGATGGACGCATCGATAGCTTCAATATCTTTTGAACAGGTGCGTGCCATAGCACCAGCCAGTTCCTCTGTCATTTCTCTAATTCTTACTCTTACACCTTCCGCACCGTTTTCCGATAGGGGCGTCATAAGCTCTCGCCCTACAGAAACTGCGGTTGCCCCTAACGCTAATGCCTTAAATGCATCAATTCCGCTCTCCACACCACAATCCACAAATATCGGTATGTAGCGATCAATTACTTTTGCGATTTTAGGTAATACCAGAAGCGGAGGAACAGCATAATTTAATATTCCGTGATGATGCGAAACAACAATACCTTTTGCTCCTGCTTCCAAGCATTTGTAAGCATCCTGCTCACTTAGAACACCTTTGATCACAAAGGGAAGTTTTGTTGCTTTAATAAAACCTTTGATTTCATCCAATGTTTTCGGAGACATAGGAAATCCTAATACATTATCATATTGACCTCTACCATTAAAAGCATGGTCAATATCCATTCCCATAGCTAAAACACCACATTTCTCAGCATGCTCAATTCTGCGGTAGATCATATCATTATCTGCATAGGGTTTAATAATTTTAATTGTCTTGGCACCTGTGGCAGTGATTGCTTCGAGTTCAGCTTCATCACCCATTCCAGCCCACATCACTGTGTTGGCTTCCAAAGCTCACTTGGCTAGTTCAACCATCCCTCCTGGATGGCATTTGTTCAGATGAGATAATGCTGCGGTCATGATTGGGGATGAAAATGTCTCTCCATATAGCTTCAGTGTGGTTGATGGTAATACAGCATCCATATGCCGCATTTCAATTAATAGTGAATCAAAGTAATCTCGTGTGATTTGATTTGCATCACTGACATTCGTATTCTGTTTCATAATAATAACCATGCCTTTCTACCTGCCAACTTGACTACAGGCACATATTTGCTAGTAAATGGTAGGAAAATCAAATTTACCATCTTCCATGAATTTAATTATATGAGTATTTTATCCTCTCATTTACTCCTTGTCCATAGATTATCTTAATTGATATCTTGCTGATCTTTGGATAATTTTATATAAACCTCTATCATTCCTTCCCTCTGAGTCCATAGAAGAATAGCTTTCCGATATCCAATCTCTGCTTCATTGTCAAAGGGCCTGTTGTTATCCCTCCTATTAATTGCATGTACATCAGTATGGTTTCAGTGGATAGATCGTTATCGATTTCTCCCTCACGTTTTCCTTGTTCTATAAAATCTATATAAAAAGGTTTGATTTTTGTTTCTGTATAAGTTTGTAGAAACTGTTGAACTTGTGGAGATGCTAATACATTATAATTCAATAGTCCATCGGTTTGTCCATCGGTTAAATCATTCATAGAATCTAACTTAACATCCACCAACAATTTATACTTTTCTGTAAATGAGAGATTGCTATTCATAAGTTCCTTGAATTCTTCCGCTTTCCGATCCATATAATCATAGATTACCTGTCTTAATAATTCTTCTTTACTTCCAAAAAAATTATATATACTCACCTTCGAGACATTGGCTTTTTCAGCTACATCTGTCATTTTGACAGTCTCAAATCCCTGATTTCGGAATAATTCAAAAGCTGCCTTTAAAATATAATTCATCTTTTCCTGTTTTCTTCGATCAAATCCGTTCATTATAATCACCTCATACACTATATTGTATCAAATATTATGAACTAAATCAAACAGAAAGTTCACAATTCTATTGACAGAATTGCGAGCAAGGTATATTATGAACTTACAAGCTTGTAAAGTTCATAATTTAAAAAGGAGTGATACTATGAGTATTGTTGTAAAGAATTTAACAAAAGCATTTACTGAATCTATCGGTATTTTTAATATTAACTTCGAGATAAAAAAAGGAGAGGTTTTTGGCTATCTAGGACCTAATGGTGCTGGGAAAACTACTACCATACGCCATCTTCTGGGATTTATGCATCCTGATTCAGGCAGTGCAACAATCAATGGATTCGATTGTTGGAAGCAAAGAACCGATATTCAGAATCATCTTGGCTATCTTCCCGGTGAAATCAATTTTGTTGAAGGAATGACCGGGATCGAGCTTTTAAATCTCATCGGAGATATGAGATCCATAAAGGATTTTCGATTACGTGATCAACTGATCGATCGCTTTGATATAAATACAAAGGCTAAGATTAAAAGGATGTCCAAAGGAATGAAACAAAAAATTGGAATTGTTACAGCATTTATGCATGATCCTGATATCTTAATTCTGGATGAACCCTCCTCCGGGCTGGATCCCCTAATGCAAAATGAGTTTATCAAATTAATCCTAGAGGAAAAAAGCCGTGGTAAAACAATTCTTATGTCCTCCCATATATTTGAAGAGGTAAGTCGTACCTGTGATCGAATATCGATTATTAAGGAAGGACGCTTAGTGATAACAGATAAAACAATGAATATAGAACAATCACAAGATAGGCTTTTTAACATTATCGTAAAATCCTCAGAAGATATCGTATTTCTTAAGAAAACAGGACTCGAAATTACAGATGAACATGGCCTGACTGTTACAATCCGTGTTAAGCAAGATTTAAAAACTTTATTTTCTGCATTATCACAGTGTGAAGTTGTTAATTTTACGAACTCAAATCAAGGATTGGAAGAGACCTTTATGAATTTTTACACTAAGGAGGCGAACTAATATGAACCGTGCATTATTTTTTTCTACATTAAAATCAAAATTTAAATTTATACTTATATGTTCATCGGCACTGGTATTATATTCAGTCATCATTATCAGCATGTATGATCCGAACAATTCGGAATCTAGTAAAATATTTATGGAAATGATGCCGGAGGATTTTATTAAAGCCCTTGGATTTACAGTTCTTGATACCGGTCTCACTGCTTTCCTTGGAACAACGATGTATTCCATGCCATATATGATTTTTATGATTGCCTTTACGCTGATTACAGCAAATAGTTTGGTTGCTCGCAACGTTGATCGAGGATCTATGGCTTGTTATCTATCTACTCCGGTTTCCAAATCTAAAGTTGTTATGACACAGGGTAGCATTTTAGTTGTTGGCCAGTTTATTATGGCAACCATATTGACCATACTGTCTATATTAGCCGCAGACTCCATATTTGGCAGTGGACTTCTGGAATATGATTCTTTTATTAACGTGAACCTATTAGGATTTCTTTTGTTCTTTGTCGTTGGAGCCTATTCCTTTTTATTTTCATGTATCTTTAATGAGGAAAAATACTCCATTGCTTTTAGTTCTGGTGTAACTTTAGTTTTTTATGTACTTAATGCAATCGGTAACATGAGTGAAAACCTTTCGTTTTTCAACAAGATCAGTATCTTTGGAGCCTTTAATCCAGCTAAAATTGTAAATGGAAGTGTATCCATTATCATTCCTAGTATTATTTTTATCGTCTCTGGGATTGTGTTATACTTCATAGCAATTCAAGTCTTTAATAGAAAGAATTTACCGTTATAAATGAAAAAGTCTATTTCAAGTGTTTATTTTTGAAATAGACTTATTTCATTATTTATTTCTCTTTCGCTATCTGCTCGCCATTTTCGTTCTCATTTGTATCATGTTCTTTCATCATTTCATCCTTAACTCCTGATAGAGTTTCAAGCATCTTGATGACTTCATTACCTACCACTGGACCTGAAGTAAGGGATAAGCATACAGATAATATTAGGAACAATTTTATAAGCTTTTTCTTAATAGATTTTAACATCGAGACAACACCCCTTTTTGCGTATATTTTACATACCAAACCAAGCCATTGACAAGATACCATGGCTATCGACATGAAACATTCGTATTTATAACTATCCGGGGTGAAATGATTTTAATCGTTCAGACGGATCTTAAGATTTACTAGTGTAAGAACATCCGGTAAACGAAAAACAAGACTAAAACATACAATTAAGACAAGAACAAATAGTAGAATTTCGAACCCAGAGATAAAACCTAGATTTTCTGAAGAATACCTAAAATGTGTTATCTTTTTAGTCGCCTCTATTTTATTACTGATGCATATATCCTTGTCAGAAGTATCACGATTGTGGATTTGATCAACATATTCTGCATCGATTTCACTATCTACAACTAACATTGCAACAGGATTTGTAGCTTCTGTATCACAATATTGATAGCCGTAAAGTATACCATTTGTTGTGATACAAGCTACATAGAGAAATATAATAAACAATAATGAAATATTCGATTTCAAATATGTTTTCTTTTTCATTTTTATTATCTTCCTCCTCAATAAGCTATCAGCCATTATTCCTTTTAGACAATCTTTAAGGTTTTCAATGGTTCCATATTTTCCCTGCAATATATAATTTATAGGATAGTATTTATTTTTGGTAGCGTCAAGTGTTTTCTGCATAGAATCAAGGGATTTATGGAATATAACACTGCATGTAAACCCTCCCATAGATCCCATTCTAGTAACGTTATTCTTACCGATTTACTTCAAAGGAAAATGATTTCTTTAAATATTCTTGTAAATCCCCTACAGGGATAGTAATTTGCTTCATTGTATCTCGATCCCTAAGAGTAACGGTATCCTTCTCTATTGTATTGTCATCAATCGTAATTGCATAAGGTGTTCCTATGACATCTCCTCTTCGATATCGTTTACCGATATTTCCGGAGTCATCATAGCTGACCATAAAGTACTTTCTTAGATTTTGATAGATTTCCAATGCTTTCTCACTATGTCGCTTCTTTATTAGTGGTAAAACATTTACTTTGATCGGAGCCAGCATTGGATGAAGTCTTAAAACCTGCCTTGTTTCACCATCTTCCAATTCCTCTTCCTTCAATGCTTCAAACATGACTGCAAGAAAAATTCTGTCCACTCCATAAGTGGATTCAATGATATATGGAATATACTTTTCTCTTGTCAGTTCATCAAAATACTCCATGCTTCTTCCGGAATATTCTTGATGTCTTGTTAAATCAAAGTTCGTCCTGTTGTGAGTACCGTTAATCTCTCCCCAGCCAAACGGAAATAAATACTCAATATCACAAGCTGCTTTTGCATAGTGGGCTAATTTATCATGATCATGAAATCGTAAATGTTCCTTCGGTAATCCGAGATACTCAAAGAATTCATTACCATACTGTTTATAATAATCATACAGCTCTTCATCATTCCCTTTTTTACAGAATGTCTGAAACTCCATTTGCTCGAACTCAATGGTTCGGAATGTAAAATTACCAGGGGTTATCTCATTACGAAAAGCCTTACCGATCTGTCCGATGCTAAAGGGCAACTTGGTTCTCATGGTACGTAATACATTCAAATAATTCACATACTCCCCTTGGGCATTTTCCGGACGAAGATAGATAATGTTCGTGTTGCCCTGTGTAACACCTCTTTGTGTCGCAAACATTAGATTAAATTGTCTTATGTCCGTAAAATTAGATTTACCGCACTTCGGACAAGGAATCTGTTCCTTCAGGATGTATTGAAACATCTCCTCCTGTGTCATTGCATCTGCCATAGCGGAGGAATCATATTCGTTAATTAAATTGTCTGCACGATGTCTGGTTTTGCATTCCTTGCAATCAAGTAATGGATCTGTAAAACTTGATCGATGGCCGCTGGCTTCCCATACCGTAGGATTCATCAGAATATCAGAATCAATTTCATAGCTATTGTCTTTTTTCTGAATAAAGTAGTATCTCCAAGCATCCTTAATATTGTTCTTTAGTCTGGTGCCCAACGGTCCATAATCCCAGGTATTCGCCAGACCACCATAGATCTCACTTCCCTGAAAGATAAATCCGTACTGATTACAAAATGCTGTTAGCTCTTCCATTGTAAACTGTTTCATTGTTAGTTCCTCCATTTTTATTTTGAACGTATTTAATAACTTAAAGCTACAACCGTTCGATTTTCATTAATTAATTCACAATTTATAAACATAGTTCATTCGAAACATGATTTCATAGTAGTAAAACTAATAATTCCCATCATTACTTCTCTACAAGGATATTTGTTATTCGAAATGTTGATAAATAAGAACATATCCTTCCGATTCTTAAGATTCGGTATAAAAAAAGTCCGCTCTAAGCTTTCGCTTAGGGCGAACTATATAGTCCGTGGTACCACCTAAATTCAGTTAGAATTTCGCGTATTCATCAAATATTGTAATTCTTAAAATACACCTATTCCATCTGCACTCTTTACAGCACGAGAATGTCATTCTTTATACTGCTTTCCCTGATAACGGTGGAATCTCCGTTGGCATCTACTCGGATAGGTCCTTTCAAACCACAGCTCAAAGGCGCCTTCTATGTTATTCTCATGAAGATTCGCACCAACCATCTTCTCTCTGAAAGAAAAACTTAAACAGTATCTCTTATAATCAAATAACATATACTATTCCTTATCATAGCCTGTAAATTTTTTCTTATCTTATCATTCCTAAATCCGGAAGTCAAGGATTAATTTGCAATAGAACAATCTCATCCATACGTCAATCTATTCAATCTCACGAACCTTCTTACGTAATTCAAGAACCATGCCAGGTGATACGGAGAGTTCGTCAATCCCCATCTGTAGAAAACGCTCGGTTACCGATAAATCTGCTGCCAGTTCTCCACAGATACCAACCCAGATGCCATTCTTATGAGCATTTTCAGCCGTCATTTCAATCAGCCTAAAAATAGCCGGGTGATACGGATGATAGAATTTTTCTAACTTAGGATTTTGTCTGTCAATCGCCGTTGTATATTGAGTCAGATCATTAGTTCCGATACTAAAAAAATCTACCTCTTTCGCCAAAAGATCACTGATCATGGCTGCCGCCGGTGTCTCAATCATAATTCCGAGCTCCAGGTTCTGATCATAATCTATCCCCACTTCTTTTAACTCGTTCTTTACTTCCTCAATGATTTCTTTAATTTCATGTACTTCTTCTACCGAGATTATCATTGGAAACATAATGGATAGATTGCCATATGCGGATGCTCTGAAAAGCGCTCGAAGCTGCGTCTTAAAGATGTCCTTTTGTGTCAGACAAATACGGATCGCACGATAACCCATGGCAGGATTTTCTTCCTCGGGAAGCTGAAAATAGTCAGCCTGTTTATCGGCACCAATATCCAGTGTACGTATAATTACCTTTTTCCCCGCCATACTCTCTACAATATATCGATATACGATAAACTGCTCTTCTTCGGTAGGAAATGTCTGCTTATCCATATACAAAAATTCACTGCGTAGTAACCCAATTCCCCCGGCATCATTATTTAGCACCGCTCCGATATCACTGGGATCACCGATGTTGGCATAAAGTTTAATCTTCCGTCCGCTCTTTGTAATATTTTCTTTTCCCTTTAGCTCTAACAAGAGTGTCTTTCTCTCGTCATCTTTTCTCTTCTTACGAAGCATCTCATCGGTTGTTTTTTCATCAGGCTCTATATAGACGGTACCGGTAAACCCATCAATGATGACTGATTTACAATTAAAATCATCTAATAGCTCATCACCAATACCTATGATTGCAGGTATATTCATCGTTCGAGCCAGAATTGCTGTATGAGAATTGACTGATCCCTTCCTGGTTACAAAGGATAGGATTTTGCTCTTATCAAGCTGTACTGTTTCACTGGGAGCCAAATCCTCAGCGGCAATAATCACCGGCTCGGTAATCTCAATATTATTTTCCTCCTTCTGCAAGGTGCGAATCAGCCTTTCCGATATATCCTTGATATCGGCTGCCCGTTCTCTCATATATTCATCTTCCATCGAGGAGAAAATCTGAACAAAATTATCTGCTGTAACACCTACTGCATATTCTGCATTGACCCCTTGTGTCGTAATAATATTCTTAATTGAATCCAGGTAATCCAAATCCTCTAACATCATTTGATGAACCTGTAAAATCATTGCATTGGCTTCGCCTACTTCTGCCAACGCCTTTTGATACAGCTCCTCTAATTGTGAAATTGCTATTTGTTTTGCCTGTTCAAAGCGCTCTATTTCAGCATCTGGTGTATCTACTTTATAGCGTTTGATTTGCCCTGTTGCTTTCTTTAGAAATAAGAGCTTTCCAACAGCAATTCCACCGAATACGCTTTTTCCTTGTAATACCACCATTTGAGCATCCCCTTACTTATAAGTTTGTTTCCAACAATTGTTTCATTGACTCACAGGCAGCATCTTCATCTTCCCCATCAATGGTAAGAGTGATGGTATCCGCTTTCTTTGCGCCAAGTCCCATTAGTGCGAATAATTTTTTGGCATCCGCTTTTTTTTCACCTTTTTGCAGAAGAATGGAAGCGTTAAATTTTGCTGCTTCTTTTACGATTAATCCCGCAGGTCTTGCATGGATACCTAATTCATCCTTTATTACAAAATCAAAGTTCTTCATATTTATTGACTCCTTATAAATTAATATTTCTTTATTTATCAAGTTTTAATACAGCATCTCGCTCCTTGGCATTCTCTTTCCCTATTGTTTGTATCGAAGTAAATTCCGAGGAATTTGTTATTACAACCGGTGTAATCATCTGATAACCTGCTTTTTTAATTGCCAATAAATCAAATTCCGCCAACAGATCACCGACATTCACATCATCTCCGTCTTTCACATGAGTGGTGTAATATTGCCCATTGAGTTCTACTGTCTCTAATCCGATATGAATGAGCACTTCTGCACCATCCTCAGAGGTAAGTCCAATGGCATGCTTGGTATCAAATACAGTGGAAACCTTACCTTTCACCGGTGAAACTGCACGGCCTTTGCTAGGTTCAATTGCTAACCCTTCTCCTAACATACCGCTTGAAAATACTCCATCACCAACCTTCTCCAAAGGCACTACCTTCCCTTCAATCGGCGCATATATTGTAGAGCTTTTTATCAAACTGCTTCCTGCTGTATTATTATTTTTTCCTTCGTTTACACTTCCTTTATTACCAGAGCTACCACCGATGATTTCAACATCATGAGCCTTTGTCATAAAATCATCCAGATTAGACTTAATTACCGTAACTCTTGGTCCATAGATAACCTGAACACCGTTACCTTTCTTGATTACTCCGGCCGCTCCACTTGCCTTTAAATCCTCATCCTTCACTTTATTCGATTGATGAACTGTAACTCGCAGTCTGGTTGCACAGCAATCCACATCACTAATGTTATCCCGTCCACCAAGACCTTTTACAATCAGTGCAGAAACCTGATCCCTTGCCTCATCATTGCCAGCTTTATTTGCCTTAGCAGCATTTACATCCGCTCTGGTGTACAATTTAACGTCCTGATCATCCTCTTCACGACCCGGGGTCTTAAAGTCAAACTTAGTAATCAAAAATTTGAACATGAAATAGTATACGATAAAATATAGAATACCCACAAATACAATGTTAATCCAATTGGTCTTTGAGTTTCCCTGCAGGATACCAAATAAAAACATATCGATAAAACCACCGGAGAAGGTCATACCTACACCAACATTTAATATATGCATCAGCATAAAGGCTAACCCTGCGAATACGCAGTGAATTAAATAAAGTACCGGAGCAACAAAGAGAAATGTGAACTCTAAAGGCTCTGTGATACCGGTTAACATCGAGGTTAAAGCTGCTGATAATAATAAACCGCCTACAATTTTCTTTTTATTCGATTTAGCCGTATGATACATTGCCAGCGCTGCACCAGGTAAGCCAAAAATCATCAACGGGAATTTACCGGACATAAATCTCGTTGCTTCTACGTTAAAATGAGTAATACCTGTTGCTCCTAATTCAGCAAAGAATATATTTTGTGCACCTTCAACCAGCTCTCCACCGATGGTGGCAGTGCCACCAACCGCTGTCTGCCAGAACGGAAGATAAAACACATGATGAAGACCAAATGGAATTAATGCTCGTTCCATAACACCATACAGCATTGTTCCTGCATATCCTGAATTTCTTACTAATTCACCAACGGAATAAATACCTGTCTGAACTGTTGGCCAGATATAAAACATAAGGATACCTACACCTAAATAAACGATGGATGAAATAATCGGTACGAACCGAGTTCCTCCAAAGAAGGATAACACCTGGTGAAGTTCTATCTTATAAAAACGATTGTGCAACGATGCAACACCAAGACCTACGATAATACCTCCAAAGACACCCATTTGCAAAGAGGTAATTCCCAGTACCGAAGCAGTCGAGCCGGCGAGCATTGCCTCCGTTCCGCCATTGATCGCTATCATGGCACCAATGGAAGCATGCATAACAAAAAAGGCAATTGCTCCAGCCAGAGCTGCTACTTCTTTTTCTTTTTTTGCCATACCGATGGCAACACCCATGGCAAAAATTAAGGGGAGGTTTTCGAATACAATTGCTCCTGCTGCTTTTAAAACCGAGAGAATTGCATAGGCAAAGGTTCCAGGTCCCATAATCTTTAATAAACCATAAGTCTGTAGCATTGTCTCATTCGTAAAGGAACCACCGATTCCTAAGAATAAACCTGCTACCGGTAAAATAGCGATCGGAAGCATAAAGGATCTTCCTACCCTCTGTAACACTCCAAAAATTTTGTCTTTCATCTTTCTTTCCTCCAAATATTCATGTTTGTAATAAAAAAAGACCCTATTATCCCTAATAAGGTCTTGCCTGCCCAACCAGTCACAATCCAGTCTAATCCATAGTTATTCTTTTCAGATGAATTGTTAAGAACATCATCTCTTCACCAGTCAAATTACGGTGATATTTATCTTTTACATAATTGTTAATCATCTCAGCACATTGATAATCATAACTGTAATTCTGTTTAATCATTGTCTGCAGCTGAAAATCATTGTCTTTTACAGGCTTATTATGAAATAATCATTGACCAAAATATTTTAAGTGAGTAATAAATCTTGCATAATGCAGAGAATCCTCATCAAATTTGATTTTGTAATATTCCCTGGTGATCTCTAAAACATCTTGTATTAACGTCGTTATCTTCATCATTTCACTCATGTCTGTATCTAACTGTGCATTAACGATATGCAATGCAATAAAACCAGCTTCATCCTCAGGAAGAGCTACTCCCAGTTTATCCTTAATAATTTCTAACGCATGCAAGCCTAATTGATATTCAGTTTGGTAGAACTTCTTTATTTCCCATAATAACACGTTATGATATTGTAATTTTAACCGATTCCTTTCTATGGCAAAGCTTATATGGTCGGTTAATGTGATATAGATATTATCATTTAATTTTTTATCTAACTTATTTTTGATTACATCTATAATTTCGGTACAAACCTGTACATGTTCTAATGGAATATTATCTACCAGACTCTGTAACTTATTCAATGTTGTCTGCGATGCCATGGAATAAATCTTCTCAATCTTAGCTTGATCCACGATATCATTGGTCTTTTTTTGGAATCCTATCCCGGGGCCTCTTACTATTATTTCTTCATCATGATCATTAACAGAACATACAAAATTATTATTAATTACTTTTGTTATCTTATACATTCTTTTCCTCTCATTCTTTTGAAATAAAAAAAGACCACAACTCGTAATAATATCTTTATTACTAAGTCGGTCTTGCCTGTGTGAACAGTCACAATCCATTCTATTTTTTTTACTACTGGATTATAACCTCTTATTAAAATAAAGTCAATATAAGTTTCAAATAGTTTCTGCATTTCTGACTAGATTATTCCTATCCTAGTCATTCTTTTCCTTTTACAACACCAAACATGACTTCATTCTTGCAATTTCTACTTCCTTTCTATATAATAAATTATAATCTTAATGTATCTTACAGGCAACGACGTCCGGCCGCTGAGCATTTGGCTAAAATTTATGAAAGAAAGGTTCCAACATGAAAGGAAAACGTATCTTAGCCCTAATTGGAGTTATTCTATTGGTATCAATGATTCTATTATTAGTGATCTCTCCATTCATATCCACAGAGTTATTTATGGCTAGTTTATTCAGTGCTGTAACCATCCCCATTATGATCTATGGATATATCTTAGTTTATCGCTTAATCCATAAAAATGACAAAGAAAAGGATAATAAATAACCTGAAAAGAGGAGTAGATCACTACTCCCCTTTTATTTTCTTAAAATATTCCTGGATTACTTTTTCGTAACCATTATCGGAAGGAATATAAAACACGCGGTCTTTTAATTCATCCGGTAGGTATTGCTGTTTCACATAATGGTTTTCATAATCATGGGCATATTTGTATCCTAGACCATGTCCCAGCTTTGCAGCTCCTGGGTAATGGGCATCCATTAAATAAGCCGGTATGTTCGCTGTTGTCTCATGTTCCACTACTTTCATTGCATCAAAGATTGCAGTAACCGCAGAATTACTCTTCGGTGCACAAGCAACATAAGTTGCCGCCTGGGCTAATATAATCTGAGCTTCCGGCATTCCAATCCGTTCCACAGCCTGGGCAGCTGCGGTCGCTACCACGAGCGCATTGGGATCAGCGTTTGATACGTCCTCTGCCGCACAAATCATAATTCTTCTGGCAATGAACGCTACCTCTTCCCCAGCATATAACATTCTTGCAAGATAGTAAATTGCAGCATTGGGGTCTGACCCTCTCATGCTTTTAATAAAGGCTGAGATGGTATCATAATGGTTATCTCCTCCTTTATCGTATCTTAATACTCTTTTTTGAATGCATTCTCCTGCAACAGATAATGTGATATGGATAAGACCATCATCGGATCTCTCCGTTGTCAATACGCCCAGTTCAATCGCATTTAAAGCAGATCTGGCATCACCGTTTGCTATATCTGCCAGAAACTCCAAGGCATCCTCTTCAATCACTGCTTTATAAGCTCCAAGCCCCCGCTCATAATCCTGTACTGCCCGAAGCAATAATTTTTTTATATCCTCTTTTCCTAAGGGTTTTAATTCAAATATAACAGACCGGGAAATCAAAGCGGAGTTTACTTCAAAATATGGGTTCTCGGTAGTCGCTCCAATGAGAACTACTGTACCATCCTCCACAAAGGGTAATAAGTAATCCTGCTGTCCTTTATTGAACCGATGAATCTCATCGATAAAAAGAATTGTTTTCTTTCCATAACTACCCAGGGTCTTCTTCGCTTCCTCAATGACTGCCTCCATGTCTTTTTTTCCGGCTGCTGTAGCATTTAACTGCGTAAAAACAGACTTAGTCGTATTAGCAATTACCTTTGCTAACGTAGTCTTCCCTGTTCCCGGTGGTCCATAGAAGATAATAGAACTTATTTTATCCGCCATAATTGCCCGGTATAAAAGCTTGTCCTTACCTATAATATGTTCCTGCCCCACTACTTCATCCAAATTATTCGGACGGAGTCTTGATGCTAAGGGTGCTTCCTTTTTCATTGTATTTGTTCTCATATAATCAAATAAATCCATATGAACTCCTTGCAGCTCTAATTTATTTAAGCATTCCTCTATACATCCCTACTATTTAACTACTATTTTAACATATTTTCTACTTGCACAATAGCATATTCCTAGGAAAACTTCAATCTGGATTCGTTATTTTCCCAATGCTGAAAAATAAAATAAGTACTTGAAAAATAAGTGTTAATTGATGCATAATAAATAGCATTGTAGAAAAAGCATTTAAAGATACACTTAACTAAATGTCCAATTGACAAAGAAAAAGAGGTGAACATATGACCACACCAAAAGATCCTGTAATCTTATTAAGTTTTATAAATACGAAATTAAGAGATGTCTACTCATCCTTAGCATCACTCTGTGATGACCTTGATATTGACCAGGCTGAGCTAGAAGAAACTCTAGCTTCCATCGAATATGTCTATCATAAGGAACGCAATCAATTTATTTCATCTCTATAAAATGTTTGTTTTTTCCTATTTTTTTCATCAGCAGTAAAAGTAAGAAAAAAAGAATTGTTCCAAAAATAGCCCCGGAGGTATCAATACCAACATCCTTTAATTCTCCGCTTCTTCCAGCTACAAATAATTGATGAAATTCGTCTGTTGCTGCATATGCTGCTGTGAGAAGAATAGACAACAATGCTAGTTTATACTTTCTCTTCCCCCATACATAGAAGTGAAAGGCTAAAGTAATTGCTAAAAGGGCATATTCGCTAAAATGTGCTCCTTTTCTGACGATATGATTGATGGAACTTAATGTCTGTATCCGACTGACATTATCCAATGTTACATTCGATATATTTTCGTAGGTCTCTAGTAAACTATTGGCAATGGTTAGGCTGCTTTCATCGGAACGTTTGGCTTCCTTAGCCGAAAAGGAAAAGATAATCACCATTAAGATGGCTGCCGGAATCCAGGATATATATTTTAATTTCATTGAAACCTCCAAATATAATACGATATCTATTTATTATTTTACTCAAACTTCGCACATGAATAAGTGACTATGCACCTTGAAAATTCAATAAATTCTGGCATAAAAATAGCATGAAACCGCTGGTTTTGATATAATTAAG
>JAQZBN010000128.1 GCA_029238935.1 Herbinix sp.
AGTTCGAATAGCTTTGCCGTTAATTGGTTCGGAGTTTTCATCAGGAAATTAGAAGGCATAACTAACATTGTTTCGTAGGGGAGGACAAAGCCTTTTTTCTGCAACCGTTTGATGCAGTGCAGTCTGGAGGCTGTATTTGGTGAAACTTCACCTCCACCGGAGACGGAGAGAACCACAGCAATTGTATTCGAGGTCTTTGGTAAACGATCAATATATTCATAGATAGGTTTTGGTGCATTTAGAGCATAGACAGGGTAGCAAAGAATTAACATATCACAGGGTTCGTCGGAGAATTTTTGGTTTTGATGCAATTCCTTAATCCTAACGATTATTTTTCTGTTTTTTAATTGTATGGCTAACTCATCGACGACTCTTTTGGTTGAGCCAGTACCAGAAAAATATACTATATCAACCGCAGTTGGTATTTGACCGTATCTCATTACTTTACACCAGCTTTCTGATCTTTCTTAATGAAATAACTTCTATATAAATAAGTAATCTTCTAATAATCTGTTCAAAGCTTCAAAGAGTACTATAGCAAATTTCGGATAGATAAGAAAGAGATGATTGATACTATATCATAATATAATCAACAAATCAGATAAAAACTTAACTTAAGAATTGATCTAATCTACTTTATATAAAGTCTACATCAGTATAACAGAATGATACTGAAGTGACACTGAAAAGGCTGAAGGAGAAACAATCATTTTTTATTCTAGATTTTATTATATCTTGTGTAACGTTATCTCGCAAATCATCGTCTATATCTTTAGTACTAAATAACAAAAGGGAAGGAGGTGGGATGCAGTGCAGATTGATAAAAGAAAATCTGGGATAAAAATGGAGCGTAAGAAGCAGTTTGAAGAGATCTGTACGGCGACCTGGAAGGAGGTTTATCGATTTATTTATTATAAAGTTCAGAATAGGGAAGAAGCAGAGGATGTCACACAAGAGACTTATGCAAAAGCATTTGCTTATTTTCAGAAAAGTCAGGTTAATGTGGAAAGATACAGTAGTTATTTGAAAGCGATGGCAATGAACATAGTAAGGGATCGTTATAGAAAGAATAAACACTTTACAGGAAAAGTCGCTTTGGACGATGTAAGGCCGGATCAGATCGCTGAGGAGGATTTTTCTGAAGCTGCAGTAAATCGAGATACGATAGAGTGGGCACTGGACACCTTAAGTAAAGAACAGCAGATGGTAATTCGACTGAGAATACTAGAGGGGTATTCGGTGGCAGAAACTGCAAGGCAAATGAATAAAAAAGAAGGTACCATCAGGGTGCTACAGCATCGTGCAATTGCAGCCTTAGCTAAGCTCATTGAAGATTATTAAAAGGAGGAATAGCAATGGACAAAGTTGAAAAAAGATTATCCGAGTATATAGACCAATTAAATGATGAAAAGACTCCGATGGAACACCGCAAAGGAAGGCATTCATCCGATTATGAAAAATTTCTTAATACGGTTCGTATGGTGAAAAGTCTTAAGGAACCGGAATTTCCGAAAGAAGAGTTTGAGAAAAGACTGACAGACTCCATCCAGACGTATTCTGATAAAGATCTGAAGGAGAAAAGTAAGAGCAGAGCAAGATTATGGATGGCTTCACTAAGTGCAGCAGCAGCTGTCATAGCTATGGTTTTGATTGTAAACGCGGTATTGCCAAATAAGGATCCTAATATGATCCACGCCATGGAACAGGCAATTACCAAATTACAAGCTTACAACGGAATATTAGAGATAGTCGAGACCAATGAATTAGGGGAAGAGGTTCTTCAAACAAAAAGAGAGGTTTGGGCTGATCAGGAGGGAAACTATTATGTGAAAGAGATTGTGGGTAACGAGAGTTCTATGGAAAGCGGCATGGTTACAGTCAATAATGGTGAACTTAAATGGCAGATTTATCCCGAGCAAAAAAAAGTATACCAGTTTGCAGCATTTCCGGATTCATACCATTTTACCTTTAAGTTAGGCAGGGAGGTGGATAATGTAAAGAATGCCCTTAATATTAAGATTCTTGGAGAGGATCTCATTGCAGGTAGGGGAGCGACAATACTAGAAATTACCCCGGACAATGGAGTCCCATACCGTCTTTGGGTGGATAAAGAGACCGATCTGCCATTACAAAGGGAGAGTGCAATGCAAAATGCACTGAAATATCGGGTAACCTATACGGATATCACATTTACAGAAACAATTCCTAAGGGGCTATTAACCTATTCGGTTCCCGAGGATTATGAGATCGTTGCTAAAAGTCCGGAACAGTTTGTAAGTAACATTACGGAGGCAGAAGAAATGGCTGGCTTATCAGCTATTGTGCCGGATCGTTTACCGGATGGTTATAGTATAAATAAAGTTTCAGTGGAGACCAATACGAATACAATCAAGATGTATTATAGGTCCACAGATCATATTATTGTATTGCTGCAATCAATGGTAGTAAAAGAATTTCAACCTGCCTCCGGAGCAATTTTAGGAAGTATTAGTGGTAATACAGTTGAAGTTTTAATCTCCTTAGAAGGAAAGGATGGAACATTCACTGGTGGTGGTGCTTACGAGAGTGTCACTGGTGTAGCATCTATTCGCTTTCAGAACGAGGGAATAGAATATACAATCATAGGAAGTGATAAAATAGATACCTTAAAATTACTGGCTGAGAATATTACTAACGAAGAACTTTTACTTCCTGAAGTGAATGAAGATGCATCAGAAAAACCAGTAGTAGAAGTATCATATGATTTAGAGGAAGAAAAGAATGCACAGAAGAGTGTGGATGAAGGCCACTCCCCTTGGAGATTAGATCCGGCCTTTGTTGCACAAGTGTATGTAAGTTTACTAATCTCGCCGGAAGGAATTGTTGGAGATTATCCGATTGCCTACGAAGACATAACGATTACAGCAAATGACGGAGTAACAGCAATAGCAGAAATTAAGGATGATAAATCACCGGCTGGTAAGGTTTATCTAAAACGTCTGGCAAGACAGGATAAAACAGGCATCTGGACTGTTGTTGGATATGCTCCGAGATAAGAACATGAGTGGGTAAGATTGTACCGAGTATAAGGTGAAAGAAAACATGCTGCTAGGAGATATGGATTATAGTATAATAATTGATTTAATGATATGAAAAGAGGATGGGAAAGCTCATCTATGGATAAGAAGTTTCTATTAATAGGTTAGCTTACCCATCCTCTATGCTATTCCTCGCTTAGTGAACCATCCACTACCACTCCTTGATCGAATTCGTCATTCTGTTCATCGGAACATGAGGTACAATAAAGCATGATGAATATTCCTAATAGTAAAAAAACTGCTTTTTTCATAATGCGACTCCTTTCTGGGTAATAAAAGCGAATAATTTTATTATCTAAAAATTCTTTGAAAACTATTAATAATATAACGATAAATTGACAATAATATCCTTGTGAAGCCATGGAAGATTATAACAGGGAGATGTCTGGAGCAAAAAACATGCAATAATCGCAGGAAAGTGCGTTTTCTTGCTGTAAATATTTAAAAAAAGTACTTGCAAAAGAAAATCCCTTGTTGTATAATATCAGATGTTGTGACGTTGATAGCGTAGAAGCGTGAGGTTGCTGCTTATCGTAAGCAGGTGTTCCGTGGAGCGAAGGTCAAGTTATGAAACTGGCGACAAGTCACTGTACCAATTAAATGTTCTGCTACGGGCAGATAAGCTGTGTGAAATATGTTCACCGAGATTCATAAGGCAAATCAGATATGGTTTGTCAGATTGTTTGGAGATTGAAGATACACACGGATAAGTGTACAGTCACCACTTGTCGTACTGAAATTAAGTGCGAAAAGGAGGCGGCTTTTTTTATGGCAAGTCAAGTAATGAGAA
>JAQZBN010000129.1 GCA_029238935.1 Herbinix sp.
CCATTCTTTCTTCGATAGTATTCTTATGTTGTCGTGTAACAATCCTATAATTATTGCATCAAAATCACTTAAATGATTCGATGCGATAATGTAATCTTTGCAATCTAAATCAGGCATATTATGTAATTCAACATTAAATAATTGAAATACTCCTTTTTTAAAATCGGCTTTATTATTAATGTCTACGCCTAATTCTATTAGCTTTTGCAAAAATACATCTAGATAGTTAGCAGCACCTTCTCCACTAAAACTAAAATTGTTTTCCAAAATGAGTCCTCCCAACGAATAATATCATAAATAATTATTTGATCATTATTATATCACAATCTTTGAAATTACCACTGACTGCGCCAATTATACCATACACTCTTTTGGTTTACAACGTATCTCAATGATGGTTACCCACTACTTTTTAATTCACAACGTGTATATCATATTCTTTGAAGACGTACACAGAATTACTTTTGTTTACCTATTAAATAAAGAAACATATTCTAAAAGACTTTAATAAAGTAAAATCCTTTGGGAAAACCTCTAGATAAGTAAACGAAAGAAAGGTAATTATAGTACCGTTTTTGACAAAATCTATTGATAAACAAGGTAATGTATCATAAAAAGATGCAAGGCTTGAAGGAACAGTGTATTGTTTATCACAAATAACCCAAGTTTCACTCTGTGATGTTACAAATACAAGATAGACATAGAAAAAGAAAGAAAAGAACCTATGCTTCGCATAAGCTCTTTTCTTTAAAGCGCGAGACTTGATTCAAACCAAAATCCCATTCTACAAATACTGAAAAAAGGTGTTCATCCACTACTCATTTGGTGCACATAAATTCCGCAATCCTAATATTGAATTCCTGTCCTGTTGTCTCAAAGGATGTAATCTGTGATGCAATCGTACCAATGCACATAAGTGATATCATTAATGGTAATCTGTTCATTCTCCGGAAGCTGCTCGCTCCATCGTTTCTTATAGCGATCAATTGCCCAGTCATCGCGATTAAATCGTCGCCAGAGAATAGTCTTTCCGTTTTGATCCAGAAACTGCTCTGATACAACCCCGCTATTATAGGTTTCAATATCCATAACACAGACAGTGTCATAATGATTTCCATTGATTGTAACGTTATATCTGCCTACAATGTCCAGCAAAAACTCTTTATCAGAACTCGTCACAATAGTTCCCACTCTTTTAATATCATTCTTTGCTGATAAATTGATTTCGTTTCCGCAATTGTCTTCACCAAATCCCCAAATAGGCATAAATTCGTCTTCGTCAAGGAAAGTAATATAGTTTCTTATATCGCCGTCATTACGAAGTGCTGCAAGATATCGACAGTGAGTGTCAGTAAGCTGTGCAACAAAGGTACGATTAATCACTTCATTTTTTCCAGAATAGGAAGCTTCTCTCGCAGTCAGTTCCACACCTTCAATGCCATGCACTTTCGCCTTGCCGGTGACTTCCATATCGTACACATGGCTACATTTACGGGAAGGAATATCATACATTCCCCAAGACAGTTTCTCACCGAGTTTAGGGATGAGGAACCAGCCTATAAGTTCTTCCCATTTCACTGTAAACGGAGCTTCATTGTTTACCTTGATTTTGTATTCGGGTATAAATTCAGGTAACTTTTTCATGCTACATTCTCCTTTCAATATAACGGTGCGATATGGATACATGCTTTTAAAGTTCTGTTTTGCTGTATGAAGTCTGCTTTTTACCGTTCCCATAGGAATGCACAGACGTTTTGCTATTTCTGCCTGAGGAAGATCTTTCCAAAAGTACAGATAAAGAATCTGCTTATCCTTATCACCTAGCAATCCAAGTGTTTCTCTGACAACACTAATCTCAGAAATGCCATGTCTGCCATCTGATAGTTCATTTTCTATAAGCTCATCAAGTGGAATTTCATATAGAACCGCTTTCTTGCGAAAATAGTCGTTGCATTTATTCTTGGCAATACTTATTATCCAAGCCTTAAAAGAGTCTTTGTTTTTCAGTTGAGAGAATTTTTGATAAGCTGTTAGATATACCTCTTGTAGTACATCATCCGCATCTGCTTTTGAATTCAGTTTAAATCTCACAAAGCGTTCAACGTAGACTCGCTGTATAGTCAATAATCTTTCAAAATCATCCATATCATATCACCTCCTAGCCTTGCTGAATTTTTTAATCAAAACCGGTTTCACTTATATAGACGGATTGCAACACCAAAAGGTTCATCTTAAGGAGATATTTTCAAAAAAATTAGAGAAGTTTAACTCTTCTCTAAATCAACATATTCATATTTAATGTTGTTCTATGATAACATGCTAAACACTTATACCACAATATAAATTATTACAAAGATAAACATCTACAGTACATAAGGAGTCGAATTTACTAGACAATCAATATACAATTGCTGTGTTAGTAAACGATAAAGAACCAAATAGACTTAATAAATGAAAATATGCATTAATCTCATTGACGGGTTGGACCTAAACAGATAAAATATAAATTGGAAATGTTTTGAAAAGAAGTGTCGGAATAAATTTTGAACAATTTAGATGATCTTTGTTTACATATACGAAGTAGAGAATTTATATTAGTGACAAAAAAGGGGTGAAGCGTCTATGAGAATCGATATGCGAGGTAACTTCTCGGTGCAGTTTATAAATCTGTCAGCAGATTGCATCGAGATTATATAAATTTGTTGTCAGTATAACTGCACCAATTTTCATAATAAAATTAATATTATTTTAAACTTGAAAAGAGGTATCGTTATGAACTATGAAGAAAAATTTGGAGTTTTCCTTGATTTGGCAAAAAAATTGAACAAAAAGTTTTCTGTGATTCCATTGTTACAGGGATCGCTTGGGCTTAAAATGCTGGTACATGATGACTTGAATCCCAGCGATATTGATATTGCTGTTCCTCAACACCTGTATCGGTTTCCCGAAAGATGGAACGATCTACTTTCGTTCATGCTAAAAGAAGGTTATGTGCTTACGGATTTGCATGAACACTTTTTCCAAAAGGGTGAAATTGGAGTTAACTTTTCAGCGATCGATGGTGTTGGCGGTATACCATCTTTGGAGGTTTTCGCGGATATTGATGTTAGAGAAATCCCAATCTTGGAAACCGATGGAGCGTTCTATAAGCTCATGACGCTTGAGCAATACATTAAAGTCTATTCACGTTCATTAGAAGATAATTACCGAGCAGATGAAAGTGGTCATAAAGACCAAAACAAAATTGATATCCTTAAAAAAGCTCTCAACTACACCGAATAAGTATTAGGCGAAGACTATTCGGTCAAAATGGTATCAAATCGTCATACCATTGATCTGTACACGGAAAACGAAATAGAAATATTTCGAAAGAGGGTATGAAAAAGTTATACCATATCATGCTTTTGGTATTATTTTATCATACTATAATGGAAAAACGGTATGGAGTATATTTTGTCTAATCAAGCGATAATACGCTACCGTTTAACAAGGCGAACTACAGATTATCTATATTTTGAACAGGACATACTGTTGTCATTTTTAGTGTGTTATGATAAATAAAAATATGATTACTGGAGGAATAGTTTATGAATGGTATGAATGCTAATGTCGGTGTAGGTCTGTTGGTTCAAGATATCGGAAAGATGGTTTCGTTTTATAGAAATATCATGGAATTTGAGACCGACTGGGACGGTGGATTATTTGCTGAGTTTAAAACAAACAGTGGTCCTTTATCATTATTTATGTATGATCGAAAAGCTTTT
>JAQZBN010000130.1 GCA_029238935.1 Herbinix sp.
TGGGTTTGGAACATCTGTGCATAAAGTGAATTGTTCAACAACAAGTTACTATGAGTGCCATACTCTGTTATGGTTCCATCGTGAAAAACCGCTATCATATCAGAGAACCTTGTACTAGACAGTCTATGAGATATGTATATGGCGGTTTTCCCATAGATTAATTCATTAAAGCTATTGAAAACCTCATATTCTGAAATTGGGTCCAGGGCTGCTGTTGGTTCATCCAATATAACAATAGGAGCATCCCTATAAAGCGCTCTGGCAATTGCTATTTTCTGCGCCTGCCCACCGGATAATTCTACTCCAGCTTTATCAAAACCCTTATAGATTATGGTATCAATATTATTTTCAAGTTTAGACAGATCTTCTCCAAATCCTGCCTTCTCCAAATTCGAGATAATTCGATTCTCCTCTGTAAACTGATCCAAGGTGATATTTTCACGAATGGTATAAGCCAATAGTTTAAAGTCCTGAAATACCACGGAGATTATTTTTCGATATTCCTCTGGAGAGTACTCTTTAATATCAATTCCACCAAGTAGTATTTGACCTTCGCTAGGTTCGTAAAGTTTAAATAACAGCTTAATGAAAGTTGTCTTCCCAGCTCCATTCAGACCAACGATGGAAAGCTTCTGTGCAGGTGGTATGGTAATCGACACATTCTTTAGTGTGTCAATATTGCTACCTGGATATCGAAAACTTACCTTCTTAAACTCTATGGTATAATCCGCTGTTTGTATCCTGTCGAGTGTTCCCTTGGTATCCCTTGAAGTTACCTCCTCAAACTGGACATAAAGGTCGAGATAACTGCATAATTGATTGATTTCAATAAATGCGTTAATTAATGACATCACCGAAGTTCCAAAGCTTCCTGCTGCACCGGCATACATGGTCAGGCTTCCCAAACTAATTTTATCCTTGAGTACTTGATAAGCAAGATATCCATAGATAATGACAATTTGAAACTGAATATTAATCTTACTAATTCCCATGTATTTACCTATCAAAGTGTTCTGCTTAGAATAAATTTTATATAAATTATCCATATAATGTCTCAATCTCTTTAGTAAAAATGGTGCTGCCTGATATAATCTGATGTCTTTACCAAAGGTGAAATCGGAGGTTAATTTTAAAAAATAACTGAAAGCCCTATTATCTGTAATCGATTTCTGGTTATCCTCATATCTAATTCTCTCAATTTTTTTAAAGATAGAAGCATTAAAAAGTACAATTCCTATTATAACAATTAAAATCAATGGATTTAAAACTGCTAAGATATAACCAAGTCCGATTAATTTTATTAACTCACTTATAATGGTCGAGGCATTCTCAAAGGTTCTCCCAACCGCATTCTCATTATATAGAGAGAAGAAGACATTCTCTTTTAAATCCAGAATATCCGGATTTTCTATATTCTCATAATCCATATCAGCACATTTCTTACCTAGATGGGCATCTAGTTTATTGGCAAAGTCCTCTTTGGCTATCTCTATTACCTTTGACAGATATTGATTCATAACTCTAAGAATAAAATTACCAACAATTAATATGGATACATATAAAACAATATGATTGACCCTCTGATTACCCATCAGTTCATCAATGATATACTTTGGAAGTATGATATTAAAAAATGGGGTACAAGCCCTAAACAATGCATAAAAAAAGTACTTTAGAATATAGAATTTACAAAGCTTATGTACCATTTGAAAGAAATAAATCAATAGCTTTATATTCTTAAGCATAGCGTTCCTCCTCCTGATAGTACTGTGCCTGCACCTGAAACATGTCAGCGTAAAGTTCCCCTTTTTTTATTAACTCCTCATGGGTTCCATACTCTTTTAGTTCTCCGTTTTCAATAAAGGCTATACGATCGCAAAACCTGGTACTGGACAATCGATGGGATATGTAAATGGAGGTTTTATTTCCAATCAGTTCATCAAAACTTTTATATAATTTGTATTCTGCAAGAGCATCCAGTGCCGCAGTCGGCTCATCCATGATAATTATTTTTCCGCCTTTATATAAAGCTCTGGCAAGAGCTAATTTCTGATTCTCTCCACCTGATAATTCAATGCCGTTTTTATCAAATATTTTATAAATGCTTGTTGAAACTCCTTTCTCTAAAGTAGATATTTTATCCGAAAGTCCTGCCATCTCAATCACTTTCTTCAGTCTATCCTCCGAACTCGTATTCTCTTCAAAAGTAATATTCTCCTTAATATTAAAAGCAAAAAGCTTGATATCCTGAAATACCGCGGTGAGCAGTTCCGTATATTCTTTCCGATCCAAATCATTAATATTAATTCCGTTAATTAGAATCCTGCCTTCGGTAGGCTGATACAATCTAGTTAAAAGTTTGACCAATGTTGTTTTACCAGCACCATTAATGCCAACAATTGCAAGCTTTTCTCCCTCTTTAATGATAAGAGAAAAGTTTTTAAAGATGTAACGATTGCTACCCGGGTATTGAAAGCTTACGTTATCAAATTCAATTTCATAGGTTTCACTTACTGGTATTTTAACCGGTTGTGGTTTATTAAAAGGCTCTTTTTTGTTCAGGAAATCTCGAAAATCATTAACATACAATGCTTGAGTATAAACAGCAGCTATATCCCCCATTGTAGTTTCTGTCCAGGTAATAAAGCTTTTTATTGCTGCTAGATACATGACAAAATCTCCAATGGTCATACCTGCAAATAGCATCTGATAAATGAGATAACTATAAATAGTCAGCTCTCTTAGTAACATAAGGATGGAATCCCATATGGAATTCTTTAGCTTATTACTTTGGATCTCTGATGTAATCTTAAGTATTTTCCCACTGTATTTCTTTCTTTTAGATAATAAAAGCTGATCCAAATGATAAGCTCGGATATCCTTACCATACTGAAAATCAGATAGAATACGGCTGGAATACCAAGCCTTTCTCTGTGCTAAAGAAAGGTCGTCCTTTCTGGAACGTTCATAATGATTGCTTTTTAATATAATGAAATAAGATAGTATCATTGATAAAATGAGAAAGAGTAATATCATCCAATTCAGACGCAAGATGATAAAAGAAAAAGCAAAGAACCCAATGATACTGCCTGGAATACTTAGCATCTTTATAATAATAAATCCAATACCGCTACGGGGATTTTGTATCACCTTTAAGGCTATATCAATCTCATTGAGAGCCTGTGGATCCTCGGTATATTGATAATCCATTACCATTGTTTTTTCGCTAAGCATACCAATGAATCGATATCTGACAGCATTCATTTTCATTCTAAAGTTTCCCTGCAAGAACTCTGTCATAAACTCAACAATGGATGCTACTAAGAATGTAAGAGCTAGGATTAACACAATTCTTTGGATTCTCTGCCCGTTGGTTAATTCATCAATTAAAAATTTAGGAACGTAAATCCATATAAAGGGCGACAAACTGTAGAATATGGAATACAATCCAATTGATAAGAAAATGGATTTTTGCCACTGATAAGTATAATGGAAAATAAACTTTAGATTGCTAAGAACATCAGAACTTTTCTTCTTATTGATTATCATATAAGCTCTCCCTTTTTAACTGTGTGCTTTAATCTTCCAAATTACTACGATTATATAGAATTATTTTCCATAATACAAGTATAAAAATAAGTAGATAAAAGTTTGATAATATTCGAGACCTAAACATAAAAGACTTCGAATATCTGTATTACTACAGTCATTTGAAGTCGAAGTCTTTTGAAGTCTTTTGAAGTCTTTTGAAGTCTTTTGAAGTCTATTATACATTATACATAATTAATTACTCTAAGTTAATTTCTTTAAGTTGATAGTATTTGAACAAAGTGGGGTTATTGTCGTATACTATTTCTCTTTCTTCCATATATTCAAATCCAATTTTTTCAATTACTCGCTGTGATGCAAGATTATTAACCTTAACGATGGCACATAAATACGTATCATGTCTTGTTTCAAAAAATTGTTTCAAAAAACCATCTTATTAGCTCCTTTGCTGCTTCTGTAGCAAACCCGTTATTTTGATATTCATCAGCAATCTCAAATAGGATTTCAATTTCTCTATTTATTTTTTCCTGTGGGATAACACCTACAAGTCCTATACATCTATGATCACTTTTTCTTTCAATCGCTAGTACTTGCCAAGGTTCTTCAACATTTGATTTACTGTTTATCCAAATAATCCAGTTCAGCCCAGCTTCTTTATCAGGCAGAATCATATCAGACATTTCAGCTGCCACACTTGGTCTATTACTATTATATGAAACGGCAGGTGCATCATTTAGCTCTAAGGTTCTAAGTATCAATCTTTTTGTTTCTAATCTTAATGTCCTGCTCATTATAAATTCCCCCCACATCTGGAAAGCTTACTAATTTTATTCTATCGCTTTTATATAAACTATAAACCTTAACTTTCATTATTAAATAAATATGAGAATATACAAAGCAAGAACATGAAGGAAGGCAGCCCAAAATTAGGCTGCCTTCCTTCATAACTATTTATTTTATTTCCCTTAAGCTGCTTCAAATTGGCTGTTATACAACTCTGCGTAGAAGCCACCACCTGCCAGTAACTCATTGTGGCTGCCGCTCTCAATGATATCTCCATCCTTCATAACTAAGATAAGATCCGCATTTTTAATGGTAGAAAGACGATGTGCAATTACAAAAGAAGTCCTTCCAACGGTTAATTGATCCATCGCTGACTGTACAATTCGTTCCGTACGAGTGTCTACAGAGCTTGTGGCTTCATCCAGAATTAACAGTGGAGCATTCTGAATCATTGCTCTTGCTATGGTAATCAACTGCTTCTGTCCCTCTGATAAGCTTGCCTT
>JAQZBN010000131.1 GCA_029238935.1 Herbinix sp.
GGAAAGGAAGATGGTATGTTGGGATCGGAGCCGCAGGCTCCTACAAAAAACTCCTTGAGTATGATAGCATTTGCTCTGTTCATCATGGGAATTGCAGTATTGTTATCGCAACAATTAATCAGTACAGCAGTAATCAGCTACTGGCCACAGATTGTTAAGATGGACTGGTATCTCTGGGCAATTACCGGGTTCTCTATGATTGGAATAGCACTTCCGGTGTTCTATTTTCTTACAAAGCGCCTGCCTGAGCCGAAGAAGGAAGAAGTTATAAAGCTAAAACCCTTACAATTTATCATGATTTTCTTCATATGCACTGCAGTAATGTATATTACGAACTTCTTCAGTGTATTTTTGATGTTTTTGATTACCTTACTTAAGGGAGGTAACTTACTAGATCTCAATCCTCTGGCTGAGATCTTGATTGACAGTAACCTGATTCTAAGAGTCCTGTATGCAGCGGTTATAGCACCGATTATTGAGGAAATTATCTTCCGTAAGTTATTATTGAATAAGCTTCGTAAGTATGGAGATGTTCCTGCTATTCTGCTTTCGGCAATTGCTTTTGGCTTATTCCATATGAATATATCACAGATGTTCTATGCAACTGCGCTAGGTATCATATTTGCATATGTGGCAATCCGTACTAACGCAATCCGCTATAATATCCTTTTACACATATTAATCAACACGATGGGTGTAGTGATTGCACCGCTGGCTACGCAGCAGAATATGATCTTCTCACTGATTATCGTTGCATGGGTGTTCACCTGTATCGTGCTTGGAATTGTACTATTTGTGGTGAATGTGAAAAAGATAAAACTATATCGGGCATACAAACCCATGGAGAAAAAATCAGGTTATCTTCTTAATGTGGGTACCATCCTGTATACAGCAATGTGTATGGCAATGGTTGTGGCACAGATCGTAGCTTCCTAATAATAAGTTATGGTTCGGGTGCCATAAGTACATATACGCGTATGTTCGCCTTTTTAGTTTTTAGATGACTTATGTCACCCGAACCATTATAAAAAAGATACGGGCTGTTGTAAGCTATCGGGTTCTGTTTTGAAGTGCAAAAGCCTTTTTTAACATAAAATAACACATGTAATTTTCATTAAAACATGTGTTATTTTTTATTAAATCACATCATATACATTTTCACTTGAGATTATATATTGTTTATAAATGTTCTCTTAATCAAAAGTATTGGTTGTAGATACAGTACAGTGAAGATTTATGATGGAACTCGTCTAACAAATATTGGTAATTAATCGTAGCATTCTAAATTTATTTACTTTATAATATAAGTGCCGTTAATATTAATGATATTCATTAATTTTGTTTCTTGTAAGCTATTTTCTTAGATATTAAATGCTCAAGCAATTGTTTTATATGTATTGAGTATATTTTTATTGCTTTAAATACAGCTGCTTTAAATAGGAGCTGATTTTTGCAAAAAGTACGTAGAAGATCTCGATGGGACAAATGGAGCATAAGTATCACCTTGCAGTCATTTCATCTTCCTAATTTAAACTAGCTTGGTGTTAAGCGACGGACAGTTCAATTTAAACTTTTATGAGAAAACTAAATAAGCGATTACAAAGCTAAAAAGATAAATTACTATTTAATTCTATCATTCAAGTTTATAAATCTATAATTTTCCAAATACGACATGTCATTTTAGAAAATGCGATGTATAATAATTACAGGATATCCTATTATATGGAAATTTATTAATTATATTATGATACTATAGTAAATTACAATTTCTGCTTTGCCAATATTGCTTTTGCATATATGGTATAATTGCAAAGTTGAATTGTAAAGAGCATCTTTAGAAAGAGAGGTAATATGAATATGAAAAATAAGATTTTATGTATTATGATGTTATGTGCTATAATGTTAATAAATACTTCAACTTCATTTGCGCAGGCTGCTACTAGTCAAAATGTAACAAATTTGAGGAACTCGTTAATAAATACAATTTACAGTAGTAAAGATTCATATGAAATTGCTCAAGCAAATAAAAGTTTAAATCAGATAATAGAAAGCGAAGTTAAACAAAACACAGTAAATCAGCCGAGAGTTGGGTATAAAATTATTAACTATACTTCTTCTACCGTATCAAGTTATCAGGATCGAAAAGGAAATTTTAAAAAAGCTTATACTACAGGAACATCTGAAAGCATTTCTATAACTGTATCTATAAGTGCTTCTACACCTATTACTATAGCACCCGGTGTAATAGTAAGTCTTGGAGCTTCCATATCTGGATCTGCTTCGACAACAATTAGTGGACCACCCTATGGAACTCTTTTACCAGGAAGTCAACTAAGCGCGACACATGCAGTAGCTATTGGTATTTTAAGAGGTACAGTAGTTCATGAAATATATGATGTTGTGGATGCAACCACCGGCCAACAAATTAGTCATGTTGACCAATATGTTATAGGCGGCGCAACTACTACTACATATAATTTATTAGTATCTAATACAGCAAATGGTTATTATGTTGGTCATTGCTCACAACAAACATATAAATACTTTTCAAATGAAACAGTTTTTAAAGGTGTGATTAATTCAACAAATCCCACTCCTGGATATAGTTGGTAGAACAAAAGTTATTATAACATTAAGTCTAAAGTAAAAAAACAAGATACCATAAATAATTAATATTTATGGTATCTTGATAATAAATTTAAATTAATAAGAAATAATAAAACCATTTAACAAAATCTATATTATAATATTTGAAATAAAAAGGAGTATTTTAATGCATAATAAAGAACAAGTATTCAAAGTATTAAAATGGATTTTACGATTTTTTATATATATTATGATTATAATAATAATTTTTGATTTTACTAATTTACCTTCAGGTAGCAGTGTGTTAGAACATAACATAAAAATTCTAATTCATGTTTTAGTATTAGGTATAGCTACTTATGGTTTGGTGCATTTTAAAGAATTGTAAAATGTATTAATTTTCTCATGCAATTCATGGATAAAACCGAATCCCAAGAATAACAAACTGATATATGCTATTAAACCTTCAACTTAGTCAAGCGGAACAAAAATATTTTTCCTCATTGTATGCTCTTACCGGATATGGAAAAAGAAATTTAATTATAGAAAATTTCCATGAAGTATATGGATATTATGAACCTAATATTGAAAAAACTTTTTATTTAGATCATTGGTATCGATAGCAATTACACCAGCTTTTGAAGATATGGATCGGCTATAATTAACTAGACAGAATTTTTAAGGGCATATATGATATTCTTAATAAAGAAAGGATGATGCCCTATGTCTCAAAACTATGAACCAAGAACCCGTCGTACATTTACACCCGAATTTAAACAGCAAATCGTTGATCTCTATTCCTGTAGAAGAGTAAGCCTTGTACAACTTTCTGTAATCTAATCCCTCCAATATATGGCTCAGCAGTCGGATAGAATCATCTTCAGGTATCAAACCTTCCAAACTTAATGGTAAAACCAGTTGATATCCATCATTAAATTCGGTATAATTCTTCTTGTGTAATTGAGTTAGTCGCATAACTAATTATACCATTTTTGCGGATTCTAAGGAATCTGCATTTTTGATTTTTGGGCATAAAAATGGAGCAGCTGCTCTACTAACTTACTTAGTTTTGCAACAGCCCCTTCCTTGTGATTTTATTCGTTATTTTGGTTCCGAGTACCTCGTAGTCAATATCAACTCCCACCACAGCATCTGCACCCATCTGATAAGCGCGTTGTGTCATCTCCTGCATTGCCTGTTCTCTGGCTCTGATCAGTTCCTCCTCATAGGTTCCGGAGCGGCCTCCAAAGAAGTTGGAGAGCCCTGCAGCAAAATCCTTCACAAAGTCTACACCGGAGATAACCTCTCCGAACACTACACCTAGATAATCCGTAATCTGTTTTCCTTCAATAGAAGGGGTTGTAGTTATAATCATAATTACCTCCATTCTGCCGCTAACCGCGGCACAAACAATACCTGAAAGAAGTTCAAAGTGAAATTCCAATGGATTTCATTTTCTTTCACTCTTTTCTCTCTTCCTGTTTCCATCTTTAAGTGTCTATTTGGTAAATTCTACAGTTACATCACCACTACTTAATTCGGTCATAATTCTTCTGGCAGCCCCCTCATTCGTGGTGAGATGTTCCTCAAAGCGGTCACCGTCAACACGGATCTTACCGTAGGAGGTATCCAGATCCAGTGCATAATCAGCAGATGAGCCCAACATAGCAAGAGTGACATCGCCGTAGCTGTTACTGATATCCGAGGATATTATATCGCCGTTTGTAATCTCACAGTTACCGCTGCTCAGGTTCAGCTCCAACTCATCAGAGGTAAGTCCATCCATAGTTATATTACCATAGGAATCGGAGATATCGATAGTGTTGCTTACCAATCCTCTAATAGTAACATCACCACTGGACATGGTCACATTGAATTTGTCATAAGTGGTATCTTCCGATAAGCGTAGGTCAGTGGTGTTGATATTGGTAAAATCTGCATTTCCATAGGAATTGGTGAAGTCCAGTTCCTTAGCCTGAAAATCCGTGATCTTACTGGTACCTGAGGATAGGACGATCTCAGCATCTAGTGCGGCGGCCTCCTTCATCGTGAAGTCACCGTAGGATACGGTCACATCAAGCTCCTCTGCAATAAAACCTTGGATATTCACGTCTCCGGAAGAGTCCTTGATATTGATACTGCTCATC
>JAQZBN010000020.1 GCA_029238935.1 Herbinix sp.
TAATTGATTATCCTCAACTGTAGTTTCGATGTCAACCTGATCAAGAATTGCATCCAGTTGCTCTTCCTCTTCTCCAGTAGCTTCATAATCAACTTCAATCCTTACTTCCTCATCATCATTGTATTCCACCTTAATCGATCCCATATCAATTGAAACTTCCATTTTTGCTGAAGTAACTTCATCCAGCAATAATTGATCAGAAGAAGTTTTTCGTTCATCAGATGATATAATAGATTTCCCATTCGAATTGAAAGAAATAGGCGCACAGCCTGTAAGCAATACACTTAACTGTAAAAACAAAAGAATTGATATTACTCTTTTATGCTTTAACGTCATTTTTTTATTTCCTTTCTCATATCTGTACCATAATTATCCATATATTCTACCTGACATTATATGGGATAGAAAGGAAAAAGTCCAATTAGAATTTGGTTAAGATTTTAACTATGCCACAGATATTACCAAGAGGGTTGACGCAGAAAAGGAACACTCTACACATTATCTGCTTCGAGCATCCCTTTTCAATCCCCCAAATATAAGAAAAAAGCTTATTTAAAATAGGATACACCAGATTCAAAGATATATTGATTCTGATCTCCTGCTATATTGATAGCAACTGAAGTTCCACGACGTTCGGAGTGAGCCATCTTACCAAGAACCCTACCATCAGGGCTTGTGATTCCTTCGATTGCATAATAAGATCCATTCGGATTAAAATCTTCATCCATAGTAGGATTTCCGTCTATATTAACATACTGAGTAGCTATTTGTCCATGGTCAAATAAATATTTTATCCATTCTTCACTGGCAACAAAGCGACCTTCGCCATGGGATGCCGGAATTGAATAAATTCCGCCTAATTCTGCTTTGGTTAACCAAGGTGATTTATTGGTCACTACCTTAGTATAAACTGACTTAGATATATGACGTCCAATGTTATTCATGGTAAGCGTCGGTGAATCTTCCTTCTGAGGTGTAATCTCTCCATAGGGAACTAAACCTAACTTAATCAAAGCTTGAAAACCGTTACAGATACCAAGTGCCAGACCATCTCTATTGTTTAAAAGGTCATTTACCGCATCTTTTATTCTCTCGTTACGAAATGCAGTTGCGATAAATTTACCGGAACCATCCGGTTCATCCCCGGCAGAAAAGCCACCTGGAAACATAAGGATCTGCGCTTGGCCAATCGACTTTTCAAAAGCTTCCACCGATTCCTTGATATCATTTGCTGATAAATTCTTAAATACAACGCAATTTACTTCTGCACCGGCTTGTTCAAACGCCTTAAGACTATCATACTCACAGTTTGTTCCGGGAAATACCGGAATAAATACCTTCGGCTTTGCGACCTTGTGTTTTGCCGTATAGATTTTTTTCGCATCATAGATTTTACTGTCTACAGAACACTCTTCCACCTGAGAACGAGTAGGGTATACCTTTTCTAAGGTATTCATCCAAGAAGCCAAGGCCTCTTCGATATCAATCTTAAGATCTCCGTATACAAATGCTTTTTCTTCTTGTACCGTACCGATGATGGTATAATCTTCCGGAGCAAAACCTATTTCTTCTAAGGTTTTTACCTGATTAGGATCGATCTCTGCCAAGATGGTACCATACTCCGGAAGGAACAGCTCTTCTTCATTGATAGAAGGATTGATTCGAACTCCCATTTTATTACCGAAAGCCATCTTACTAACCGCTTCTGCGATACCACCAAAGCCAACGGCAAAAGCAGATGCAACTTTTCCTTCTCTCATCAGAACGGTAATCTTTGTATATCGTTCCATTATCTTTTTATAATCAGGTAAATCATAAGAATCCTTTGCCATGTTAAACTTAACAATCACATTTCCATGTTTCTTTAGCTCTGTCGAAATGATATCCTTATCTTTTGCAATATCGACTGCAAAAGAAACCAAAGTCGGTGGTACATCAATATCATTAAAGCTGCCCGACATACTATCCTTGCCTCCAATGGAGGGAAGTCCTAGTTTAACCTGTGCATCAAAGGCACCTAATAAGGCAACCAGAGGTTCACCCCAACGTTTGGGATCGTTATTCAGTCTTCGAAAGAATTCCTGAAAGGTAAATCTTATCTTTGTAAAGTCCCCACCTGCTGCTACTATTTTTGCTACAGAGGAAATTACAGCGTATACGGAACCATGGAATGGCGACCAACTGGATAAGTAGGGATCAAAGCCATAACTCATCATGGTGACCGTATCACAACTACCGGACAATACCGGTAATTTTGCTGTCATTGTCTGAATCGGTGACAGCTGATATTTACCACCATAAGGCATCGTCACTGTGGATGCTCCAATGGAACTATCAAACATTTCTACAAGTCCTTTTTTTGAGCAAACATTCAAATCTGCTAAATTACCTAACCATCTGTCTTTCAGATTACGGTTATCTGTTTTTTTACTATATCTAAAATAATTTTCATCTTCCTTTGGTAAAGTTACATAAGCAATTGCTTCCTGATGAGCTCCGTTGGTGTCTAAGAATTCACGTGAAATATTAACGATTTCATTTCCTCTCCAACGCATCACCAGCCTCTTTGACTCAGTTACTTCAGCCACAACTACCGCTTCCAGGTTTTCTTCTGCTGCATAGGCTAACATCTGATTCACATCAGCAGAATTCACAACAACTGCCATACGCTCTTGCGATTCAGAAATCGCTAATTCTGTCCCATCCAGTCCTGCATACTTTTTAGGAACTCGATCCAAATCAATCGATAATCCATCTGCCAGTTCCCCAATGGCAACTGATACACCGCCTGCTCCGAAGTCATTACATTTCTTAATCAGACGACTAACTTCTTCTCGACGGAATAATCTTTGTAGTTTACGCTCGGTTGGTGCATTACCCTTTTGTACTTCTGCACCACAGGTAGCAATGGATTCTGTGGTATGACTCTTTGAAGAACCCGTTGCACCACCACAGCCATCCCTACCGGTTCTGCCGCCTAGCAATATAATAATATCACCGGGATCTGAATTTTCCCGAATTACATTCTTTCTTGGAGCAGCACCCATAACAGCACCGATCTCCATTCTTTTTGCTACATAATTAGGATGATAGATTTCATCTACTAGGCCTGTAGCTAAACCGATTTGGTTACCATAGGAACTATATCCACTCGCTGCACCGGTACAGATTTTTCGTTGAGGCAGCTTTCCTTTGAGCGTATCCTTTAAGGATACTGTTGGATCTCCTGCTCCTGTGACTCTCATTGCCTGATAGACATAGCCTCTGCCAGACAACGGATCTCTGATTGCTCCGCCAAGACAGGTTGCAGCACCACCGAAAGGTTCGATTTCAGTAGGATGATTGTGGGTTTCATTCTTAAAAAATACGAGCCATTCCTCTTTTTGTCCGTCAATTTCAACCGGAACAACGATAGAACAAGCATTGATTTCATCAGAAATCTCCATATCATCAAGCTTTCCTTCTGCCTTTAACTTTTTCATTGCAAGCAAAGCGATATCCATTAAGGAGATATCTTTCTTTCCTTGATAAAGTTTTTCCCGTTCGGTTAGATAACTCTGGTATGCTTCCTGAATTGGTTTTGCATAATAACCATCTTCAAAATCTATTTGTTTTAATTCAGTTAAAAAGGTTGTATGACGGCAATGATCGGACCAATAGGTATCTAACACTCTGATCTCAGTCATGGATGGATCCCTATTTTCTTCCGTCCGAAAATAGTTTTGTATGTGTAAGAAATCCTGGAAAGTCATTGCAAGGTTAAAGGATGCATATAACTCCTTCAACTTTTCTTCTTCCATTCGTTGAAATCCATCAAGTATTTTTACATCTTCCGGGTCTGCAAATACCGTAACCAAGGTATCCGGTTTTACTTCATTTGTTTCCCTGGAATCTACCGGATTAATGCAGTATGCTTTGATCTTTTCGAATTCATCCTCTGAGATTGCACCGGACAATATATAAGTCATTGCAGAATGAATGACAGGTTCTTCGGTTTCTTTTAGTAATTTCACACATTGTTCAGCAGAATCTGCTCTTTGGTCAAACTGACCAGGTAAATACTCTACAGAGAATACTTTATCTGTAGGTTCAGCTTGAAAACATTCTTCATAAATATCATCAATCGGAGGTTCTGAAAACACTGTACCGAGAGCTTTCTGATAAATTTCTTCACTGATATTCTCTATATCATATCGAATCAACACTCTTACTTTCTCAAGACCTATAATCCCAAGATAACTTTTTAGCTCAATTTTAAGCTCCTTTGCCCTAACTGCGTAAGGTGTCTTCTTTTCAACATATACTCTCTTTACATTCATATGAAATCCTCCTTGGCGATGAAGTACTCACAATTTTTGTACAAGGAGGAAAAACCTCCTAATCTTATAAAAAAGCAGGATTTTTATCAATCCTGACCTATCAACTACTTGCATTATATCATAGCATATCTTATAATCATAATTAATATATGTAAAGCATTTTATTAGACAAGCTAATAACTATGCGTTACCAAATTGAGTTAATTTTCTTATATTCAGATACAATATACAAGGAATAAAGCGATTACTCAAGAAGAAAAATTTAGTAAAACTTCATTCCCCAAATGAACATTTCTGATCAACTATACAAAGGAGTATTGCTATGGATATTAATTATGAATTGTATAAAGTTTTTTATCATGTTGCGAAAAGCTTAAGCTTTTCAGAGGCTGCAGAAGCTTTATTTATCTCTCAATCTGCTGTTAGCCAATCCATCAAAACATTGGAGAAGCGTTTGAACCAAACTTTATTCGTTCGTAGTACCAAACGTGTATCCTTAACCAAAGAAGGCGAATTATTATTAAAGCATATCGAGCCGGCAGTAAATCTGATTAGCCGTGGTGAAAACCAGTTAAGTGTCGATTCCCAAAGTGGTATTCAACTACGGATTGGGGCCAGTGATACAATATGCCGTTATTACCTGGTTCCCTATCTAAATAATTTTCACAAACAATATCCCGGTGTCCATATCAAAGTAACCAATGGAACTTCATTGCAATGTGCTGATTTGTTGGAGCGTAACGAAGTTGATATCATCGTAACAAACTCACCAAATTCCGCATTAAACAATATGATGAAGATCACTCCGGTGAAAGAATTTCATGATATCTTTATTGCAAACCAGGAAGCGTTCCCACTGCATGACCGTACAATAACTTTAGCTCAACTTCAGAAATATCCGATCTTAATGTTAAATAAAAGATCAACAACCAGCATGTTTCTTCATAATTTATTCCTGGAGCATTCTCTCGATCTTGTGCCTGCGATCGAATTAAGTAGTAACGATCTCCTAATCGATCTTGCAAAAATAGGTCTTGGTATCGCTTTCATTCCTGACTTCTGTGTGAAAGAACTGGACGATCTGGCAGTCATTCATACGGATCAAGAAATTCCACCCCGTATGCTGGTGGCTGCTTATAACAATGATATTCCTCTTTCGGATGCAGCAAAGTACTTTATAGATAGTCTAACTTCCACAAATATTGCATAGTAAATACATTATCATGTTATTAGGAAATTAATAATTAGTTTAATTCGTAGAACACAGAAACAAAAAAGTAGATTAATAAAAATGGAGCAAAAAAGTCAAAGAGCAGGGATGGAATACTGCAGCAAAATCCGCAGTATCCCATCCCTGTTTTTAACGATATTTATAAGCATTACATACGTAGGTTATAAGGAATATCGTCTCTGTTAACTCCTACTATCATTTACTTTCAAAACAAGCAAATGCAATCCCATTATATTGTTCAATTGGTAGAAATCCTAAACTATGGTAAAATGCAATCGTATCTGTTTGGCGATCCGTAATCAAAACCTTTTGCCTAACATCCTGATAAGCTGTCAACAACTCTTTGATTAATTCCGTACCAATTCCTTTTCTTTGATATTCTTTTCGTATCAGAATATCCTGAATATACAGGATTGTGATACCATCTCCAACCGCTCTCGCCAGACCAACTAACCGTTCTCCATCCCATGCTGTAATCACCTTGAGGGATTTTTGTATCGCAGTATTCAGTAAGTTTCTATCCTTCGTATAACTTACCCATCCAACGTTATCATATAGTGTTACCAGTTCGTCTTCCTCCGGTATGATATCTTGAACAATCTTTATCTTAACCATAATAATCTCCTTAAATAAATAGTTTTATTTAAGGTTACTACGTAATTTAACCATCCTTACACTCTCCTAGCGATTAAACTGCTCAGCTCTTAACCTTATCATTAATCATGCTTTCTTTTAAAAAACTATAAGATGATTCGTCTTGTTCTTATAATTGCTTTAATTCTTTTAAGCGATTTTGAATTACCATATTATAATTAACAACTTTTCTTTCATATTCATCCGTCATATATTTGGAGGTAATTAAGAAGTCAGCTGTTGCTTGATTATTTGCTACGGGAATATCATATACCGCACAGATACGAAGTAACGCTTTTACATCAGGATCATGGGGTTGTGCTGCCAACGGATCCCAAAAGAATATCACAAAATCGATATTACCTTCAACAATTCTGGAACCGATTTGCTGATCACCACCAAGGGGACCGCTGTTATAGGCTTTCACCGGAAGATCCGTTTTCTCAGATATCAGTCTTGCAGTTGTGCCTGTTCCACTTAAGAAATGATTTTTTAAAATATCCTTATTCTTCTCCACCCATTCTACCAATTCATGTTTCTTTGTATCATGAGCTATTAATGCGATATGCTTCTGTCTACCAATTGTAAATGTTATATACTCATCCTTTATCATATCTTAATCCCTTTCCTGTGGCTTTGATGCAATTTTTGTAACACCTGTAATTGACTTAATCATATCGAAATTACGACATAATTTCAAGTAAATTTTAAGTATAATCCAGAATTTCCTATGGATGTATCAGTTCCTTCATAAAAGATAAAAAAAGATTTATGAAAGATTATATTTCTGTATTGACAGATCGAAGAAAAATCTATATAATTTACAACTGACAAGACAGCTATCATGTCGTATATGTTTACAGCTTGATCGTGTCGCCAAGAAAGGATGGATAACAAATGATCGATAAGAATAACAAAGTAAAATCAATGGCGATTGCCGCTTTATTATGTGCAATCGGAATTATTATTCCCATGTTTGCTCCGAAGATTATATTAGAACCTGCATCTTTTACCCTCGCTAGCCATGTACCCGTATTTATCGCTATGTTTATCTCACCACCGGTTGCTATCTCCGTCGGACTAATTACCGGCTTTGGATTTTTATTTGCAGGATTTCCTCTGGTCGTCGTATTACGAGCTTTAACTCATATTATATTTGCTGCCACTGGCTCTTTTATCTTAAAAAAGAATGGTAACATATTATTATCATTCAAAAGTACCGCTTTTTTCTCAATCTTTATCTCTATCATCCATGCAGTATGCGAAGTTGCTGTTGTAACCGCATATTACTGGGGTGGTGGTATGACAAGTGCTTACTATGATAAAGGATATTTATTATCAGTCGTTGGACTTGTTGGTTTAGGAACTCTGATCCACAGTATGATTGACTTTTCGATTGCAGTATTTGTATGGAAACCACTACAATATGCGATCACCATACCAGCGAGCGCTAAAGTGAAAAGAAGATAACGAATTTATACAAAAAATAAGAGGATGATTTCGTCATCCTCTTATTTTTTGTACAGATAAATGAAAGTATAGTAATTAGAGAGTTTACTTATTGATAAACCAATTTTGTTAATCCGGGGATTTCTTGATTATATAATGTCTTTGTTTAATATGTCTTCTCTTCGCTGTATTTTGTTAAATGTTCCGTTAATGTTCCGTTCGAAACATAATAGGACGCTTTAATTCGGTATTTATATCCCGAACTTACCTGAGCACTTCCGCTCAAAGTCAATGTATATGAACTTGCCGAATCAGACCAAGATGATACGGTCTGCCAGCTATTGTTCACGTATTGTTCCAGATACATATAAATTGAAATACTCTTTACGATATCAGGATAACCATTCACCTTAACCGATCCAGATGCCAATCCTGAACTACTGATGTTCAGCGATTGGTAGGTAGACATCGTGTATTCCGTCATCGGGCGAAAAACACCTGAGATCTCACTTGCATATGTTACTTTCATTGGTAGCATTGATATGAGTAAGCATATAACCAGGATCGATTTCATTCTGCGTAATTTCATAACATGCCCCCCTTTCTTTTGTATTTAAGACGTAATGCCTTATACTCTATATAACCTTAGAAAATAAAAAAGGGGGCACAAAATTTAAAATAATTATAAATATTTTTTTCCACCTCTTATAATGATGTAAATTCCTAAATAAATAATAGAAATATGATAATTTAAAATAAAAATCACATTCAAATATTCAATATGAAACTTATCGTTATGTAGGATTATATTGGAATTTTTATGACACCTTTTTGTTCTAATATTAATTTTATAATAACATAACAAAATTTAAGAAGCCTTATGATCCAGTCTATAATTAGAAAGTAACCAATGTAATACAGTTTTTCAATTAGATTTTGTTTTTACTTTCATAAGTTCTCCTTGGATTAATGGCAGCACCAGATTTTCATTAAGCGTCATATAATTAATAATGAATGATCTAATCTCATTAATTTACTGTGTTCTAAATGTTAATAAAACAGATAGAACCTTATCATCGTAAAGATTCTGCTATTTTCTTCATCGTATCAAAATCAAATGGTCCAATTAAGGAATAACTATAGCTTCCATCTGTCCACATTAAGAAAGAAGTGTGATTCTTTTGAAAGAACAATCCTTCCTCACCTTTTATTATAATATGCTCTACAGAAGTATCTTCACTGTCTATCATTTGATTTGCTCCGCTGATGATATATTGATCATACAAAAGAGGCATATCCCCCGTATCTCTCTCAAATACTAGTGAATAAATCTCCGGTATGGTTTTATCTTCCCTCCCTAAGGCATACCCTTTGGGAATATAGCTTGGAGTATAATATTGTTCAATCACCGTTGGTAACTGTTCTTTATGCTCTTCCTCAATATCATAGTATATATCCGTAAACTTCTCGTAAATCTTAAGTAACATAGTAACAAACGGCTTCCGCACCGCCTCTACCGTCATGGAGAGAGAAAATGTGAGCAGAAGAACCGCAACTGCGGCCACTGCTTTCCGAATCGTATAATCACCAATGTAAAAATACCGTCGTTCCTTTTTCTTTCCCATGGACAATATTTTTACCATTGATTCCTGAAATTCTTCGGAGAAGCTATATAAGGATTTTAATTCGTCCTCCGATGGTAATTTCTCCAAATCGAAAAGCTCTGCATCATACAGAGCCTGTTTCAGTGTACTTTTATTCATAGGTAATCCCTACCTTTTCTAATTCTTCCAACAGAAGCTTCTTCCCCCTTTTCAGTCTAGTTTTCACCAAATCAATCGATAAACCTAATGTGGCTGATATTTCCTTCAGATGCATCTCATGAAGGTAACGAAGGGTAAGGGTATCTCTGTAAAGTAACGGAAGTTCTTTGATACATCGGACGATGCAATCCATCCGTTCACTCTTTATAATATTCCCTTCTACATCCTTGTCATCCGGAAGGTCTTCTTCGATGGTATCTTTTGAAACAGTATTTTCCTTTTTTAACATAGTTAATGCAACGTTTCTAACTATAATAACTACAAAACTCTTCGTTTGGGGGCAGTTAACCTCAGAAATTTTATGTATATTTTTGGCAATCTTTAAAAAAGCTGTTTGAACTGCGTCTTCCGCAAGATATTTATCGTGTAAGACTTGATTTGCGACATAAAGCATTGTATACCGGTAACTTTGATACACACCAAAGAACTTACTCTTATCTTCCTCATTATCAATTAAATCCATGAACAATATTAACATAGGGAACCTCTTCAATCATTCGTTATCGATGGTAGTAATAAACGTTAATTTTTTCCTATTTATTATCATAATACAAGATTGCTTCTATGTAAACAAAACAAAGAGTCATCCGGGGGATGACTCTTTGTTTTGTTACCTATTTTTTTAGATGCTCCAGTCGTTCTGTTACCTGATTCATCATATCGGAATATTTGTCAAGCTTTGCTCTTTCCTCTGCTAATTTGCTTTCCGGAGCTTTATTTACAAAGTTCGGATTAGCAAGCATTCCGGTAACACGCTTTAATTCGCCCTCCAGTTTATCCTTTTCCTTTTGAAGACGCTCGATTTCTTTCTCGATATCAACAAGATCTGTAAATGGAATATAGATGGATGCACCAGCAATAACAGTGGATACAGCATCTTCAGGAATTCCTGCTTTGTCCTTTTGAACCAGTACTTCACTGGCATAACCTAAGGTTGCAAAGAATACTTTACTTTCCGTAAAGACTTCTCTTATATTATCATTATCTGAAACTACGATTACTGTTGCTTTTCTGCTCGGTGGTACATTCATCTCCGTACGAACGTTACGAATTCCCTTTACTGCAGATTTAATCAGCTCTACTGCTTCTGCCTCTTTGCTGTATTCGTACTTTTCACTGTATTCCGGCCACTTGGAGATCATAATGGACTCTTCTTCCTTGGTACCCAGCATTTCCTGAAGGGTACAGAAGATTTCCTCCGTAACAAATGGCATATAAGGATGAAGCAGTTTTAAAGAAATCGTAAGTACCTGCTTTAACGTCCAGAGTGCTGCTGCCTTGGTCTCATCGGTTTCACTGTACAATCTTGGTTTCACCATCTCAATGTACCAGTCACAGAATTCTTCCCAGATAAAATCATTGATTTTCTGAACTGCAATACCAAGTTCAAAGCTTTCCATGTTCTCGGTAGCTTCCTTTACAAGGGTATTTGCCTTGGAAAGAATCCATTTATCTGCTACAGTAAGAAGCTTCTCATCAATTGTATCGGTAATGGTTGCTTTTTCTAAGTTCATCATAATGAAACGGGAAGCATTCCATACTTTATTTGCAAAGTTTCTGCTCGCTTCTACTCTCTCCCAGTAAAAACGCATATCGTTACCAGGTGCATTACCGGTTACTAAGGTAAAGCGAAGTGCATCTGCACCGTATTTATCAATTACCTCCAGAGGATCAATACCGTTACCAAGGGATTTACTCATCTTGCGACCTAAGGAATCTCGTACCAAACCATGGATAAATACTTTGCTAAATGGCTTCTCTCCCATATGAGCATATCCGGAGAATACCATTCTTAAAACCCAAAAGAAAATGATATCATATCCGGTAACCAGTACATCGGTTGGATAAAAGTACTCCAGATCTTCTGTCTTTTCTGGCCAGCCTAGGGTGGAAAAAGGCCATAATGCAGAGCTAAACCAAGTATCTAGGGTATCCTCGTCCTGCCTTAAGTGGGTATGTCCGCATTTTGGACAAGCCTTCGGAGCCTCTTTTGTTACTATGATTTCCCCGCAACTATCACAGTAAAATGCCGGAATACGATGTCCCCACCAAAGTTGTCTTGAGATACACCAGTCTCTTATGTTATCCGCCCAATTAAAATAGATTTTGTCGAAGCGTTCCGGAACAAATTGAATATCACCACTTTTTACCCCTTGAATGGCAGGCTTAATTAATTCATCCATCTTAACAAACCATTGCTGTTTGATTAACGGTTCAACGGTTGTTTTACAACGATCATGAGTACCAACATTATGAACATGATCTTCAATCTTTACTAAAAGTCCAAGTTCATCCAGTTCTTTTACCATGAGTTTACGAGCTTCATAGCGATCCATACCTGCATATTTGCCACCTTGCTCGTTGATGGTAGCATCATCGTTCATAACATTGATTTCAGGAAGGTTATGTCTCTTTCCTACTTCAAAGTCATTCGGGTCGTGGGCAGGAGTTATCTTAACTACACCGGTACCAAATTCTTTATCAACATAAGTATCAGCAACTACCGGAATTTCCTTATTTACTAAAGGAAGAAAAACTTTCTTACCAATCAGATGCTGATATCTTTCATCCTCAGGATGAACTGCAACTGCGGTATCACCAAGCATGGTCTCCGGTCTTGTGGTCGCAACTTCAACGAAACCGTCTTCTCCAACGATCGGATATTTTATGTTCCAGAAATGCCCTGCCTGCTCCTCATGCTCAACCTCTGCATCGGAGATAGAAGTCTGACAAACCGGACACCAGTTGATAATCTTAGAGCCTTTGTAGATATAGCCTTCGTTATATAATTTAATAAATACTTCATTCACAGCTTCGGAGCAGCCTTCATCCATAGTGAAACGTTCTCTGTCCCAATCACAGGAAGATCCTAGTTTCTTTAGCTGAGAGATAATTCTTCCGCCGTATTCTTCTTTCCATTTCCATGCTCTCTCAAGGAAACCTTCCCTACCTAAGTCTTCTTTCTCAATTCCTTCTTTTTTCATCTGTTCGATGATTTTTACCTCGGTAGCGATGCTGGCATGATCGGTACCGGGTTGCCATAGGGTATTAAAACCTTGCATTTTCTTGAAACGGATTAAGATATCCTGTAATGTGTTATCCAAAGCGTGTCCCATGTGTAGCTGACCGGTGATGTTAGGCGGAGGGATAACGATGGTAAACGGTTTCTTATTCTTATCTACCTCAGCGTGAAAATACTTTTTATTTAACCATTTTTGATATAACCGCTCTTCTATGTCCTTGGGATCATAGGTTTTTGCTAATTCTCTCTCCATAAATGTTCTCCTTTCGTTTTGAAACAAAATTTACTCTTCTAATTAGTAATCTACTTTTTAAAAACAATAAATGTATTCATCAACTCATATTCATGTATAAAAAAAGGTTCTTCGTCTAAAAGGACGAAGAACCGTGGTACCACCTTTATTTAGGCAAAATAATATTCTACTATCTTACCTCTCTAAGTCTGTAACGGGACTGCCCGACATCTCCTACGCACCAAATGGGTTCAGATCTGCTGTTCCGGAGCTACCTTCAATAAGCTTGCCATAGATCATCTTTCAGCCGGTGGATGATCCTCTCTGATTAGCTACCCTTATCTAATCCTCTCCATCAATACATTTAAAAATATACATATTAGTTATATACTATTCAAAGTCCTTCATTATGTCAAGTACTAATTTATTGTAACTATATAGTGGTTAAATCGGATGATGGCATTAACTCTAGCATTTATAGCATTTTTAAACGAGTTAACAAACATTCATTCTTTTTCTGATTAAAATTTTTGGGAGATGTAACAATATTAGTGAAATCTCTTCTACAAATACAACATGGTCGGTATATGATATTGCCAAAGAAACGAAGACTATATTCGCTTCCAGAAATATATGCAGAGTATAGCGACTTATTAATGACCCTTTATTTTCTATGCTCATTTTTAAAATAGATCTGAAGACAAATACATTGATTTTAGGTAATGATATAATGTATAATATTGCCATGCATTTAGTTTGCAATTGTTTTTTAGAACGAGTTATTCTTAAGTAAATGAAGGAGGATGTGTAATGGAATTCATAATGGGTATATTTTTATTTGTAATAGGCGGTATAATGCTAATAAAACCTAAAACTATATGGAAATTTGCAGAATCCTGGAAATTGAAAACTAAAGCAGAGCCAACGGAATTGTATATCATACTTATTCGGTTAGTTGGCTGTCTATTAGTTATTGGTGGCATTTGTGCCATTTTACAGCTGTAATAATAAGAGTTACACTATTTTATCGCTAATTCACAATAGAATAGTGTACCATTCATTCGCTTTCGATTCGGAATTTCCTCATCAATTGCATCGCTTCCTCTACACAATCAGGATAAGTATCCATCACTGCATAAATAGAGGTTAAAGCATCTTCCTTCTGCTTCATATATGCGTCCATACGTTCTCGTAGCTTTTGTCTTCTTACATTCAAACGGTGCCGTACCTCCACCATTTCTTTACTATCTACAATTGCAGAAGCTTGATAGATCCAAATTTCCGAATCAGCAATAGCAAACTTTTTTAGTTCCTTAACCATTTCACTTTCATAAAAATGAAGTAGTTCCGTGTTACTTTGATATCGTCTCTCTTCATCTTTCCTCTTTATATATTCTTCCCATAAAGTCTTTAATTCATGATAGTTCTTGATCATATATTTGCTATAGGTATATTCTATATAATTTCGATTATTTACCGCTTTTATTTTAACTTTATTCAAAAGTACGATTACTCTGTTTAGCTTGATCTCACTCAACTTCATCTTATGAGTGTTTTTTCTGGCTTCCATAAAAACATACAGAACAAATACCATCGCCATAAAAACTGTCAGTAGAAATGGAAGAATAAATTTTTGATCATATACACTCCATAAAAAGCCAAACAATAAAAATAATAAAGACACGATGATAAAGATTGTGAAACCAATTCCCTTTAAGAAATTCTGTTTACTGTGAATTTCCTCCTGCTCCTCGGTGAAAAGCTTCTTTTCCTTTTCTAAACGGTCCAAATCCCCTTGGATCATTACCTGATATTTTTCACTCTCGTAAAGCTTCGGTAGTTCCTTCGGTATCTGTAAATTGTAACGTTCAAACAGTCTATATTGTTCATCGGATAATTTTGAATCCTTATTTTTAAATTTATTGCGTTCTTTATTTAAATTGATGATTTTTCTGGCAGCATCCTCAAGTACTTCTCGTTGTTCCAGTGGTATCATATCAATGCGCTGCATATCAGTTAGATAAGACGTTACAGCTTGATATTCCACCTTCGCTTCTTCCATCTGTCTGTTACCATCGGCGATTGACTCACAATTTTCGCGAATTAGTCCAAGGCGTTCTTGCTTTGTATTTAACTTGATCGTTCTCTTTAACTCACTGCTGCTCTCTTCCAGATTAATCGTCTTTTCCGTTGCTTCTCGTTGTTTCCTCCCGAATAGCCTTTGCAATAAACCCATAATAACTTAACCCCTCTCATCTATAAGCTATTCCTTTGCTTTTCATAGTCGTCGATATACTTATATTCAAAGGATAAGATTCTCTTTTGTAACTACTTTCATTCACACTATATCCAATGTTCTGGATATAAATCCCAAAGCATAGCTAATTCTCTCATCTTAATTCAGCACTTTCGTAAGACTTTTAAATTAGCCTTTTATATTAACTTTTATATTAGCTTTTATATTAACTTTTGTATTAACTTTGTTATAGCTTTTACATAATCTTCTAACGAATATATAAACTTTGTTTCCAACTATCGATTATATCATCAATTTTCTTATAGAAGTCTGTTATTTTGCCTTCCTTCTTCAACTCGTTCAATTGATGAATGCTCATCATCATTTCACAGTTATCTGCTTCTTCATACAGCTGGTCTAACTTTTTTGTAATATCCTCTAATAGCTGAGCCTCTACCTGCAAGTTTTGTATCTCCTCCTCAACCAAAGAAGTAGGATCTGAAAGTTCCATTGCAAGCAAGTATTGCTTTAAAGTCTCAACGTTCCTATTTTGAAGATAAGCTTCTTTCAATATATCCACTGCTTCGTTAAGCCCAGCGGTATTAATCTTTGCAACAGCGAGATTATGTAGAAGATCGCCATATTCTTTTGGATGTAAGCTTTTTGCATCTTCACTTTTTAGTATTTGCTCATACCGCTTGATCGCATCCTGATAATTCTTTTCCAGCACACATTTTTCAGCCAGGAAACATTCTCTCATAATCTTACTCATTCCCGCCATCTGATCCATGATTTTAAGGAGGGATTTTATTTCATCTTCCGTATAATAATCGGTACTGCAAAGGACAACCGTTGCCAGGCTTTTTACATCAGCTTTTTTATCTTTTAATACTTTTAATTTATCTGCCCGATCTTTTAGTTTACACTCTGTACCGATCCATTCAATTAAGGCATTGGTAAACATATCTGCCGTTATATAATAGATATGATGGTAAATATAATAGCATAGTTCTTCCATCGAATAGACCCGTATACCTTCAGTAGCAAAGAGATAAGGTTTGCTTGTCCTTTCCCCGCTGCATAAAATCACTTTACCCATGCATAACTCCTCCACGGCCTGACCGTGTTTCCTCTTCCTTAAATCTCTATCATATATTCATAGTCGCGATTGGTTCCTGGTTCAAATTCACCAAATCCGAGGTCCATTATATTAATTTTTGCTTTCTTTGTATCCTTGCAGGTAATGGATAACTTAAGTCTGGTCATTCGATTCTTACGATGCAGCCTTGGATTTAAGGTTAGATTATGTTCAACTACATCCCCGTTAAAGATATTCCGTTTCATAATATTCAGTTCAGTGGCATCATCTAGGATTACCTCTACACTACGGTTCACTTCATACCATGGCACCAAAGCCTCTATCAAAGGAAACTCTCGAATTGCCGTATCCTGATAAACCTGCAGAGTAACTGTATTGGTTATCATCTCTTCCCCGAGAACCGCAACATCCTTCTTACCTTCTCCAGCCATATCTTTCGCAGCATAGCAAGCACCTTTTGTATAAAGATTTTGTCCCATAAATACTCTTCTTCCGGCACATAAACTCTTAATGACACTCTCTGCCCAGTTACCTTCAAATCCGGTTCCGGTAAAATAAAGGGTTGATACGACCTGTTTATACAAAACTGTCTTTGTAAATTGCTCAAAGGCATATTTTAGTTGGTCTGGCTGCTCTTTTTTCATATCATACCGTATGGTATCTGCATAAGCCGTTTGTGATATTCCTGCAATGAAGGGCTGAGTTTTACGATTTACTTTGATCTGGGAATAAAGAAGTCCCTCTTCATCAAAATCAAATAATCCCACATCATTTAGCCACAAGGATTTGTCCTGATTCACAACATAGGATAAATAGCTGCTCTCATGACTGATGACCGTTGCTCTATCCTTTAATATTCCCAGAAGTTCCAGAGCTTCATAAATTCCTTCTACTAATTTCGTTTCCATGGTTTGTATCGTAATCACGATCCTTGTAATTGGTTCTGTAGGAAAATAATTTTTAATTAACATTAAGGTTTTCCGAAGGAACTTTTCTAACAAGGCAACCGGTGTATATGATTTTTCATATACTCTAATTTCCTCCCCGGCACATATCTTTGTGAGGAGGGAGACAATAGGTTCCTTTTGATCTGCCGCTGCTGCTGCAATCGCTTCATTACCATAGAGCCATACATCAGTATCTCCTCTTAAGTACAGAACCGTCGGTATGAAACCATTCTCCTCCTTCTCGTTTGGGCAAATGGATACCGGTTCCAAGGTTTTATAACTAAAACAACTGATTTGCGAAAATTCTTCGCTTAAGTCAAAGCCTACTAACAACTTTCTCTTTCCCTCCATATCAATCCTCCCACTTATATGATTCGATTGCTACATTCCATCTAGTTAAAATAATGAGTCGTCATTTGAATTATTTCTTACTTATGTAATGGTTGAAAGCATTGTGAGATAATATATTCTTTTCTGATATAATGCTCCATCAGTTCAACTAAGGTTGCATCATCATGCATTTCCTTCGCCATGAGCATTAAATTAATCTGATGGTACTTCGTTTCGTCTTCTTCCAGTTCTTCTTTGTCATAATGGACATGAAGACTTTCCGTAATCATTGCTTCTTCTTCCTGTTCCTCGGATATATAATATTGTAATAATTCATGATAGAATAGGAAAAATTCTTTCACATGAATTCCCATAAATACATTTGCCATCGGTTCTGTTATAAAAGAAGACTCTTTTTTATTCACAAGACGATAATGAATAAACACCTTTTTACTAGGATCCGTCTTATATTCCACATAAAACTGATTTGTAATCTGCTCCGGTAGTTTTACCTTTTTCTTATATTCCATATAAAAAGGCAAGATAATTCCTCTTTGACAAAAATGATTCAGCTGATATTCAATCATAGTAAGTTCATTCTGCGGTAAGTCATCTCGTCCTGCATTGTATTTTAAATACGCCAACATACAGATATCATTTTCTTCATAATTTAATTCTCGTTTCATTATTTGGAAAAGTTCATCCGGTACAATCCTGTCTTTCACGACATATTTAAAAGCATAATAGGTCAGATAAGCTTTTACCAGTAAATGATTCGTTACACTTTTATAGTATTCATTAAATACCTGAAAGCTGTCCTGAATATTACTTTCAGCAAAGAGCATCTGTGCTAATAGCCGTTCTTCCAATTCACTGGTTCCGATTTCAAAGTTTTTTGCTACCTGCCATAATACGATCATATCTCTTGTAGATCCATCATAATGTCGTACCAGATAGGAAAGAATTGCCTCATCGTATTTATGTTCCGTATATACATAACAACATAATTCGATTAGGAATTGATCTTTCTCCTCTGGTTTCGTCTTCGTAATGAGCTTTGAACATAATTTTACTAACTTGCCGGTCGATACCCCCTGATAACCGAAGTCTCTCATCATCTGCTGCGCTTTATCATACATATCTCTTACAATCAGATACTCCAATAACCGTATCCGATCAATTGCTGAAACCTTATATACATCAATCCTCTGGAGATAATAATCCAGTTGTTCTCCATCATAGTTCTCATAATAATATTCAATTAAATTCTGTAGACACAGGATACGATTTTGTTCACTTAAATTCTCTAGCTGTAACACATTCTTACGAAGTTCTACCGCTTGTTCATGCACCATCTGATAAGTATCATATTTTTCAAGCAAATGGATTAAAAATAGCGGATGGTCACTATACCCTTCACAAACACTGCAATACTCTTCTCCTTCAAAAAGCTGCTGTAAAGAATATTCCACTGAGGTTATATAACGATTCGAATTCAGATCAACTAAATACAATTCTGCATTATTCGAATACAGATCAATCTGTACTTTGCCTTCTAGTAGGGGATAATACTCTTCTCTTTCCTGTTCCTTATGAATTACAATAACGCCTTTCATACCTGGATGGTTGCATAGGAATTCATTGCGAAACATGACATAGGGCAATAAACGGGCAATCTGATCCGTAACTTTAATCTTTTCGAAAAATTCATTATACAACACAGCTAAATTCAGATCTATATGATGTGCTTCCAACTGTTTTAATGCAAATATCTCCATCCTTTTATAATAGGTTCGAAACATCGCTTCATTCGTCGACTTATGTTTTATTATTTCCGCATATAGATATGCTTTCTTTTTATCATTTAAATTACTGTTATATATAAAATAAAGCAGTACAGGTGCCGCAATGGTCTGGTTCTCTTCTTCCGGTATGGAATACATATAATATTCATACAATTCTGTAATACGCAGTTGAGCCTCCACACCTAACTGGTACCAAATAAAGTACTTTGGATCTTTCTTTAATCCTTTAATCAGTGTACTACAGATAATTGAAAGTAGATCCTTATCTTCGTTATCTTCATATAACATAACAAGACAATGAAATATAATTCTGTGAAACCGCTTCTTCTTATTTGCCAAATAGATGTATTGAAGTACTACCTCTTTTGTTAAAAGACGGTTCTTAATTGCATAATACATTACCTGAGTTTCGAATTGACTCAGTTCACGCAATAAATATGGTTCCTCATTAATTAAGCTGATCGCTTCATAATAGAGAATTGGACTACGGCAACCTGCTTCGTATTGCTCTTTCATATCTCTTAATTTTAAAGTACCATTATCCTCATATCTAGCATCCGTATATAAAAGAAACCATAATATTCTCCAGTCAGAATGACCATTCTCATAATAGTTACGCAGTTTTTCTGCTGATTGTCTTACGGTTAGCTCGTCCTTATTTAACATAGCCTGTAAGTATAGGAAGGCACTATGTTCAATCACTGAGTCTTTCTTTTTATCACTTCCATCATTTTTTAAGCGGTCGATCAGTTCCTTCCCTCTTGTTTCTTCTCCTGAAATTATGGCATGATGGATTTCATAAAGCTGATAGAAAACTTTGGTCTCTAAAGAAATAAATTCATTCAGCAAAGCATCTGTTTCATAGATATAATCGACTAAATTAATTTGATTGGTTCTAAAATTAAGATAATTATTTGTAATATGATAAATAAATAGTTGTTCTTTCTTACGCTCCTTAAGACCTTCCTCGTCACTTCTTTCTTTCTTACATACAATGGTCACTGCTATCGTTTGATAACATGTTTTGATCGTAATACGTCCATAATTCGTACCATTCCTCATGCACTTTGGATCAATGATATAAGAAATTGAATAGCTGTTACCTGCAAATTGATCGGTGGAGAGAGTCTTTTCTTCCAGTTGAATAAAGGGAGCGTCCGTACTGATAAAAATCTGTGCATAACCCCATTGGTTCTTAGTTATAGTAAGCTTGTCCAGAAAACTATCCTGCTCTACAACATAGATAGGATTCGATTTATCCGTTGAAAAAGTAATCTTTGACTTTTTACGAATAGCAATTAAAAACTCTTCCATAGCATGGTTAATCGAACTGCTCTTGCGTAAATTGTTATAGATAGAACTGAATTTCGGATCTTTTTTTAATATAATACGATCAAAATCCTCGCTCTGGAAAATCTTCTTTGCTTCTTCCCAATCTCCTCTTGCTAAATTCGTAAATTGAAATAAGTCCTTGATCTTTCCCAAAGAGGTTAAAAAATAAGCTTCTTCTACCTGAATTGTGTATGGTATTACTGCTTCCCCGCAATCTGTGATAAGAATAATCTGTCCTGTAATTTGTTCTCCCGCACTGATGTTCTTCGCTTCAAATCGATAGGTTATTGTATTCTCTGTTCCGTAAAAAGATTGACGGTCTAGGACAAAATAGCGACTTGAGGAAGAAAGCACTCCCTTCATCGCGGTTTGATTGCTATTACGAATCGAAAGGCTTCCCTCATAGCTTTTACCGGTTTCCACTGAAAACTGGATTTCACTCTCTGATATCATTATTTCCGGCAGTTCATACTCAAATATTCCATTTGCTAATCGTTCAATTTTATCCTTCAATCAATTCACCTCGGTAGTAAGTTATATTTATACACGATCCCAATCATGAACCTTTGGCTCTACACTTGTTTTTTCCGTTAAAATAGTTATAATAATTATAATGCAATGCATGGAAAAAATCTAGTCCACTGAGGTAATAATCTTCATTACAGGACTGATAAGCATGCGATAAGTCTACAACTCTTATGATAATAAATACTATAATAAATAAAGAATGTGAAGATCTGAAATAGACGATGGAGGATTCTCTTCCGTTGGAAAGGGTTAACATAAAGAATAAAATCATTTTACAAAGTGAGTTAATTGACAACTCACTATATAAATTAAGAACCTGAGAACCAATATTTAAAGATTTTGAAGAAAGGATTGGTAATTATTATGATCAAGCATACAGATCATTTTCATGGAAGTGATTTAGAAACAATAGAGGCAGTCTACGGAATTAAGAAGGAGGATATCGTCAGTTTTTCAGCCAATGTAAATCCTCTCGGAATATCTCCGAAGCTTAAGAAAACCTTGTCGGAAAAAGTGGATGCTATTATGAGTTATCCGGACCGTGAGTATACCTCTTTACGAAGATGTATTGCTGATTATGTCCACACAGAGACGGAAAATGTCATAGTTGGTAACGGCTCTACCGAACTGATCTCACTCTTTATTCAAATCAAACATCCAAAAAAAGCTTTCATTATCGGACCTACCTACTCAGAATATGAGAGAGAAGTTACTCTTGGAGGTGGTAGTACGTTATATTACCGTTTGCAGGAAGAGAAAGCATTCGCTATCGATATTCCGGCTTTAGAAAAAGAATTAACCTCTGACGTGGATTTGCTAGTGATCTGTAATCCCAACAATCCCACCTCCTCTGCCATCACAAGAAATGACATGAGAAAAATCTTAGATATTTGTAAACAAAAAGGTATCTTTGTTATGGTGGATGAAACCTATGTTGAGTTTGCCAAGGATTTTGCCCAGATTACCTCTGCTCCTTTGACCGGCTATTACAATAATATCATCATCTTGAGAGGAATTTCAAAATTCTTTGCAGCTCCGGGTCTTCGTCTGGGCTATGCCATCTGTGGTAATGTAGATCTGCTAAAGGAGATGAATCAAAGAAAAAATCCTTGGACCATCAATAGCCTCGCTGCGATTGCCGGTGAGATTATGTTTACGGATGAGGATTATATGAAAGAAACGAGAGAACTCATTGCCAAGGAGCGGGATCGTATTTGTGAACGTCTAAATTCCTGCAAGAATATTACTTACTTTACCCCCACAGCAAATTTTGTTCTGATTAAGATACAAAAGGAAGACATTACTTCCATGAACTTGTTTGAAGCAGCCATTCGCAAGGGACTTATGATCCGGGATTGTTCCACTTTCCCCTTCCTGAATAATAAATTTATCCGCTTCTGCTTTATGCTTCCGGAACAAAATGACGCTTTACTGGATGTGCTTCTTGAGGTGCTAAAATAAGAATGATTTTAATGGAGCTACGCTCTAGCGGTTGAATAATCGCTGGTGTGAAGCTCCTTTTTGTATTATTTTTATGGATTAATAAAAGGGTTGATACCAGAAGATGGTTCTGTCAGACTGCTGACCTAAGCTAATTCACAAACATTTATTCTACAAGTAAAATTGAAACTGCATGTAACGGTATATATGTAATCATTGACAACCATCCAGTTGGATGGTATAATCAATTTACCATCCAGACGGATGGTAAGGAGGTATATAAATGAGCGAATTGAAGAAGGATACTACCGAAAAAATTACAATTAATATTAATACCGTTGATCTTGGTTATATTGATTTACTGGTCAATGATGGTTATTATGCATCCCGGACGGAATTTATAAAGACTGCTATTAAGAGGCAGCTTGACAAGCATGAAGAAGACACAAAAAAACTCGTAGAACAAAAAGTCAAATATGGACATTCCATATTAATTGGAGTTGGTGGTTTTACAAAGTCAGAGCTTGAAAAGATAATCAAGAATGGAGAAAATAAAATAAAAATTGTAATCGTTGGCTTATTTATTTTACCTAAAGACATCACCTTGGAATTGCTGGAACAGGCGGTTGAATCGATTAAAGTATATGGAGTTTGTAGATGTTCCCAGGAAGTTAAAGATAAATACGGATTATAAATCTTCATAGCTTTATAATCTTGAAATAACGAAAATAATATAATATCTAAAATGCGAGATTTAATTTCTTGCATTTTTGATATTATTATTATCAATGCTATTATTTTATTATCATAATATATATTTTCTATTAATATCTCTCCCAAGAGTTTCAATTAATCCGAAAATACTCTTCCTATGATACCTAAGGCACCGCACAATACATCGACTACTAGAATCCATAGAAAAAATTTACTAAGATTGGGCTGAACTTCGTCCACTCGCCTGAATTCCCACTTCTTCAGCAAATGTATTAGAATAAAGGTACTGATAATACTTATTAATCCAAATAGGAGAGAACCCCATAGAAATACTTTTGATAATATTGAAAGCATGAATTTATCACCTCAATCCAAAATCTCATTCATTTCTATGTTCTACTATTTCCGTTCTATCTATCCAAATGATTTCAATCACAAATATCACATCATATTAAACATTTTCAAAAAGAGTTTACCTATCCTTACATGATAAATAATCGCAAATGATCCTCGTCCATACTACTGGACTTTTCAATTTTCTTATGTTAGGATGAAAACTACATAAAGCAATTCGAATTATTGCGTTTTTTAGATAGATGCTATTTAAAATGTTTTAATATTACCCAACAGTATAGTATTTATATAAGATCTAGATGTATTTTAACGTTAAGCAAATACCTCGAACGAATACCAGTTAAACTAAACGGTACATGAGTATATAAATAGAAAGGTCATAAACCATGAATTTATTAACTATAGAAAACATGAGCAAGAGCTATACCGAGCGGATGCTTTTTGATAATGTGTCTTTCGGTATCAATGAAGGGGATAAGATTGGTGTTATTGGTATTAATGGCACCGGTAAGTCCACTTTATTAAAAATGATTGCCGGACTGGAAGAACCGGATACCGGCACCATAACCCGCGGTAAAAAGGTACGGATAGGATATCTTGCACAAACTCCGGTCTTCGATGACAAACTCACCATCCTTCAAAATGTTGTATTAAATCAAAAGGCGGAGGAAGAATATCGTAATCTGGAAGGCGAAGCTGCTGCTATGCTTCTTAAACTTGGCATTCTGGATCCGTCCGCTAATCCATCGATATTATCCGGTGGTCAGAAGAAACGAGTTGCCTTAGTCCGTACGCTTCTTACCCCTGCTGAGATTCTGGTATTAGATGAGCCGACAAATCATTTGGATAACGAGATGGCAGAATGGCTGGAAGATTATTTAACCAAATATCGCGGTGCCTTCATCATGATCACCCATGATCGTTATTTCTTAGATAAAGTAACCAATAAGATTGTTGAAATTGATAAAGGAAGCATCTATAGCTATACAGCAAATTATTCTAAATTTCTGGAACTCAAAGCGGAACGAGAAGAAATGGCAATGGCCACCGAACGAAAGGCAAAAAGCTTATTCCGGGTAGAATTAGAATGGATGATGCGTGGCGCAAGAGCTCGCTCCACCAAGCAGAAGGCTCATATTCAAAGGTTTGAAGAATTAAGAGATCGGAAAACCGTAGACATAGACGGAAAGGTTGAAATCAGTTCCTTATCCTCTCGTTTAGGTAAAAAGACCATCGAATTGAATGAGATCAGCAAAGCATACGGGGAAAAACAGCTGTTTCGTGATTTTACTTATATCCTGCTGCCTGGAGATCGTATTGGTATCATTGGACCTAATGGCTGCGGAAAAAGTACACTGCTTAATATTTTAACCGGAGTTATTTCACCGGATAATGGAATCGTAGAAACGGGAACAACAGTCAAGCTTGGCTATTTTTCTCAGGAAAATGAATATATGGATGAAAGTCTGAAGGTGATTGATTATATTCGCGATACTGCTGAATACATCCAAACTGTGGATGGAACGGCTACGGCTTCTCAGATGTGTGATAAGTTTTTATTCACCGGCTCCATGCAATATACCTTAATCGGTAAACTTTCCGGTGGAGAAAAGCGAAGACTTTATCTTTTAAAGGTTCTAATGGAAGCTCCTAATGTTTTAATCCTAGATGAGCCGACCAATGACCTGGATATTCAGACATTAACCATCTTGGAAGACTACCTTGATTCCTTCCCTGGAATTGTTGTCACTGTTTCCCATGATCGTTATTTCTTAGATAAAATTGCTACCAGAATCTTTGCTTTTGAAGAAAGCGGCAAGATACAACAATATGAAGGAAATTTCTCGGATTATAAAGAAACAGTTGCGGAACGCACCTTAGATCAAAGTGTTAAAAGTCAATCCACTCAGGAAGATGAAAAGAAGTCTGCCAACATTGCTAGTTGGAAACAGAAAAGTAATAAAGTGAAATTTACGTACCAGGAGCAAAAAGAATTTGAGACCATCGACGATGATATTGCTGATCTAGAGAACCAAATCGAAGAAACAGAGCAGGCAATCGCTGCTTCTGCCACAGACTATTCGAAGTTAAACGAACTAATGAAACAAAAAGGCATTCTCGTAAGCACCCTGGAGCATAAGATGGAACGCTGGGTTTATCTTAATGATTTGGCAGAACAGATTGAAGCAGCTAAAGGTACGAAATAATTTCAAAACTAATATAATTTTTTAGATGTGTGAAACCCAGCAGGATACAATGATCCTGCTGGGTCTTTATTATCTTTATAGCAATTTTTTATAGAATCTTTATTACATTTTTTTAACCGGTCTAGCTTCGATATATCCACGGTACCCCATTGGTGCTAATTGGAAGCGTGGTGCCTGTTCTGGATCCCATTGATATCCGTAGGTTTCCGGATTAAACTTCTCAATATGCTTCCATACTTCGCCGATTTCAGACTGAAACTCTTCGTCATCATAGGGCTCTCCCTGAAATATCATCATGGTACAAGGCGGCAATACAATTAATTCGAATCCTTCCGGTACCTCTTTATTATAATCCATAGGAAGCTCTACTCCTTGAACATAACGGGAAGTATTCTCAGGTATCAGATTCGATGGCAGCCACATACCGATTGGTTCATACAACGCTTCTTTTACACTCGTTAATACATTCCATACATCGCAGCCTACTTCTTCACAGTATTCAAAATACTCTTCTGCCTTACTACCTCTCTTAAGCAAACATTTTCTTTCCGGTCTCTCAATAATTTGTACAAATACAGACTTTGTCATATTTTCCATCCTTTCACCGATCCATTTTGTATTATGCAATGCTCGGTAGGTATCATACGCTTTCTCAGGTAAAAACAGCTTAATGGGAGGAGTCTTGGTTTTATATTTACCTGGAGCAATTCCAAACTCCTTGGAGAACGCCCTGGTAAATCCCTCCTGACTATCAAAAACAAAATCAAGTGCGACGTCGATCACCTTTTTGTTTTCATCTCTTAAGATCAGTGCTGCCTGAGTGAGTCTTCTTGAACGAATATATTCATAAGGTGCTTTACCAGTTACTTCTTTGAAGATTCTGGCAAGATGCCAAGGTGAATATCCAGCCGTATCCGAAAGTTGCTTTAATGTAATCGGCTTTGCTATATTCTGTTCAATATAATCTTGTACTTTCTGTACGATATAAGCTGAATTTGCTTCGTTCATATTTGCTACCTCCGATAAACAAAGGATATCATAGGCTCAAATTATTTTCTTGACCTTCATTGCTATATACTAACTGTAAAATTATTATTTTGATTAGCTTGTGAAATAGAATTTATATTTATGGTTTTCTATCATAGGATTTGTAATATGCTTATTCACAATTTATTTATAGAAATTTTTATCGAACTCTGCTGCCTTTTCTTTATGTTGCTCTTCATCATAAATCACTGCTTCTATGAATTTTCCATCTATGTCTTTCAAAAAGTCCTGTTTTAATTCCATTGCCATAAAAGCTGGATAATTAGCTCCCCATGCCGTTGTTATACCAAATTCCTTTGCTTCCACAAAACCAAACCTTGGATAATAAGTCGGATGTCCAAAAAAAAGTATTGCTCCATACCCCAGCTTCTTCGCACATTCGATGGAGTGCTTCATAAGAGCACTACCGACCCCTTGCTTTTGGTAAGCAGGCAATACACTAATTGGTCCAAAATTAAGTACCTCTATCTTTTGATGATCTGATTTTTCTATGTAGGCGTTGCTGTAGATGATATGACCGACGATTTTCCCATCCACTTCTGCTATGAAATTAAGCTCCATGATACCATCCATTTTACGCAAGGAATGAACCATATAATGTTCCGTACATCCTACACCAATTTTTTCAATTCTCTCTTCTCTCCAAAATGCCTTACGTGTTAGCTCTTCAACAGCACGATAATCTTTTTCTTCTTCTAGTCTGATTGCTATGTTATTCAATATGTATCCTCCATACTTTGATGAGTCTTTAGTATATGTTATCCTTTAAAAGCGATAGCATCAAGTTGAAATAGTAGTCCGTCATGTCCGCCCCTATGAGCAAATTCCGTCTGGATTGATTTACGAGCAGGGTATTTACCATGAAATCTTTCTTTGATCACCTTTTCCATCACAGGAATATTCCAAACATCTCGAAACAAGCAATCCATCTTTACTACTGATTCTAAAGTTAAACCAATTGATTCCAGCCGTCTACTCAAATGATCAAAGGCTCCATTAATTTGGTCTTCAATCGGCTGTCCTATATTTCCCACACAATAGCTGACAAAAACAAAATCTCCAGCTTCAACAATTCCGGAATGTGCCCATTCCTCATTTACGTCACTTCTTATAATTTCACTCATATTATCCTACTCCTTCCCATACCTCGAACCTTCTTTATATTTTGTGCTATGTATCTATTTCTATTTAAGTAATATGGATAATCTAACTATCTCTATTAATAAAATGAATAGATGCAATCCGGTTGCCCTATCTCATAATTACACTCTATGATTTCTCCGGGCTTTATTACTTCTGCATAGGTTAATGTCCTCATCACCATACCATGACATACAAAAATCACTTTATTATAATGTGCATATTGATCAGCGACTTTTCTTACTCTCTGCCTTAAATCATGTAGACATTCCCATTTTCTAACTTCACCATTCGGATATACTCCCTGATGTTTTACAAAATCCTTAGTAAGTTCTAAGCATTCCGTGAATTTGTCATATTGGAATGTTATGTCCGGCATCCATTCATGCAAATCGATTTCAACTCTTAATTCAATGCCGGTATTTTTCGAAATAATTGCAGCAGTCTGTAAGGCTCTCGTATAAGGGGAAGAAACGATAAGTTCTGCATCCTGCAGTCTGAAATCCTTTGCTGTCTGTTCTGCTTGTCGTATTCCTTCTTCGGATAATGGTGCCAAATCTTTTCCGTGTCCTATATATCCTCGTTCGTCACAGGGACTGTAATCGGGTTGTCCATGTCTTACAAGATAAATTACTGCCATATCTTATGTACCTCCATATAAGTTTAGTACCATATACTCTTATCTCGGCTTTTATCTATTAATTCATAATCTTTGATATCTTCATCTACAAACCATTTAATATAATTATAAATTCCCATCAATACTTATTCCTCCATATAACAATAAAATACTGATCCATTATGTTATGCTTCGATATACGAGAGAGATGGAAATCCTTTATAATATTTAGTTAACCATCCTTTTATTTACATGATTCTATGGTAATAGCTCTATAACCTATATTTATCCGCTAAAACAGAATAGAATGTCATCCATTTATTCTCTTGTCCAACCTTTCCAAAGGAACAGGGTTGTTTACTCAAAGTACCCTCTAAAATCAGCTTTTCTGTATCATTCTTTTTGTCTTCTAAGATAGTCCATGCTCTATCCATCCCTTGGCCATCTCCTACTCCAAGTATGCATAAAGACGATAGGATCAAAGGTAAACCAATTCTCATCGGCTCAATCGGAAAGAAATTATCAATGAATCTCCAACCAGGTCGTCCTCCTGTAATCATGGTACTTTTATCTGATGTATAAAAAACATCTCGCTTTATAAAGTATTCTGTTAACCGATCGGTATTTTCAAATGTAATTCCTTTTTGCTTACAAGCAGCATATAACAATAAAGCTGCTACCGATGCTTTATAACAGCTTTTACGCTCCGGTTTTTTATCCAATAATCTTTTACACATAAAGCCACCATCATAAAGCTGGGAGGAAGCATAGTTATCTAAAAGCATTCTTACATCTGGTCGATTATGATACCCAAGCATAACAATTGCTCTTAGGAGCAGTGCATTGGAACAACCACCCGATTCGTTTGATCCTGTAGAATTATCTATTTCTTTTAAGGAAGCTACTGCATAATCAATAGCACGATCCATACGGCTTTCGCAACCAAGACCGTGTTCTGCTAAGGCTGTTAGGTATCGCAAGGATGTATGCATACCGTAATCTGAGGTATCCCATGTACCATTCTCATTTTGCTTCGTTAATATCTTTTGAATACTTTTTTGTTGCCAAATCGATTTGTATGTAGTTTGTACCTCCATGTCATCAATTGATTTATCCAACAATTCTGTCAGTGTACGATATTTGATTGCAGGATTACTATCTTCCAAAAGCCATTGGATTACAGAATTTGTTAACATAAAGTTGCCCTCCCAATACTATTTTCCTTATTATCACATATCTAATAAGACAACTACATGTCATATTACTACCTAAATTTCACTACCTAAAACTCACTTCCAAAATCTCTTTCTTGCTAGATAATTCATAACTCTAATTTAACCCCTTATAAGCAATATCCCATCTATTCTTATTAGATTTAATCCACCATTAAGAATGCAATTTGTTAAGAAAAAAAGTACTCCTATAGATTAATTTTAAGGTCATTTAAGATCCATCTTACTGCTTCCAAAACATTTTCAGCGATGTAATCAGCATTCACATCTTGCCAAGAGGAACGATGTTCATTTAAGCTACCTCTACCCACCCCAGTTAAGACTAGTATTCCTTTTGCATTGATATTCTTTGCTAAAACCATATCCGACATACCCATATCACCAACTACATATGCCTTTTGCATATCCAGATCATGTTCTTCCTTTGCCTTCTCAATCATTCCGGTTAAGGGTTTTCTGCAATTACAATGATCTTTATTATCATGAGGACAACAATAAACAGAATCAAAAAATGAATTATGAATTGCTAACTTATCTTTTAATAATTGAAGTTTAGTATCATATTCCTCCATTGTAATTAACCCTTTTGATATATGACTTTGATTGGTTATTCCAATGGCAAGGATATTATTTTTATTAAGAAGTTGAATTGCTTCCAATGCGAAAGGAAAGAACTCAAAGGATGTAATATCTTCGAGACCTTCTCCGCCAAGGGTACCCTGAAAATCTAAAAACACTACCGGTTTTTTCATCTTTTTACCTACCTTATTTAGACCTCAGCCTATAACTCTTTCGATAAATATAGAATCAAATCATCATCATTGCAACAGCTTGCATACTGATCACAAATTTTATCCTGATACCACGCACCGGTTCCGTCTGGTATATATCCTCGTTTTACGTACATTCGTTGAGCACTGCCATATCCATTATGTAAGCCAACTCCTAAACAGACTTTATTTCCATTCGTTGCAGCCAGTTGCTCTGCAACATCCATCAGAGCACTTCCTATACCACATCTTTGATATTTCTCAAACACTCCAAAATCAACGATTTCCGGTATGCCCATATTTGCATAGGCACCTGCATTGGGATTCCAATATACATTAATATAACCTGCAATATTCCCTTGATATTCAGCAACGAAAGCAACTGATTTACCACTGGCTTGGTCTTTCAATCGCATTTCATATTTTTCAGTTGTTACGTGCCACCCCTGTGCTATTTCTTCATCACAAATAATTTGAGGGTCAGTTTCTATCATATTGCGTATTACTAAATCATCCTTATGTAAATATATCATCTCATTTTTCCTTCTCTATAAATAAATTTTTATTATGTAAATTCTTGCTAACCATTCATAATATAAATTTCTTAATAAACTGAGGTCCGCTAAAGTCTGGAGCATTATAATCGATATAGTTTTCCATCATAAAACTTCTCTTGAAAATTGATCGCTTTCAAAATATCGTCATCATTCATATCCCTACCATCCGGCGTTACAATCCACTTATCTTCATTGTCATTGTATCTATGGTATACCGCTATTACCGTTCCACTGAATCTATCCATCGGAGTATCAACTCCCAGGAGATAAATATCCTGTTCATCACCATCACCGGCATAGATACCCTCAATATAGCCATAATTTACAGAATACTTAATATCAGGATATCGAGAGTGACAACTTCCTAAGGGTCTGTCTATAATACCTTCGACAGCCTTTCCAATAATATTAGAATAATCAATTCTCATAGGCTTTTTATGTAACTCAGCTTCAATATAATAATGTTTGTTGTTTTGCTTTCTACCATTAAAATAACAATCGTCAATATGTCGTATTCTATTGATTGAATATTGATGAAACAGTTTTTCGATATCCTCTAGATTTACATAAAAATGCGGTACATTGATCTCCGGTCCATCTGTTTTTATCACTGTATTTTCATCAATACGTTTGAATGATGCTTCTGTAAAAGACCATGTTTCCTTAGAGCACAGTGTTAAGAAAATCTTACCTTCCGGCTTCAACACTCTGCTTATCTCTGAAATAATCTGGCTAATCCCTTCGGAATCAGTATGTGAAATTGAGTGATATGCAAATATACAATCAAAAGCATCATTAGAAAAAGGTAGTTGTTTCATGTCTGCAATTTTACATAAAATATCTACATTTTCCTGTCTCTGCCATTGCTTAAGATACTCAATACCTTCTTTTGAAATATCTAAAGCAGTAACTTTATAACCATGCTTTGCAAATAAAATCGAATGCCTTCCCAACCCACAACCTAAGTCTAAAACAGAATGACAATTCTCTTTTTTCCATTTACTAGCATAGTAATAGCTTTCTTCACACGGCTCAGTCCATATTTTCTGATCAGCTAAATTCCACTCCCATCCTTTTGATTCCACCATACTTAGGTCCCCTCGTATCTTCGAATTGTACTGTAACATAAGTTAATTTTTTATTTATAAGCTTTCGTTCCACTTTCTCTATCATTCAGTTCTAAAAATATTTCTATTAGGATCAGTTCATTAATTCACTGCTGTAATAGTAATGTAACATGCTAGAACATTTTACAATAAAAAGTATTATTGATTATTATCCTTGGAACCTTTTTTACGGAATAAAGACAAACCACCAAATCCACTAATAATCGCCATATAAAAACCGAAGTCGTACCACCAACCGGTATTTACAACTTCATAGACTCTTATACTTTTATTAAACAATCCCATAATAAGTGAAATTGGTGCAATCCATCCGTGCCAAATACCCCAGAAGAACCCTGCAGGTTCTGTAGATGTATATGTTCCATCCCCAGGAACACATCCTGTTAAAAGACATACACTTAAAACAAATAAACAACTTAATAATAGAATTTTCTTCTTCATAATCAAATCTCCTTTTAAAAATCAGTTTGTTATAGATATTATAATTCCGGTTACTTAAATAAGACCCATTGCTCCTAGATTTCATGTATACTAACTAAACAGTTTTGTGATATTATACATACGCTAAGAGTCATTTATTAAAGAATTTCGCTATACCCTTTACACCGGATAATGCAGTTTTATCTTCAATTGCCGGTTTATCATTGGTACCATGGCTATAGACCACAGGCAAAATATCATATGCATTCATATGACGAAGTAAGCAACAAGCAGTATCATACGCTTTCAATACACTTCCATCTCCCCCACCAACAACAATTATGGCACCTTTTTTACTTTTCATAATAGGTTTTTCCTTGCGAAAAAATCTAGCGCAGAAATAAGTTTGCAAGCGACTTCCTACATTTAATAATGCTCCCGTTAATTCAGAAAAATAAATAGGGGAAGCAATCAAAATATTATCACACTCTTCTATGTATTCATAAACTTCCTGCATTCCATCCTGTATGGAACAGCCATCATGGTTCCAGCAATATCTGCAATCAATACATGGATTTATTCTACAATCATAGGCATTGATGATTTTATACTCTCCGGTTAAATTTTTTATCACTTTATTAATCAGACTTACGGTATCGCCATTTTTTCTTGGTGAGCCATTAAAAATTAAGGTTTTCATGGTATTTTCCTTTTTTTAATAATTTGATCATAATCGAATTGATTATGCTACTATCATTAGTTATAGCTAAGTATATGTTTATGTGATTAATCCGCACCTTTTGTATATATTACGAATACAAGGTGATTTTCCATCAATATACGCATCTATATCCGTTGGATATTTTGTTGCCATTTCCAGCTTAACCTTACTATACATATCCCGATCATCCGGATTTTCTTTTAACCAATTTCTGAATACAATATGTTTATATAATTCTTCATTTTCCTTGTCACATACGTATAAATGATGCCTCATTAGATGCTCTTTATTTTCATATTTAAAAGCTTCTCTTCCCGATATACCTAAATCACCTTCATGCTTGTATCCAATGGACTCTAATTTTGTTTTTATCTGATCAAATATGGATATCTCTATCACAATATCTATATCAATGATCGGTTTTGCCGCCAAGCCTTCCACCGATGTGCTTCCTACATGTTCTATTGATATGATGTCATTCCCAATTTTTTGATCCAATTCCTCTTTAATTTTTATAAACGCATCTTTCCATTTGCGATCATAAGGTAACACGATTACACTTTTTGTCTTCATTTCTAACTCCTCAATGTAATATCAGCTCAATACTGATACAGATAAAGAATGAATATACATTTTTCTAATGTTACTCATTTCGCACTTACTTTAACTACATCATATTTCCGATTATCTTTTCGTAAATGATTTTTCCAATCACCACATTCACCAATTCTGTCTCCAATCTTAAAGTAATTATACGGAGCATAAATTGCAGGAGTTAGCATTTTCAAATCTATCATTTCAAGATCAATATCTTCAAACTTCTTATCAATCTGTATATTTTTAATATCAGCTAGGAACAGATGGCTGCCATCCAATTCAATGATTTTAGTTACTTCACATTCATAAACCCAATTACTTTGCTCTAAAATAGGTACTTTTAAATAATTCCCCCATTGATAGTCATAAGGTATTTCATTCTTAAGTTTTTCCTCAGCCTTTGTAGTGCCAAAATAGTCTGCGAGCCATATAATATCTTCACTAATTAAGTTTGCCGAAAACATTCTATCTCGTAAAATATTTGCCTTCGTCTGCTTGTTACCACCAATTGTCATCATTAAGTGAGGTGTCTTATCAAATGAAAAACCTATCCAAGTTATAATACAAAAATTGGGTATTTCATCTTCATTTTTAGTACCTATGATATACATTGGCTGGGGACTAAATACAAAATCAGGCTTAATATCTATTTTAGTCATGAATCTCCTTGCTCCTTTCTGTTGATTTTAATCGTTGAATCCTAATGCAACTCCTTTTAATCTTCTTAGTAATATACACTTTAGATTATCTATACATCATCCGATTCTTCTCTCAATGTTCTATTTCGATTCTATTTTTAAATAAACAAGTCCACATAAAATCCAACCCTTGAATTGTGTCTGGAACCCCATTCCTATATTTTCTTATTTCAATAACTTCAAAATAAGGGGTAAATAATTCAATTAGTCTTTCTTTTGTAAAAGCAACTCCTACACGTTCTCTCTGTTGATAAAACTCCCAATCATCTACTTCATCAGCACAATCCTCTCCCCAAGCAAAACATACTAAACCGAAATATCCGCTTGGCTTAAGAATTGTCTTTAATAATTCTATGTATGTTAATCTTCTATGTGGTGCTAAATGATGAAACATTCCCGAATCATATGCAAAGTCATACAAACCGTAAGTACTTCCCTTCAGAGCGTCTTGACACAGGAAATTTACACTAACACTTTTTTCATGGGCAAGGTCTTTTGCATTTTGAATAGCAATTTCCGAACTATCGATAGCTGTTACCGTCGTACCTTGTTTCGCCATATAAATTGCATTTCTACCTTCTCCACAACCAAATTCAATACATGATTTCTTCGGGATACCTTTATCAAAAAACTCAACTAAATTTTCATCCGGTAATTCTTTTTGAATGATAAAATTCGCCGGATGATTACGTAGTTCATAAAAATCATTCCAAGATATACTTTCAACTTGGCTGTCTAATAATTCCATTATGTCATCTATATTATTAATAAATGGTTTCATACTTACCCTTCTTTCCTTCCTCTTCTTTTACATTACCACGTTTTAATCATTTTTAATGCTCCCGTCTCCCATAGCTGAGAGTATACTTTCTCAATTTCAAAACCCATCCTCTCATAAAAAGCTACCGTATTTTTATATATTGGTTTTGTATCAGGTGGTACAGTAAACAATTCAATACGATTGAAACCTAATTCAGTTAGATATATAACAAAATGCTTCATAAGTTCTTTCCCATAACCTTTTCCACAACTCTCTCTTTGGGTTGCCATAAGTGTAATATGAGGAGAGCCATCCCAACACGTAAAAATAATAAAAGAAGCAATATCATTATTGCATTCTAAGTACATTACATGCTGAAATACTAGATCATTTTTTGTATCCTCAGGAAGATTTATAGTAAAGTAATCCCCAGTATAATCCAGTGCGATCTTATAAATAGAATTAATTATATTTTGGTTTGCTTGCTTTTCAATTACAATACGAGACATAGTTGTACCTCTTAATTTTTTATGGATTAGTCCTATGAATATACAACAAGACTCATTCCTCTATTCGTCCATACCGACGTTCTCTCATAGTAAAATCCTCTATTGCTTTTATTAATTCTACTTCATTAAAATCAGGCCATAATATATCTGTAAAATAGAATTCTGTATATGCCATCTCCCATAGCATAAAATTAGATAAACGCTTCTCGCCACCTGTCCGAATGAATAAATCTGGTTCAGGTATTTCCCATGTATCGAGGTAAGATGAGAAATCATCGGTACTAATAACACTCTTGCGATCCTTCAATAATAGAATTTTATTAACAGCTCTCACTATTTCATCTTTTCCACCATAATTTACAGCTAATTGAAAGTTCAGACCTTTACAATTGCGTGTAGCTTCTTCAAGTTTGTCAATTTCATTCACTAAATCTTTATCGAACCCCTCTCGGTTTCCAATCACGCGAACTCGCATATCATTTTTCACAGATTGTTCTATACTATCTGTTAAGTACTTTCGAAAGAGATGCATAATTCCATCCACTTCATCTCTTGGACGGTTCCAATTTTCCGTTGAGAATGCATATACTGTGAGATACTTAATTCCTAATTTATATGAGCTTGCGCATATCATTTCTAGTACTTTACCACCTTCTATATGACCCATTTTTCGTGGTAACAGTTTTCTTTTTGCCCATCTTCCATTACCATCCATCATAATGGCTACATGTTTTGGAATAGCTGATTTTATATTCATAACCATCCTCGTTTACGTAATTGTTATTTCTTAATGAGTCAAATTCAATGCTACAGTACCTTTGTTAATACTTTCTCTATAGTGTACTTATTAATTTTTTTGCAACTTTGTAGTTATTCATGGTATCGAAAACTCCGTGCCCCCAATACTCATGGCCTAAACCAAAATCATAGTAATTAAAAACCGGACCAAATACCGCCACAGCTGTTGATAAATAATAATCATATAAACATTCATCCATATTATAATCGGTTACACCATATTCTAATAATAAAGAATGATAATGCTTTATTAATTTCAGATGGCTCTCTGGATCATTCATATAAGGAAATGCAACTCTTGCCAAATTCATGATATCAATCGTAGGTATTCCCATTCTCCAAAACTGAAAATCTACGATCAGTGGTTTTTGCGATGTGTTTTTTGGAAACATAAAGTTAAATATATGAGAATCACCATGGATCACAGATATATTATGATTTAGTTCCCTTCTATGAATACTCGCTCTTTCATATATGATTGCATCTTCCAACGCTTCCTGATATGAATTTAAAATCTCCTTGTCATAATATTCAGACGCATATAGCAGGAATTTTTTCACTGCATTTTGATAATGAATTATTTTTTCTTCCAGAGTCTTATCATCGCCATGTAGAATTTTAAGTTTTTGTGCGTTGTCACTATTCCAATAATAGGAATGAAGCTTTGCTAAACTTTCCGCAGCCATGAACCAATTATCCATTTCATTACGATCAATTTCACTGCCAGTATAATAATCACTTGAAATATCAGAAAGTAATAATAAAAATCGCTTTTTATCTTCAGAGATAAACGCATCATAACATTTAACAATAGGTAGTTCGTCAGCTTTCCGTACATTTGTATAGAAGTCTATTTCATGTCTACTCCACCGATCAAATTCATTTTCTGGCTTATCAATGGTTGGAAGTTTAAAGAATAACTTTTCATTATGTATTATTTCATCCACGGCTTTCCAAATTATGTGCAGTTTAATAATTCGTGTGGTATCTGTTATCCTATCTTCTAGTATATTTTTAGAAATTATCCTGCTATTAATAGGTAAATTTAATGTCTTAAGTAGATATTCATCGTGAAAGACTGGATCTGATTGAAAAATTTGCTCGCGGAAAAATATATCATTATACATATTTAATCACTCCTTTATCTATTCGCGTCTACTATACTTAATTTTACATACATATAAATCATGTCTGAATTACCCTTGCAACTACATAGAAAGAATATGGACATCTCTTTTTACCGCGTCCTGAGATTTCTCATTCACTTGTCATAACCACTAGGGATGTATATGTTACCACTGCCATATCCAAAGGTATGTCAAACTTCTAGAATCTTATTATTTTGAATATTATCCCAGTAACTGACTGGCCCAAATTTGTATTGTCATGTTCTCCATTACACAATGCTCCTGATCATTGATTTCACAATCATTAAGCATGTTACTATCGAATACCCATAGTGCCAGTCTCTTTGTTCTGCATTAATTCGATATTTAATTAAAATAAACTACACTACGAATTTTTTCTAATATAAATTCTTAAAGCTTTAATTATCAAATATAAAAGGTATACAGTAACAATAATTCCCAATATGGATATAATTACACCTAATAAATAAAAACCAGCAAAAATAGTTGACATCTTCTAATCCTCCTTCATTTGTTCTATAGTTTAAGCACACTTTTGTAAAACCGCGTACTAATCTATCTTACTTTTATTGATTATATTTAACTTATTATTTTGGTTGGCATGTAGGGCAAAAATATAATTTTGTTCCACCACCGGATACATACTCCAATGAAGTACCACATTTAGGACAAGGTTTATTTAAATTGCGTGATGTGAAAAGAGTAAGTGTTTCATCATCCTCGCCTTTACGTATTCCGAAGATGTCCGTATAAAAACAGCTACGGTTTTCTGTTATGTATTCATCCACCAATGTCACTGTATTATCATAAATAGTTCGTATTTCATCATCAGTAAGCGTGTTAACTTTTCTTTTTGGGTGAATTTTTGATTGCCACAGAATATAGTTCATCATGGAAGTTCGTATGTCAGTGGCACCTTTTGCGAGTACCATTGCTTCGAGTATTGTGGTCTTTCCATGATCTGAGAGCCATCTTTTATAGTTTTCAAAAGTGAAATCATTTTTATCATTCACTTCAAGTGGAAACTTATTTCTGAATGGATAAGCAATATCTGGAGGATCAACCGTACGAATATCAAGACGATTGCTCCAACCACTTAAGTCTAACCGAAGTCTTGAGCCATCGTTTAACACAAATTGCAATGCAACACCTCCACTAATAGCACTATTGGTATGATTAATATCACAATACTCATTACTCTCAAAATACCGTAATGTACCATCCGAATAACCAAATTCGCAGAGCCATCCATTCTCGGTGATAATAAAATTCGAATCAGCTTTAACAATTTTTCTACCCTTAAATGGTGCGGTCTTTTCTTCTGATATATTGAAGACATTATATTTACCTTTATCTAAATCACTAAAAGTAAAATCGATGATCACCTTACCTTCAATATATTCTTTCATTTGCTTTGTAATAAATAGACTATTTGGTATTGCAGGCATCATGTAAATTCTTCTCCTCTTCCCTCATATTTTTGATAAATAGAATTATCATTTATAACTCATATTAGATCAACTTTTATTATGGGTACGTAATTACTCAACTGCAGATAATGCTAATAAAGTGAGTCGTTCATGACAGTATATTAATTGCTTTATTAATCTCATCCAGAACTATTCTTCCATATTCTTTCAAAGATTCTAAATACTGTATAACACAACCGCAATAAGCCCAATCAGCTTACCCTTCCTGTCTAACTTACGAACAATTATTTATTATCTTCTCACTAGATAACAATTGTTATATGTCGTTATAATATTTATAATTTTACACTCGCATTAAAAACGATTATATATTTCGTTTCTCGTACTCAAAGGGTTCTTCCCATGAGTAGATTTCATGAAAAAATCCATTATACGGGATATCTTCTTCCAGACATTTGATGCGATAGGACAATTCCTCATCACACTCCGGTTCTTCACCATTGTTTCGCATCACTTCAAAGGAATCTACGATACTATCCATAAGGTTTACCTTAATAAATAATGACAATTGATCTAACATCGAATCTTCAATGCAGGTTTCTGATCTGTATCCTGCGAGGACTATAGCAAAATAATCCTCCATAAACTTTTTGCGTATATCGGTGTCTTGTTCGAATTGTATCCAACCTACCCCGTTTGTCCAGAGACTTGCAACGTCATTCATGTACCAGCAATAACATGAATTATCAAAGTCAAATACCGTTAATTGTCCCGTATCAAAATCTATCATATAATTACCATCGTTATAATCAAAATGGACCATACCAAAAGACTCCTTATTCTTGTCCATTCCTTCTAGGGTAGTTATAAGCTGAACCATCCTCTCCTTAAGGAGAGGTAATGTGCTAGGTATTAATTTATCTATAAATTCGGCGTTATATTTATCTAAAAAGCTATAACGGTGATACACTGGTGTATATTCTTTTGACAACTGATGGATTTTTCCAAGAATTTTCCCACAGTTATAATAATATTCAGTGATCGGAGCTCCTTCCCGGTACCGGTAATTATTTTCTACAAGCAATTTACCCCTAGCCGTTTCAAACAGACAAATAAAATATGTGTGATTATTCCATGCTATCTCTTCCAGTAAATGTTCCTTCCGAGAGCTGATTACATTAGAGACACTCCCACCATGTTCGAATAAATATCTGATATATTCAACTTCACCCATCAAATCATTCCGGCTTCTATCATTTAAGAAGGCAATTCTGATAATTTTTTCACAGATACCATCTTTTTCGCAACAATATGCTGCATTCCGCCCACCTTTATGTGCTTCAATCTGTCTGATATCATAACCTTCCAGCCCGTACAACTCTGATATTTGCGGAAGTAAATCAGTTTCAGCGATTTTAATTACCTTATTATAAGTCAAACTATATCCTCCTACTATGAATTAACATTGCTTCATCCATTCCAGTTATAACAATATTGGTATTTCATTTAATACTAAGAAGTCTCTTAATCCGTTGCCAATAGCTACTTATCCTAACATATAAATAATGGTGCTTTTACATTATTTTGATACCCTATCGTTTTTTAAGTTATGCATAAAATTATCCTTTGAATCTTTATATGTATTGCTATAGGCAAGTGATACTATAAGCTCTTCTATCTGTTTTTTTGTTCCTTCAATAAGGTTAATGCCAACAAATCGTCCTTTGACTCCGGTTACCAGATTGATATGAAACTCATGAACGAGTTCATCTATAATTTGCATCTTAACAGAATAATTTTGGGCACACTGCCACTTTTCAATAAAATTATTAAAAATATGCTGTGCAGAACCGGAAGGCATATTATTTTTACGAAAGCTTCTCATATAATCACGAAAAAGGTATTGGTATCCACAATCACATTCCATAAGTCCTTTGCTATAGTTAAGAATCTTACCGCAGTTGTGACACCTTACTTTACCAGTTTCAATCAGTACTCTTTCGTCCCTACCCTGTAGACACCTTGCATATAGAGCAAATCCAATATCATCGATTAATTCTTCATCTTGAAGCATTTTTGCATCATTTTCATAGAGCGTTTTCAATTTTTGACGAGAGATTTTCGGTGACCACCTATATTTATTGAAATTATTCTTATTAATTTTAGAAGACATACTCTCAATTTCTTTTTTTTCACGTTCCAACCTGCTTTTCGTTCGCTCATATTGAGCAGCACTTTTTTGCGCACTGTGTATCTTAAGTCTCTCGCCAAATCCCTCTGCATACAAGGTATCAGCAAGCTTAAGAGCGGCTGTTAAAGAATCTCTGTCCTCTACGCATATATCATCAATACAAAACGAATCTCCTATAATTTTTATTTTATCGATTAAATAGAGGTTGCTCCTCCCAAACCTGAAAACCCAGCCATAATTCATGGTATATACTGCCGGAGCGCAACTAAGATCATATTCACGTTTCAAATGATATGCAAACTCCTCAAACAAGTCCATACTATTTGCAGACAGATATGTCCTAAGTTCATTGATTCCAGGACGCTTCTCTTTCCTATGCATTTCCTTCCAACAATTCATAAATATTACTCCCCATATGCTTCTTTTTTACTTACCGGTGTTAACTGCTAAAATTACATCCTTAATCCTCTTCTCATATACGATCTTGAAATTTCTTATTGTTTTTCAATCTTATATAAATAAATGCTTATTAAAATTGGATTTCCTTCACTATCTTCTTTATACGACACATCGCTTATCTGTTTTATTCTCTTAAAACCTAATCTTTCAAGTAGTTTCCATGAATTTATGTTATTAATATCACAGTCACCGTAAACTTCTTTTACACCAATTGTATTAAAAAGATGTAGTAAAAGTTTTTCTCCCGCTTCTGTCGCATAACCTTTTCTTCCATAGATAGGATTAAAATCGTAGTCCATTGAATAATCTCCATCATCATCGACGAAATATCCAATACTTCCTATGACAATATGCTTATCCTTCAATTCAACAACAAGCCTATTGTCTTCATTCTCCCACTCATGAATTAGTTCTTTAACCTCATCTTCTGACATTGGCGAAAAATCTTCATATCTTGAAACTTCTTCTGTACTAAAATAATCATAACAGTCCTGAAAATCCTCAGTTCTATAATTTCTTAGAATAAGACGCTCTGTCTCTAAATGTATCATATACTTTATCCCCTATCGATGTAGAATGTTCACTTTGAAACTAACTTTCCGTATTTGATTTAATTCAAATCACTGTATTTCAAAAAACTAGTAATAACTATATATCCAAACACCACTTGTAATAAAGCAACAAAACCCCACCCGTACCGTAATAAGTAGAGGAGTGGATATGCTATCATTTCATTTATATACTGATAGCCACTCATTATTAATATTTTACCTAAGGAGAAATACAAAGCAGGAAGTCCTACTAAAATCAATTTGGGCAAATTGATTTTCCAAGTTCCCTCTTTCCCAATTTCTTTGATTAATTGTTCTATACCTAAAAATATCCCAATACTGATACCAAGAAGTACACTTATTACTTCATAGAAAAAAGCTTTTTGAGTATCAAATCGATAATATAATTCCGAATACAAGTTTTCGATATAGTCTCTTAAAACGATAAGAATAATTAAAACAGAGAGATATATTAAATACTTTAAAACCGCTTTTATTTTCATCGTCCCCTCCTAGAATAAATAAAAACAATATATGTGCTTACATCGATACCAACCCCAATTAATACCACAACACTCCTTATAATCTCAACTCAAACTCTATTTCATGTAACAGTGGGATTCCATAATTCCCAATCAACGGTATGGATGGCTTCAGCTGACGTGATATTTCTAAAGCATTATGATATATCCTGATCATATCAAAGCCCCTTTTTTGATAAAACTTAATAGCATTGATATTATCATTTGTTGTAATTAATTTTAGTTTAATACATTCATGGCTTCTTGCTATCTCAATAACGCGCTTTACTAATTCTGATCCTACTCCTTTATTTTCTAGTAAGCTGTCCAAAGATAATATTTCACATTCTTTATCTCTCAGTTCATAGGAAATTAAACCGATAATACAATTATTATCATAAACGACGATACCATCAACTATTGTCATATCTATCATCTTACCTCGTATTATCAAAACTGTTGAAAGCCAATTATCATTGATAAACCTTGTTACATCTTCTCTATTACTATCCTTAATCTCTTCAAATATCACAAAATCCTCACCCACCCCTACTGGAATTTCATATGCCACTCATAAAACCAATTATTTCTATTGACAATATTCTATCATATTGGAGCATATTAGGCTACCATATATTTCCTCTACCAATAAAATAAAAGAATACCTAAACATTGAAAAAAGCCCATCAAAAGATGAGCTTTACAACTTGATAAGGGATACCCCCCACTATTTTTTCATGTTTATTTTTAATACTACTGGTTATTCATAAATATTTTTATCATTCTGATCAAAGAATTTATAGTCATTCCTATCGGGAAATACAGTCTTAGTTTCATCAGGAACTTTACAGAAAGCAATATAAAGATTCCCTTCAGGAATGACAATTCTATATTCGTTATTTTCGATCGCAGCTTTGATATACTTAATCTTTTTATCTGAGTTTCTTCCGTAAACAATAAGATATTTTCCTTGATTTGTTTTATATATATATCCTTTGAAATTCCCATTGCCGCCATATTCAATAAAATCAATCTTATATTTTCGATTAAGACCTCTTGTTAGTTTAGCGAAACCGAAGGAATCCTTTAACTCTGCCAGAACAAATTTCATATTATCAAGATCAATAACTTGTTTCACATTAATTTGCTCCGAAGGTTCTGATCTTTGTAGGAATTTTTGCAGGTTCTCTTGAATTTCATACGCATTATTTTTAATATAAAATTTGCTGCTATAATTAAAATATACAACAATAGCAATTAGAATAACAGGAATAACATAAAGTAATTTCTTCATATTTTCTCCTTGTAATAGTCTTAATTATCTTCCTCTTCCACTCCCAGTTCATACTTCGCCCTGACTAACCGTTCCTGAAACTGTTCATAGAAATCTTCCGTAATGTTGTACGGAAGCAGGAAGAAGTTCCTTACGATATACATGTTAATCCCTTTGTTCAGTTGATCATCCTGGGCACTTTTCATCATCTTCTGAACATCCTTCTGGAAATAATGCCAATCATTGATAAATTGCTCATTCCTCTTTATGTCAGGAGTATCAATCCATTTACGGACTTTTACTTTTGTTTTATTTTTATAAGTGCATTCATGTACCTGCAGAAAATACTGAAAAGAATGTTTTTCATAAAATCTTCCCAGAGGAAAGAGACGACAGATACCTGGCCGGAAAGCATGTATATTACATCTGCCTTCCTCATTAAGAAAAGAGCACCGTTCTGATTCACCTACCATCTTAAGGTTTGGTAGAATTACTCCGTCCACTACATTTAATTCAATATACTCCGTTAATAATTCTTCAAAAGTTTTATTTAAGTTTTTTGATAAATGATAAATATCGAGGGGATCAAGAATGATCGATTTACCCATACCCTGACAACAGGTAGAACAGCCTTTACAATCATTACAATTCGCTTTTACTAAATCATTTAATTCATATAGTTTCCCGTCCGATATTTCGTTAAAACTTACTTCTCTTTCCATTATGCCATCCTCTCATACTGCGTACCTTACCTGAACTCTTACAAAGGTAAATGATCATTACCTATAGTAAATCATCTTAGCATGTTATTTTATCTTGTATCCTAGATTGTTATCAGTTAAATTCATTTTCTTGTATTATCAATCATTTCATTGATTGTGTCAACGACTACCTGTGGTTAATCCGATTGAATGAAATGCCCACAGTCTTTTACATGAAGCAATTAGCTGTATTTCGATAATGTCGCTAAATCGTTTTGATTTATTCCCGGTTGGTACAAACTATCATTTATTATTAGCTTAAAAAGTTAGAACAAGTAATTCCAACATGAGTTATTCCAAAGATAATACTTGGAATTATCGCAACCGTGTTCTTTAATTTGATGCAAATTAATAAAAAATATAAGGATGGCAATACCGCTAATCCTACCAATACCCAAGGATATATGATACCGGTATAATAAGTAATCCATAAAGCGTAATAGCCTAGGAGACAAAATAATATAACTCCTAGTAGGACCTTATTCATTCGATCCCTCTTGTTTTCTTTATGAATAAGAATGGTTAATAACGCAATCATACTATATTGGCTAACATTCTGTACGATCTCTATCATTGGGTTGGATGCAGTATTTCCGGCAACCGGATTATTCACAGGGGGATTGATCATCCATATGATATTAGGAAGCATCACTAGCAAAAATGAGAAAAACCCCATCGGGGAAAACCCAAATCTATACTTTTTCATGTCTTTTTCTCCTGTACTTTATTGTATCTACTTTCAGAATGAGTGTTGATCGTTTTTATCTACTGAATTAAATTTCCTTCCTTATCATAGAAACAATACTCTACCTCGTAATCTTTCTCTGGTAATTTTGATATACTGATGCTTGGATTGTCTGTTACTTCCAGTTTGATTATTTCATCGATGGAGTCTGTATTATATTTAATTCTTGACTCAATTGTCTTAAGATTTTCATTATGACTAACAACGACCCAATAGGAAGCATAATAATCATAAAAGATATCCTTTACTCTAGATATCATCTTATCTTCTTTTTTTACATATTCGAAGGTATAATCACCATTCTTATTTTGTTTAAAAACAGCAAAACCCTGATCACGATCAGATACATATCCAACGAAACGATAATCATCCACATCCTGCTGAACAAATATAGAAACTTGGTCTATGTCCAACTCTTTTGCTATCTTTTTCTCCATGGATGAAACGTCAGGATAGGTTTGATTGCATAATAAACTTAGGAATACTATGATTGCTAAGAATAATCCTAAAACAATGATTCTCCTTTTCATACAAACACCTCACTTTCGTAAAAGTCGATTACTGATATATTGTGGCAAACTCAGAATAATTTAATTATCACTACTTACCTTTACTTTTCTTATAAATTTGTTCAATACATACCTCTAGTGCCTTTGCCGGGTCACATTCAATATCCGGTTTTACTCCAGACACTCCATTACTTGACCCATCCGTATTTAGACCATAAAATAAATCAAAACGAAAGATCAAACCACTGTTTGGCAGAGCAAATAGTGCCGGATCGCCATAGGGTTCATCTCCTCCGCTTGCTTCACCCACCAATGTTGCAAATTTATTTTCCTTACAAAACCCAATGAAGGTAGCAGAAGCAGAAGCATTTTCCCGATCTGTTAAGACATAGATATCTCCTTGAAAAAGAGCTTTCTCGTTCTCTGCCTTAATGATTGCAGAAGCAGGATAAAAATAATCAAAATTGGATGCGTTAGTACTCAAGCTTTCAAAAGCAGGAAGGTTATCTACTGTATTCTCCTTCTTTAATAAAGCTCTTTTCTTCATATAGTTTTTAGAAGCATTGTTATGTAAAGTTTCATCGGTATATAAATAATACATACTGTAGGTTTTATCTTCTGTGATGTTAGGAATTGCAAAAGCATCATACCAATAGTTGTCACTTCCACCACCATTTCCTCTTACGTCGATGATTAAATTCTTACAGTTTTGATTCTTCGTTATGAATTCTATAATTTTCTCTGGTTCACTCTTTGCCCGATTCCACTCAAAAGAAGGACACTTTATATACATAACCGTTCCATCATTTATAAGTTCGAGCTTTAGTTCTTCTTCATTATACTTAGATTGTTCGCTATTTGTGTCTGCAGATAACGAATCTTTTGCTAACTCAAAAGCTCCACTATCCGGATTCATTGCACCATACATTGCCTTTGATCTTTTATTAAACAGAACTGTCTTCCAAGGTTTACTATCCTTATATATTTCAGTAAAACTCTTATATGCTTGTGGACCCAGATAACTAAGATGACCATATCCTAGATTCAGATCGATAAAATACTGCCTGACGATATTTAAAAATTCAATCGTATCTTTGGTCTCCAGGATCTTATTCAGGTATTCACTTTGTAAGGCTTCTTTCTCAATTCCATCCTCTTCAAGCTCACCCCAATAGGGATAAAGTGAATCCATCGTATCAATCACATAATTAAAATCCTCCAATTTCATATCCTCTGTCATTACTGCAATATCGTCCTCATAATTAATTTTCTTACAACCGGATAACATCGTTAATGTAATTATTAATAAAATAAAAACTATGATTTTTTTCATATTATCCCTCCAATTGATTTTATTAAAATCCAAATCAACTAATTAAATGTTAAGTTTTTTATTATCTATTAAGAGCCTTGATAGGATGCTCTCCCTGCCTCTGCATAAAATAAATGCCGAAACCCTGCTTCATAGCATATCTTCTCAGATGTTTTGTGTGCAGGCCATTGAAAACAATTCTTTAACTGTTGTTCCCTACAGTAATCAGTAACATAAGATAATAGTTCTCTCGCATATCCCTGCTCTCTATGTTCTTTTGAAATTAAGATATAATCAAACCTACAGCAATCATAATCTGAAAGGTGAAAGTAAGTAATTGCAACTGCTTTTTCTCCATGATATCCTACAAAAACTCGGTAGCACGGATTGCTGACACTCGCTTTTATCACATCAATCTCATGTTCTTCCTCAGATGGGATACAGATATCTGATGCAATTCTCTCGTCCCATTTTGTAATCAACTTTATATCTAGTTGATATTTACTATTTATCTGATTTTCAGCACTCAAAACCATAAAATTATCCGGACCTTCTATCCAGACCTTATAGCCATGCTGGTGAAAAATAGCTTCATTTTCTTTAAAATACCCTTCGTCTTCCACTGCCTGATATATGTTAGGATTTATCCTCATCTTTAGATAAAAATCAGTGATCGAAGTTAATACGGTATTTAAATCAGATACTCTATCCTTATAAATTAACGCATGATTGCTATCATATGAACTTTTATTTTGTCCATTGTAAAACAAAACTCCATATTCAGTTTCCGTACAATTCGTAAATGTCTTTGGAAACATATCTTCTTCTAGTTTAATTGCTTTTATTTGATCCATGAGACAGCCTCTTTCTTAATATCGTACTCTGCTTGCACCAATTCATATTCCTTATTTTACCACAGTCATTTCATAATTTCTACCTGCTAAATCCTACGTTATATACTAGTGAAATGGGATGCTAGTAACTAACTCAGTAATGACATTCCTGTAGAAGGCAAGCATTACATTAATTTCAGAAAAAACATGGAGCTATATGGGTTATAATGCTAACCCTCTATATTCAATAAACTTTTCTATATTTACTTTTCCTAATTGCAATAATTGATTTTCAGTACATACTTGCAGTATAATATTACCATGTTTTGCATATCAATGTTTTAGTTTGTTTATATGGAGGCAAGATGAGAAGAAGAAAAAAATTATTCATTGTTATAATGAGTCTATTAACTATAATCGGACTATTTCTGTTTGAAATGAATTCATATTCAAAAACTTATGGATCTTTTTGGATAACCGATAAAAAGATTGTTAATGATAAGTACTTTATTTCAGTTGGTTATCATGAGCCATGGATTCAATTAGAATGCACCAAGCAGGTGTATACCAACGTAATTTTAGATGATAGAGTTCGATATAAAATGTTTTTTAAAACTAAAGTGCATTACCCATATGTAGGGAAATTAATAAATATAGATATGGAAAACATTTATGACGTTAGGGACTGAATAACTCTTATAAGTATCACAATAAATGCTCAGAAAGGAGAACTCTTATGGTTGTTGTAAAGAAAATACTAATAACTGTCTATATAATAGGTGTTATTTGTGTTTGCGCCTTATTAGGTAGAATGATGATTGGTGGTAACAACCTAATCAACCCCGATGCTATGTTGCCCATAACTTATTTTGAAAATAGTTCTATTCTTTTAGCAATCGGTTCTTTCCCAATGAGCATTGTTAGTTACTTATTGTACAGAGAGTTTCGTAATAAAAAAGCACTTCTATTATTTATTCCATCAATCATTACTGTTTGCTGTATTGTATATTGGATTGGAGTTATTGGCCTAGGCTTTATTAATACGTTTATACCATGATAAAACATTATTTATTACTATATCAAAATAGCTATTAATAAAAATTAATCAATCATTATCAGCGTCTGTTTTGATAAAGCCTTACATAAGCCTTTTTTATTCGCCTATAACATAAAAAGATCTTACCTCCATAACGTAACATTACGAAAGATAAGATCATACCGTTCCATTATTTATATATCGTATAAAAATCCGCTTCCACATCATCCATACGAGTTTGATACCAGCGTTTCACATCATCCAAAGCTTTGTTATATATGATCTTTCCCAAATCTTCTAAGAAAAAATCCAAAAGACCTTCTGATGCAATTATGCCGATCTGTTCCTCCCGTTCTCTTTCGTAGTAATCCTTTATTTCATCCAGCATTTTTCTTTTCTCCTCACTGGATAATTGGATTTTATATAAATCCTGCTTTTTATTCATTATTTGCATCACCTTTCCTTTTCTTAGATATAGCCTTACCAATGTGAATAACAGATCATATAGCCTATATTTTTACAGCTTTATTACATATTGATCCAATTATATAATACGAGGAGCTGCATTACAATAACAACTGTTATCGTAATCAGCTCCTCTATTTTATTTATTTTGCTATATATGATTCGTCATAGATCTAACCAAAAAGTGCTTTAAAGAAATTATTTTTTCTATTATAAATAATTATCCAGATCACTATGCTGTCTTCTCAAACTGTGAGTTATACAACTTCGCATAGAATCCACCCTTTGCAAGCAGTTCTTCGTGGTTACCTTGTTCTACGATATCTCCTTCATTCATAACCAGAATTAAATCAGCATCACGGATCGTAGACAAGCGGTGTGCAATAATGAAGCTGGTTCTTCCTCTCATCAAATTATCCATTGCTTTCTGAATACGGATTTCTGTTCTCGTATCTACGGAGCTGGTTGCTTCATCTAGAATTAAGATCTTCGGATCTGCAAGGATTGCACGAGCTATGGTTAAGAGCTGTTTCTGTCCTTGGGATACATTGTTTGCCTCTTCATTCAGCTCCATATTATAACCATCCGGTAAAGTGGAGATAAAGTGATGAACGTGAGCTGCTTTCGCTGCTGCATATACTTCTTCATCGGTGGCTGTGAGTTTGCCGTAGCGAATATTTTCTTTGATACTACCGTTAAATAACCAGGCATCCTGTAGAACCATACCGAAGGCATTTCTTAATTCATTGCGGTTAAAGTCTTTAATGTTATATCCATCAATCAGAATGGCACCTTCATTGATGTCATAGAAACGCATCAGTAGTTTTACCATTGTAGTTTTGCCGGCACCGGTAGGTCCAACAATTGCAACCTTCTGACCATGATATACCTTAGCACTGAAGTTATTGATAATGATTTTATCCGGATTGTAACCAAAATGTACATTCTTAAATTCAACATTACCTTTTACCATATCCGTGGATACCGGATTTTCAACACTTTGACTCTCTTCCTCTTCCTCAAGGAATTCAAATACACGTTCCGCTGCTGCCGCTGTGGACTGGAACATATTTGCTACCTGGGTCAACTGAGTGATCGGCATGGTAAAGTTTCTTACATACTGGATAAAGGATTGGATCTGTCCGATTTCTATCTTACCTTTGATTGTAAGATATCCACCAAGGATTGCAACTCCTACATAACCTAAGTTGCCGACGAAGGTCATAATCGGATGCATTAAACCGGAGAGGAATTGCGACATCCATGCTGTTTCGTACAACTGATCATTCTTTTCGTCAAATTCCTTCGTTACATCCTCTTCTTTATTAAATGCTTTAACAATATTATGTCCGCCAAAAACTTCTTCTACCTGGCCGTTTACATGACCGAGGTATTCTTGCTGCTTACTGAAATATACTTGAGACTTCTTGATAATTCCACTGACCAAACCAATGGAGATCGGTAGAATAAGAAGAGCCAACAATGTCATTGGAACACTAATTCTTATCATCATGATCAGTACACCGATGATAGAGATCACGGATGTAATCAACTGAGTCATACTTTGGTTCAAGCTTTGACTTAAAGTATCAATATCGTTGGTTACTCTTGATAATATCTCTCCGTGGGTCTTTGTTTCAAAATAATTCATTGGCATACGATGGATCTTCTCAGAGATTTCTCTTCTAAATTTATAAGTAATCTTTTGAGATATACCTGACATTACATAACCTTGAACAAAGGAAAACACCGCACTGGTTACATACAAAATGATTAAAGTAATTAAAATACTGCCTAGCTTATCAAAGTCAATACCGGAACCACCCTTGATTTTATCCACCAAACCATTAAAGATCTCCGTCGTTGCATCACCCATAATGGAGGGACCAATGATAGAAAATATTGTACTTCCAATGGCAAAAATAATAACTATGATAAATCCAATCTTAAAATGAAACAGATGGCTGAATAATTTTTTCATGGTACCTTTAAAATCTTTTGCTTTTTCTCCGGGAGCACCCATTCCTCCCGGTCCCATACCGCCTGGTCCCATTCTTCTTGGGCCCATTTTTCTTGCAGCGGATGGATTACTTTCTTTCTTCATCTCTTCCTTACTCATGGTCTAATTCCTCCTTTGATAATTGAGAGGCTGCTATTTGCTGATATACATCACAGTTTTTCAATAATTCCTTATGAGTTCCTTTTCCAACGATACGGCCTTCATCAAGAACCAAAATCTGTTCCGCATTCATAATGGTACTAATTCTCTGTGCTACGATGATAACTGTACTTCCGGCTAATTCATCCTTTAAAGCCTTACGAAGGGTAACATCAGTTTTATAGTCAAGAGCAGAAAAGCTATCATCAAAGATATATACTTCAGGATCATTTGCAATCGCTCTTGCGATCGATAATCTTTGCTTTTGCCCTCCGGATACGTTAGTTCCTCCTTCAGAGATTGCTGTTTGGTAACCTTCCGGTTTATTATCAATAAATTCAGTTGCCTGAGCTATTCTAGCTGCTCGCTTCATTGCTTCTTCTGATGCATCAAGATCACCAAACTTAATATTGGATTCGATCGTTCCTGAGAATAATACACCTTTCTGCGGTACATAACCGATCTTATCTCTTAAACTGTGCTGACTCATCTTTCTGATATCAACGCCATCAACTAAGATACTTCCCTTAGACACATCATAAAATCTTGGAATGAGATTGATTAAAGTAGATTTACCACTACCGGTACTACCTATAATTGCAGTGGTTTCACCACTTTTTGCTGTGAAGTTGATATCTATTAATACATCTTCATCGGCGTTTGGATAACGGAAGGAAACATCTTTAAATTCAACTAAGCCTTTTACTTTCATATCCACCGCAACATCTGTCTTAGGATCTTGAATTACTATTTCAGTCTGCAAGATCTCATCAATACGCTTAGCCGATACACTGGCTCTTGGAAGCATAATGGATACCATCGTTAGCATTAAGAATGACATAATGATCTGCATGGTATATTGAATGAATGCCATCATATCACCTACCTGCATCTCACCTGTATTAATTCCGTCAGCACCAACCCAGATAATTAAGATAGAAACTAAATTCATGATTAACATCATCGCTGGGAACATAAAGGTCATCGCACGATTAACAAAGAGACTGTTCTTTGTTAAATCTATATTTGCTCCATCAAACCTTTTCTTCTCATGCTCCTGTGTGCTAAAAGCACGGATAACCGGAAGACCTGTGATGATTTCACGCATTACAAGGTTAATTCGATCCACCAGCTTTTGCATTTTCTTAAACTTAGGCATTACTATTGTAAATAAAATTATAATGATAACAAAAATTGCTCCTACACCAACTGCCAAGATCCAAGCCATGGAATTATTGGTGTTCACCACCTTAATGATACCTCCGATGGCTAAGATTGGTGAGTAGATTACAATACGTAGCAGCATAACCGCCAGCATCTGTACCTGTTGAATATCGTTTGTACTTCTCGTAATTAAGGATGCAGTAGAAAATTTATCCATCTCTGTATTGGAAAATGCTACAACCTTATGGAATACCTTGCTTCTAAGTTCCTTACCCCATCTTGCTGCAATTCTTGCTGCAAAGAAGGTAACCGCTACGGAAGCTACCATGGCTAGTAGTGCAAGTGCAAGCATCTTAGCTCCAGCAATTAGAATATATCTGGTCTGAATTGCTCCGACGTCAAGACCTACGGCTTCATACTCAGCCTTCACGAAGGTGATTGAAGTCTGATTAATGATCATCTGAGGCATCTCAGAAAATTGCTTTGTTACCCCGTCTAGAAAAGCAGCTTTGCCTTCCGCCGGTATCATCGTAAGAATGGTAAATACATCGGTATCCGCCGGGATTGCGCCTTCCGGCATATTAGCTGTTAGCTGTTGCTTCATCTGAGCCTGCATATCTTCATCATGTTCTAAGCTGTATACCATCATCATTGGTATGGACATGATCTCTGCTAATCGGTCTTCCTCTTCTCCATTCCATTCATAGAGTTCCTCCGTATTTAACAAAGGATACTCTTCTAAGTAATCTTCCTTTTCATCAGAAGTTAATTCCTCTTTGTTAAGTAATTTGTAATGGTTAAGAAGATATTCTGTATCCTCCTGATTCATAAATAGAGATAACCGTTCCATCTCCGTTTTTCTTATGACATCCGGTACAAAACTATCAATTCCTCCTTGTTGAATACCGACATTAACGATGTCTGAGGTATATGCCGGTAATGAAAGATCACAATTAGCCTGGATGACCAGTAGAATTGCAACCGCAATGATTGGAATAATCATTCTTTTCAATTGTTTGATTAATGCGAACATATTGTCTTCCTTTCTGATGTTAATCAGTATCTATAAATTGTTATTCAAAATAAATCCCCTTCGTTTACTGCCCAAAATGATATTTTTGCAAATTCACTTCTACCTTCATACTATTCCTGTACATTTTTAATTATTTTTTTGGTCAGTGTAATATACTGATGTAACTCTTCCTCTGTAAATCCGTCAAATAGTCGAATGGTTAGTTCATTCATAATCTTTTTGCTTCGATCTGCCAGTTCTTTTCCTTCCTCTGTCAGATAAACTCTCATGATCCGCTTATCTTCTTTGTCAGGTTCCCGATAAACCAAATGCTTTTCTTCTAATTTCATTAGCATTCCTGTAATAGTGGCTGGTTTTACAAAATGTTTACATGCTAATTCCTTTTGGGTAACACCCTCCATTTCTTTAATTCTTGCTAAGAGCTGCGGCTGTCCGGGATATAAATTTAATTTATCCATTACCGCGAAGGAACGTTGATGCATTGATTTCATTAATTCCGGAATGATTTCAAACAGCTCCTTTATATAAGCCTGTCGCATGGTATCTATACCCCCTTCCAGTTTCTTCTTAAATTATTTAGGCGGCTAACTAATATCGTATTATATTCACATTCCTATATCACGTCAATAGTGAATTATAAATTTATAAAATATTTATATAACGTACATGCTTAATTTAGGTTTTTTCCTATTATAACCAAGTTGATTGGTTATAACCCGATTGTAAGGATAGGAACTGGTTGCCTCTAAGCGAAAGAAGTTATCGAGTATGGGGTGAAATAATCGTAATCAGAATGGATGAGAATGAATGTACGCATATCCTTGTTTTATAGATTCCTATATTATTATAGAAAGCCAATAAATCCGATATATCAGCTCAGATTTATTGGCTTTTTTATACTTGAGTTTCCTATTCCTTGTGACCAATTAAGAATTAGATTTTTTACAACAACTTGATCTATTTCTACGAAATATCAAACTATGAAATTATTCAATTATCTTACACAACTTCATCGTTTTTATTTTTTCCGTACTCGTTTTGCTTTTAAGTATAGAAAAATCAAGAATATAAAATCTAAAATAAAAGTTAATGCACTTAAAACAAATGATGCTGACTGAGTATCATTTCGTAAATAAATCATACAAAATAATGACAATACTCCACATACCAATGTTATAATTGCATATGGTCGAGTGAAAAACAGAACAGATTCATCAACATCCGAAAGTCCTTCATTCTCGGCTTTATTTCCCTTCTTAGGCATATAAATCCTCCGTTAAGCCTACAGCATCCTTCTCATATAGCTCGAACTTTGGTAATTCGTTAACAAGATGACAGGCTACGACTGACGAACCATGTTGTACCGGTTTTGGTTCTTGGGTTTTACAAATATCTTTACAGTAGATACAACGGGTATGAAATCTGCATCCTGTTGGAAGATTGGTAATCGAAGGTAAATCTGCACTGGTTATCATTAACTTTTTCCTCATTCTAGATAAGCGGGGATCCGGAATAGGGACTGCAGAAAGTAATGCTCTTAAATACGGATGCTTAGGATCAGCAAGAACTTCCTGAACATTTCCTGTTTCCACAATCGTGCCTAAATACATAACTGCGATCCGACCGTTTTTGCCTACATATCTGGCGGTAGCTAGGTCATGTGTGATATACAATACAGCAATATTGCGTTCTTGGTTTAAGCGGGCAATGAGATTAAGTATGGCAACACGTAAAGAAACATCAATCATAGATACAGGTTCATCTGCTAAAATTAACTCTGGATTCATGGATATTGCCCGTGCAATTAACATACGCTGTCTTTGTCCACCGGATAATTGGTGTGAGTATTTATCGATAAAATGATCGGTAGGAGTTAATTCTACCGTTTCCAAAAGTTCACTTACTTTATCATATAAATCTTTTTTATTTACATACTTCTTTAATAGCATAGGATCTCCAAGAGATTTGATCATCGTTCTCATGGGATTCAGTGCTGCATAAGAATCTTGTTGAATCATCTGAATACTATTTCGATATTCCTTGTATTGTTCCTTCGTTAAGGAATTAATATTGTTACCATTAAATTCATAGGTACCTGCGGTTGGTTTTAGGAGGCCTGCAATTACATTGGCCATCGTTGTTTTGCCGCTGCCACTTTCGCCAACTAAGATAACTACTTCCCCTTTATTAATTGAAAAATTGATTTCATGTAATGCATTAACTACCTGAGGTTGTGAAAATATTCCTTTCTTTTTATAAAAATTCATATCAAGATTTTGTAATTTAACAACAGAACTTTCAATATTCTTAATATCCATGAAATCAACCTCCTTTCTTTACTTTATGGCAAGCTACTAAATGCCCTTCCGTTATCTCATCTTCCTTAGGTTCCGATTGTAAACATTCATTATCGCATAACGGACAACGATTAGCAAAGATACATCCCTTTCGTTCCTGCATTAGATCCGGAGCAACACCCGGTATTGCATTACGCTCTTTTAATTCACCTACCAGGGAAGGCGCTGCATTAATTAACATTTTCGTATAGGGATGTAATGGTTTTTCAAACATTTCGAATACATCACCCATTTCAACAATGTTCCCCCCATACATAACTGCCATATAATCACAAGTTTTAGCAACTACTGCAATATCGTGAGTTGAAAGAAGCATTGTCATCTTGGTTGTTTCATGGATTGCCTGAAGTATATTAAATATGTAGTCCTGCGTTATTACGTCAAGAGCAGTGGTAGGTTCATCTAAGAATAAAATTGTAGGTTTTAATATTTGTGCAAATGCAATCATAACTCTTTGCTTCATCCCACCGGATAACTCATGAGGATAAGATTTTAGAACACGCTCTGCATCCAATCTTACACCTCTCAAAAGCTTTTCTGACTGTGCTATAATTTCCTTTGTGGATAAATCTTTTTTATGTGCCAGATATGTCTCAATAAATTGTTCTTTAATTGTCATGGAAGGATTCAGGCAATTTTGAGCTGCCTGGAAAACCATAGCTACGTCTCGCCACTTATAATCCCTTAATTCTTTATCCGATAATTTTAGGATATCCTTCCTTTGGAAGTAAATACTTCCTTGCGTAATCTTCCCCGGATTGGACACTGTCCTGAGAATGGCACTGGTTAACGTAGTTTTCCCACTTCCGCTCTCCCCAACAAGTCCTGTGATTTTATTGGGTGGTAATTTAAAATTAACATGATTAACCGCACGTAAAACTCCATTAGGAAGAAAAAAATCCACGCACAAATCTTTTATCTCTAATAAATTATCAATTTGCTTGTCTTCTATATTTATCGTTTGACTGCTTTCCATTTTTTGATCTTGTTTTTGCATAGGATTACCTCTCCTTATTTATTCATTCACAAGTTTTCTCTTACTTTTAGACTTCTTTATCTTATTATTGGTGCGAAGACGAGGATTTAAAGCTTCATCTAGTCCATTCGCAAAAAATATGAGTGAAACTTGTAATAAAATAAATGCTGTAGTTGGTACCATCATGTTAAAAATACCGGCTGTATTTACACCGCTATTTGCCTGAGTAGCAGCATTTGATAATATGATGGACCAGTGTGTGGCATCATACGGTGCCATTCCTAAAAGCATAAGACCAACACTGGTAGCAATTGCTGAGTTGGTATTTAATACAAAAGTGGATGCTAAATAAGATGTTACATTGGGTAATATCTCTTTAAAAATGATATGTCGATGTGGTAATCCCATAATACGGCAGATAACAACAAATTCCCTCTGCTTTAAAGATAGAATGGTTGCTCGGACATTTCTGGCTAACCAGGCCCAGCTTAGAATAGCCAATACGATTGCAAGCATAATTACATTTCGAACTGGAAATACTACAGCGATAATTAATTGAATCGGAAAAATCGGCACACTGATTAAAATCTGAATTAACATGGATATAATTTTATCTACAATTCCACCTACAAATCCAGCTAATGCACCAAGTGCAAAACCTAAAAGTACTGTAAATAATGAAGCTAGAAGACCAATGAATAAAACAGAACGGGAACCGTAAACAATCTGTTGTAATAAATCATTTCCTACATAATCCGTGCCAAGAGGATGTTGGAAGGAAGGTAATTGATATCGGTTTAAAAAGTCTGTACTTAAATCCAGAGGCATAATCATAGGTCCAAAAATAGCAATTAATAGAATAACACTTAAGATAATCATCCCAGCAAAAGCTTGCTTATTTTGATAAAAAACTCGAAAAAACGATTTTATTGAATCCATATTTATTCCTCCACTTTTATTCGAGGATCGATTTTAGGCATTAGGAAGTCAACAAGCAGACTGGCTAATACCGTAGCCGTCGTAGTAACAAGTAATAATCCCTGACAAACGGTAAAATCTCGGTTACCGAGAGCTTTGCCTAATTGTGAACCTATACCTGGATAAATAAATGGTCCCTCCATATATGTCGCACCACCAAGCATAGCGCCAAAACTAAGTGCAAGCGCTGTATATAAGGGTAAAAGAGCATTCTTTTTCACGTATTTATTTCTGATCGTCTGGCTGGAAAGGCCTCTTGCATATGCAGCGGTAACGTAATCCTCAGCCATTACCCCGATACAGCTTCCCTTCATATTCATTACCCATGCATTAATCTGAGTACATGTATAGGCAAACACAGGCAAAGCTGCATGCCATAGGACATCTTTTATAAATAACCAGTTAAACCCCGGTTGATGTTCAATGGAATATGCACCCTGCACCGGAAACCATTGGAATCCGAAAGCAAAGATAGAAAGAACAATTGTCGGTACCAATGCAGGAGGTATTGCATTAACAATAGTTGCGTATATGGCAATCAGTGAACTGATGATTGATTTTCTTCTCCATGCCATAATACTCCCCAATAAAGTTCCTAAAATATAACTTAATGTTAGAGCAAACGAAACCAAAAATAGCGTCCATGGCATATAATATGCAATTATCTCATTGACCGTAATGGAACTGTTTGTCATAGATGTACCAAGATTTCCTTGAAACAATGCACCATAGTAACGCCCCATTTGCTGTAATATTGGTTCGGTAGGATCATAATTATACATTTGTGTTACCATGATTTTTGCTTGCTCAAAGCTAATTCCTCTTGAAATAGCCATATCACGCGCTTTTACATCATATACATCACCAGGCATCATACGGAATAGTACAAAAGTTAATAAGGAGCACACAGCTATCGTGACAAGCGCAAAACTAATTTTTTTAAGATAATAGCGGGAATTCATATATTCTCCTCCTTTATAATTCTCAGTCACTGGCATAGTTATTATTATAACTATAATTAAAAGCACATTTCACATTTTAGGCGATTATTATTACTCTAATAATAGGCAATATTCGCAGCGTTTGCTGCGAATATGCCTAAAATACAATCAATTATTGTAGAACAGGTTGCTAAAAGTGTGTGATGCTTTTACTTATTTGTTTTTAGGAGTGAGCATCTTTATATTACGAATACCGCCTGAGAAACCATAATTGAGATTATATACTGCAATCTTTTCTTCTTCTGTTCCAGGGAAAGGCATCCAACGATTTTCCGTTACTTTATCAAGCATTGGCAATCCGCCTAATTTATCCATATTTACCCATGCAGCCGTAACATTTTGATAGAAATTAATACCAAAAGCATTTTCATTGGTTGCCCATATAATACGTTCCCAATGATCTTTACGAACTTCTTCACTAGTTTCATTTTGCATTTCAGCTAACCAGTTCCAAACATTGATGGTATTACCATCCCAATCTTGTACTTCAAGAGTTGTAATATTAGTCTTTTCATCAAACGGGAAATTCATCTTCTTAGCTGGACCACCGCCATGACCATAAAAATTCTTTAACGAGAAATATGGATAGGAGAAGGACCAAGCAATATCCATCCACTCCCAAGACATATCAAAAGCATGTTCAACTTCCGATTGCTTTCCATAAACTGCGCCGTCAACTGCCATTACTTCGCAATCAATACCAAATTGTTTTAATTGATTTGCATAGATCGGTGTAACCAAGGTAGCTACATACCAGCCCTTATCAATACCAATTGTTATTTTAATCGGTGATCCGTCAGGGTTAAGCCATTTTCCATTTTCTTTTTTACATCCAATACTTTCCATCAGTTCTGCCGCTTTTGCTTCGTCATGAGTATATACTCTCATCTTATCAATTACATCCTGATCAACGTATTTCTCAAGCATGGATGGAGGTAATCCTAAAGAAGACCAATTATGTACATTCGATTGATAGGAACCAATATCACGCATTGCTTCTTTTTGAGCTATATAAATTAAAGCTTGACGGAATTCTTTTTGAGCCATAGGAGATGTTTTTGATTCTATATTAAAATACAGACCATGGCATGCAGGATCTTCCATTGGGTAGTACGCCAAATTTTCATTTGATTTTAATAAAGAATCTGTTAGGTCTTTTGGAAGAGTTCCATCAAACCAATAAATTTCTTCTGATTTTAACATCGATGTTTTGGTTGCATCGGTAGTAGCTTTGATAATGATTTTATCCCAATTTTGCTTATCCGGATCCCAATAATAAGGATTTTTAATCATACTACCTTCGTTTTGTGTATGACCAACTTCATTGATGTATGGACCGGTACCAACAATAATATGATCTTCATTCGGAGGTGTTACGATATATTCCTTCCAGAGATCATCTAATTTTGAAACAATCTCAGGACTATTTGTAGTATCTCTTCCATAAGGTCCTTGAAGACCATTCGCTTTTTGCTCAGCTGTTAACAGAGGAAGCTTTTGGACCTCTTCATATCTTTGATCTACTAAATCTTTATAGATATGATATGGAAGTCGACCATGATGAATTTCTTCTGCAATAAGCATAATTCTCAAATCATCGAATGGCGCTGGCTCCTGCCATACAAATTCAACGGTTAAATCATCCGGTGTTTCAATCGAAGTTAAATAATTAACCGGTGAGTTATGACATAACTGATAGAATGCCCAAATATCTTTACTTGTAAATTTCTCACCATCGCTCCATTTAATATTTGGACGTAGTTTGAAAATTGTTTTATTTCCTTCGTTGGTATAACTTTCAGCAAGTTGTAATTCAATATCATCTGATCCACGTTGATATTTGATTAAACCTTCAAAAGCAAAATCACCAAATGTACTTGTACCTGCTTCTGAGTTTTGATTTGCAATAAATAATGCCGGATCCGGTAAACCACCTTGACGAACATATACATTTTCATCATATTCTTTCATTGTTGGTTTTGAACATGCTGTCGCCATTGAAGCAATCATGCTAAACGCAAGTAAAATCACTACTAATTTTTTTATTCTTAACATTTCCTACCTCCCACAAATTTTAATCATTTCATAATTTTAATTCTTGATTTTAACTATAATTAAATCCCCAAATATTAATTATAAACACTTGTAAAAATCCCGAAAAATGTAGCCTTTACGTTTCATTGATAAAACATTGTCAAAAGTGATTTGTGTAACTGTTAACATAGGTTGTCAATCTGCTTAATCATATCTGTTGCTAATCAAAGGTATAAAATGAAATGTATCCAGTTCATTATTAATAATAAATACCATTGAAGTTTTTCATAAACATTACTTTCAAAGTTCATTCACCCAAAGGTCTGTACTCGTTTTTCATGTTTCAAGAGATCCATTCGTTGTTATCTTATTTATTTGTTCTTCTTCATGATCTACAACGAGGTTCATGACAATGCCTTGTGGGTGGTCCCCAAACTTCTCACCAAAAATGTTTAATCCTCCAGCATTTTCAGCATCCGGTTTTACTCCAATCTTGAAGCTTATATAGTATCCTTCATCAAGTCCTAAGGAACTTAATGTATGCTCAGAACATTTTACAGAATCCTCAAAACAGCCAAGAGAATTGATTGTTAAGGTCTTTAATATTCCATATTGTGTCATTGTATCACTCCACCATAACGGGTTTAACCTTCCTGTTCTATCTCCATAATCACCAGCGGAGTATATCGTTGCCACAGCATGATTATTGATCCATATTGAAATATCTGATGGCCAATCATTCTGATAACCGGGAGCTTCTGAACATATTTCAAAAGAGAAGGACAGTTCTGCAACACGGTTATTTTTAATATTATGAGAAGGAAATCGGTACTCTATATATCCGGTATCAAACCAGATAAGCTGAGCATCAAAACGATCGTTTGTAAAAAAGCTGTAAGGGGAATCTTCAATCCCTAAATATGTCTTTTCACTAATAATTCCGCAACGTCCCTCAATATTACAGTCATAATAATTGCCAATGGGCATCTCAAAACGATAGGTCTTTCGTTTTTCTATCTCATTCATATGCATAAATGCATTAAAGTAAATATCTTCAAATGCAATACCACAGACTTTCTGAGCACCACGTACTCCCGGTTTTTCTTGTGTGGTAATCAGCTTCGCTTCCTCTAAAACTTTAATATGCAACGCTGCAGATGATAAGGGAATGTTGAATATACTAGCTATTTCACTGACATTCGACACTTTTTCAATAAGTAATCGCAGGATATCTAAACGAATTTCCGATGACAATGCTTTCCCTATTAATGCTGTCTGTTGCTTTTTGTTTAGATCTAGCAAAATCCTTTTCTTCATTATTTTCATTCTATCACCTCTTTTCCTAAGTTGATCGTGTTTATACTTTGACTACTATAAAGTTAATATATGATTATCCCTACACTCGTCTATTTATAAAAAGGTTCATCCGTATGTGAAGTGGTTTACTTAATATGCAGACAATATTTGTTATTGATAAACCATGCGAATAAAATCTCTTTTCAGACTGTATAAATAATCATACTATTACAAAATAAATGTAAGTATTATATCCTTTGGATATTGTCTCCTCGTTTTTATAATATCATCTTGGTAAATCCCGGTCAATATTTATTACATAAAATATATATGATTATTTTTGTTAATAATGCACAATTAATATCAACTTTCTATTTTCAGTTTCGTATTTGTTAATGATTGATAGATTTTTTTATATATAAAAGCATCCAAATTATATCTGTATAATTAGTAAAGATTCTGACATATTATAATAGCTTTTTTCAAAAAGATATAATACCTCCAATTTTATTGCATCTATTATATCGTATTTTATGATAGATTAATTTATCCTTTTGTAAATTAACACATCATAAATTGTAGATTATTATTCATAACTTTCAATTTTTTTGGAGTAATATATAAAAAAAGGACTAATCTATACGATCAGTCCCATTCTATCTTTATATTTATATCATTTAATTACTTTCTTATTATTTCATCTCTTCCAGGTCCATTGGATACTAATGTAATTGGAACCTCCAGTTCCTTCTCAATGAACTCGATATATTTTTTGCAGTTTTCAGGAAGATCCTGGTAATTTGTGATACCACGGATGTTTGTCTTCCAGCCAGGCAAATATTCGTATATCGGTTTCGCTTTTGCTAACTTTACAGTCGTAGGGAAATCTTTTGTAACAACACCATCGATTTCATATCCAACACATACCGGAAGAGTCTCAAGATACCCTAGTACATCAAGTACGGTCAGGGCTACTTCGGTTGCTCCTTGCATTCTGCAGCCGTATCGGGATGCAACAGCATCAAACCAACCCATACGTCTTGGTCTTCCTGTAGTGGCACCGTATTCTCCTCCATCTCCACCGCGTTTTCTAAGCTCGTCCGCTTCCTCACCAAAGATTTCGCTTACGAATTCTCCGGCACCAACAGCACTGGAATAAGCCTTTACTACGGTAACTACATTCTTTATTTCATAAGCAGGAAGTCCTGCACCAATCGCACCATAAGCAGCTAATGTGGAGGAAGAAGTAACCATTGGATAGATACCAAAGTCAGGGTCTTTTAACGCTCCCAACTGTCCTTCCAACAGGATATTCTTTCCTTCCTTCAGAGCTTCATGTAAGAATGCTGAAACATCACAAACATATGGCTCAACCATTGATTTATATTCTAACAGGGTCTGATACAACTCCTCCGGATCGATGGCCGGTTTATGATAGAGATGTTCCAGAATTACATTTTTTAGTTCACATACCCTGTTTACTTTGTCTCTTAAAACTTCCGCATCAAATAACTCCGATACCTGGAAGCCGATTTTTGCATATTTATCGGAATAGAACGGAGCAATACCGGACTTTGTAGATCCAAAGGATTTACCGCCCAATCTTTCTTCTTCATATTGGTCAAATAAGATATGATAAGGCATCATGATCTGTGCCCGGTCGGATACTAAGATTTTCGGCATCGGAACGCCACGATCAACCAGCCCTTTTACTTCTTTGAATAAGTAAGGGATATTAAGAGCAACACCATTACCAATTACGCTAGTTGTATGCTCATAAAATACGCCGGATGGAAGTAAATGAAGTGCGAACTTACCGTAATCATTGATGATGGTATGTCCCGCATTGCTTCCTCCTTGGAAACGCACGATAATATCGGCTTCTTTTCCAAGCATGTCCGTAATTTTACCTTTTCCTTCATCGCCCCAGTTAGCACCCACGATTGCTTTTACCATATTGAATTCCTCCTTGGATTAAATCAAAATTAGTATACCCAATTACTAACCAAGTATAAACCAATCTAATCCATAAGTAAAATCAATATTGGTTATGCGAAGCATAACGA
>JAQZBN010000069.1 GCA_029238935.1 Herbinix sp.
AAAGTAATTAGTGTAGGCATTGAAAGTAATTAGTGTAGGCATTGAAAGTAATTAGTGTAGGCATTGAAAGTAATTAGTGTAGGCATTGAAAGTAATTAGAGTAAACATTGAAAGTAATTAGTGTAGGCATTGAAAGTAATTAGAGTAAACATTGAAAGTAATTAGTGTAAATATTGAAAGTAATTAGTGTAGGCATTGAAAGTAATTAGTGTAAACATTGGAAGTAATTAGTGTAAATATTGAAAGTAACAGTGTAGCAGCATGAGGATAGTAATTTTGTTTAGATAAAATATAAAAAATGTACAGAATAGATAAAATATGAAAACTATTTTCAATTTGAATTGACTAGTGCTCGAATTTGGTATAATATGAAAATGGTTTTCAAATTGGAGGAATCATGATGAAGAATGAATATCGTACAAAACAAAGACAACTAATTTTATCCTATTTGAAGAATAATAAAGAAACTCATGTATCCGTTCATCACATCGTATCATATTTAAGAGAGAAGGATACCCCCGTTGGAATAACAACAGTATATCGAAGCTTAAATCAACTGGTGGAAAAGGGAAGAATTCATAGATATTATTTTCAGGATGATAAGAACGCATATTATCAGTTTATAGAGGAGGATGCCACCAACAGAGCGGAAGCCTACGACTGTAAATGTATCCAATGCGGTAAATTAGTCAAGGTTGATTGTGATTTTATGCAGCAGATGGATAATCATCTATTTGAGCATCATAAATTTAGAGTTAATAATAGAAAAACTATCATCTATGGTCAGTGTGAGGATTGTTTTCATAAAATCAGTTCATAACGATTGTGATGCTGTAATATTTATCACTAGTAGTACTATGAAAGTAAAGGAGGACAATATGAAGCTGCAGAATAAGAAGAGAATAATATCCTTTTTACTTTGTTTCTGTTTTATTGCGTCTTTCTTTTTGAACCAGGAATATATCATTGACCATGCGAATCATCTTTGTACCGGTGAACATTGTTCAACTTGTCAACAACTTCAGAATGCAGAAAATATTCTGAAACAGGTTGGATTATCAGTCATTAGCTCTTGCATAGGATTACTATTGTTTTGTCAAGAAAAACAGCTGAGAGTACAAAAACCGATCTATATTACCGCTGATACACCAGTTCATAAAAAGATACGACTAAATCGTTGAGATTACCAGAGAAAGGCATATAATCTTTGATTATTATATGACCTTCTATTTTTATGCCCATTTTTAAATAAATTGGAGGTATCTCATGAGAAAAAATGCAATTATCGTATTATTATACTTAGTTATTATATCTGTCTTGGAAGGATGTTCCAAACAAAATATAACGAGTAAAGAAAACAAATCATCGGACGAAAGTAAAAAAATTAACATAGTAGCAACAATATTCCCACAGTATGACTTTGCCAGGCAAATTGCAGGAGATAAAGCGGATATTACAATGCTTCTGTCACCTGGTGCAGAAAGCCATTCCTATGATCCATCACCTCAGGATATTCTTAAGATACAAAATTGTGATATGTTTTTATATGTAGGTGGAGAATCAGATGAATGGATTGATGATCTTTTACAATCCATGGACACAAGCAAGATGACTGTTATTCGCCTTATGGATTGTGTGGATATAGTCGAAGAAGAGATTGTGGAAGGCATGGAAGGCGAGGAAGAGGTTGAAGGAAAGGAAGTTAAAGAGGATGGCACGGAAGAAGATGTTGACTATGTATTGCAGCAAGAAGAAGCCCAGGGACAAGAGGTGGAATATGATGAACATGTTTGGACTTCGCCGAAAAATGCAATCCGTATTGTAGATAAGATCGCAGAAACACTAGGGGATATAGATCAAATGAATCAAGAATTCTACGAGATGAATGCCAAAGATTATGTTAAGTGTTTGGAGCAATTGGATCAGGAATTTAAGGAGGTTGTGGATAATGCAGCCCGTCATATTATCGTACTGGGTGATCGGTTTCCTTTTCGATATTTTGCTGATGCTTATGGATTAGAATATGCAGCAGCATTTCCTGGCTGTAGCACAGAGACAGAGCCCAGTGTAGCTACGATAACCTACCTTGTAGATAAAATAAAGGAGGAACAGATCCCAGTCGTTTTTTATATCGAATTCTCAAACCATAAAATAGCAGATAGTATCAGCGAAAGCACTGGAGCAAAAACCCTATTATTGCATTCCTGTCATAATATTTCGAAAGACGATTTTGACAATGGAATAACTTATCTGGATCTCATGAGACAGAATGTAGATCGGCTAAAGGAGGCATTGAAATAGATGTCTCAGATTTTATGTAAGGAAATCACTCTTGCTTATGAAAATCATTATGTGATCGAGGACCTTAGTTTCAATGTTCTATATGGTGATTATATCTGCATCGTAGGAGAGAATGGTACAGGGAAAAGTACCCTAATCAAAACTCTACTTGGATTAAAACAACCGGTCCGAGGGGGGATTACTCTGGGAGACGGGTTAAAACGATCCATGATTGGTTATCTACCACAGCAAAGTAATATACAAAAAGACTTTCCGGCTTCTGTTTATGAAGTAGTTCTCTCCGGCTGCTTAAATACGATGGGAATGAGACCTTTCTATACAAAGAAAAATAAAAAGTCTGCTAATGAAAATATCCGGAAGCTTGGTCTGGAATATCTGATTGATAAGTGTTACCGGGAATTGTCTGGTGGACAGCAGCAAAGAGTACTTTTAGCTAGAGCTCTATGTGCTGCTCATAAGATTATAGTACTCGATGAGCCTGTCAATGGATTAGATCCTTTTGCAGCCACTGAGTTTTATGAAATGTTACACCAATTAAATCGTGATGAGAACATTACGATTATTATGGTATCCCATGATATAAAAAGTGCCATTCAACATGCAGATCATATCATGCATCTAAAATCCGATAGCTTCTTTTACGGTAAAACAACGGATTATATAAAAAGTGATATTGGTAAAACGTTCTTTGGAGGTGATTTAGATGTTTAATCTTTTAAGAGAATTGTTTTCCTATGCATTTATTGTAAGAGCGATCATCGTAGGTGTATTGGTATCATTCTGTGCGGCATTGTTAGGTGTCAGTTTGGTATTAAAACGTTATTCAATGATTGGAGACGGTTTATCTCATGTAGGGTTCGGCGCATTAGCTGTTGCTACTGCGCTCCATATGGCCCCACTGCAGGTGGCTGTTCCTGTTGTCATACTATCGGCATTTTTATTACTTCGAATTAGTGAGAACAGTAAGATAAAAGGGGATGCAGCAATTGCTTTATTATCTAACAGTGCGTTGGCAATCGGTGTAATCGTCATCTCAATGACAACCGGGATGAATACCGATGTGTGCAATTACATGTTTGGGAGTATCCTAGCTATGAGTAAAAGCGATGTGGTATTAAGTATTGCGCTTTCCTGCATAGTGTTACTTCTTTATATTTTATTTTATCACAAAATATTTGCATTTACATTTGATGAAACCTTTGTGAAGGCAACCGGATGTAATACGAAATTATACAGTCTTTTAATAGCAGCCTTAATTGCGATTACCATAGTACTTGGAATGAGAATGATGGGAGCATTATTAATATCCAGTTTAATTATTTTTCCGGCTCTAACTTCCATGAGGGTATGTAAACATTTTCGAAGCGTTATCATACTTTCAGCGATATTATCAGTAACATGTTTTATGATAGGTATTATCATATCATATTTGTTTGCAGTGCCTTCCGGTGCATGTATCGTAGCTGTTAACGTGGTTTTCTATATTTCATTCGGGCTATTTAGCTATGTAAAAGGGAGGATTGTATGATGAAACGACTATCATTATTTTTCATTATATTTGCTATATTAACTGGATGCAGTAATACAACTCCGATTAATAATTTACCAAAGGCTACATATTCGCAAAAGGACGAAAATATAAGCGCGGTTGGTTCAGAAAATAATACGGGAACGAGTCTAGTGAAGGAGGGAAAAGAGAAAGATAATACTGTACTGGATGGGAATAAATCAGAAACGTCAGATGATGCATTTGATTTATCAATAGTAAATCAGGACTCGGATACCGTTTATATCAAAGAGAAAATGTTTGTCGCACAGATAAATGATATCTATATTAATTATGAGGACTACATTGGAAAAACAGTTCAATTGGAGGGAATATTTGATGAAGAATATAATTCTGAAACAGATACCACATACCGTTATGTATACCGTTACGGTCCCGGTTGCTGTGGAACAGATGCCAATGCTGGATTTGAAGTGGTGTGGGATGGCGATTATCCTAAGATAAATGACTGGGTCAATGCGATAGGTGTTCTGGAAACGTATGAGGAAAACGGAACCAGTTATTTACAATTGCGTTTAAGCGAACTCACCGTACTAGAGGTACGTGGAGAAGAGTATGTGTATCAGTAATATATTTTTCTTATGGAATTGAGGGAAGCCCTTGGGATGAAATATTTATTAATAACATACTATTTTTATGATAGCGATAAACTGTTTAAATTTTAAAACGAGTTGGATTTGGAAAAGGGAAAGAGCAAAAAGCTATAAAAATTAGAATTAATTGACATTTAAAACGAAAAGTTATATAATAAAGACACAAAAACAGTCAACTTCACAGAAGTGACTTCCAATTATATTTTGGGAAAAATAATCACCAAAGCTTGGGTGGCCGGGTGATTATTTTTTTGTGCCTTTTTGATCCTTAGAGTATCTTAACAGAGCAAGAATTAACAATACGATATTAATTATGATCATGAATTCTTCGTATGTACTCATCGGATACCACCTCCTCTCGGAAGTGAAAATCACCCATGCAGCTGACTGCTTGATTACATTATATAGTAATAATTGGAAAAATGCAAGAACAAATGTTCGACTTTTGTGAGATTGTCAATAATATACAAATAATTACAATAAAATCTGTGAACTATTGTTTTTAGATTTATATTTACAAAATATGTATTATGGGTTATGATATAGCTATCTTAAAATTCTTTTTTTCTACATTTCATATTCAGTTATTCATTTTAATTCTGCTTAATTCCAAGAGTAACAAATTAAAGGAGGTATTCTATTGAAGATAGCATTCTGGAGTAATGCAAAAGAAAAGTGCGGTGTGTCCTCAAATCTGGCTGCAATATCGGTAGCAAGTGTTTTGCGGTTTCCCTATGAGATTGTACTATTGGAAAATCATTTGTGCAAACATAATCTTGGGAATTCATTGAAAAGTGGTTCACTTACGGACACGTTACGGGAAGTGGGAAGTTATTATTATGAAGGAGGAGGTATGGAAGGACTTCTTCGAAGAATTTACCGGGGTGATCATAACAATGAGATAAGCCGTAATTACAGGAGGGCGTTAATTAATAACCACCTAGACTACATACCTCAAGGTAAGATTATACATCATGAGTTATTTGATTATGAATTTAGTAACAACTGCAATTCACTTTTCCAATTTCTTGAAAGATCTACGGACATCCTCATGGTTGACTGCCATCATAACCTAAGTTCAAAAACTATACTGGAAGAAGCAGATCTTATCGTAGTAAATCTAACACAAAATTCTGATATCCTGGAAGACTTCTTTCTTAACTATCCATCTTTAATTTCTAAATCAATCTTTATAATCAGCAAATATCATCCACATTCCAACTATCATAGCAAACGAATCTCTCAGCAATACAACATTCCAATCGAACTTATCACTCTAATTCCTTACAATGAGATGTTTTCGGAAGCAATACACAACGGTAATCTGATTGAATTTATCTTTAGCCACTATCATTGCGATAAGAGCGATGAGAATTATTATTTTATACAAGGAATCAAAAAGGCTGCTTATATGATCATAAAGCGAGCAGAAAGTTTGAATATGCTTCACCAGAAGATTTTGGTCTAAACGAAATGACTTTACTAAGGATATCATCAATAGTTCTGCTGTATAATGTACTCTTTTTGCTCCTGCTTGTAATAATAGAGTACTGTTCAAAAATTCATTTAAGACGTAAAACAAGAGTTCCTGGAAAAAAATTAATACCACTTAGTAATAAGATCGCAAAACTTTTTATTCTTATTTTAACTAGCTTAATCATGGTTAGCTTTGCTTTCCTTAGATATCATTTTAGAAAGTTCTTAAAATAAGAGTAATCATATAGAAAAGGAAATTATCCCATGTTACTAAAACGGAGATTAAAAAGAACTACAAAGCAATATATAGTCGTAGCTGCGATATGTATTGTAATAATCGGAAGTGCTTCTGCATTCACAGCTTTTATACTAACGAAGCAAATTCAGGAGGAATACGAAACCTTATTAATGGAAGCACACCTTGAAATGGAAAATAATAAAAGAAATGTTTACGTTGCGATAGCAGATATTATGGCAGGGGATTGTATCACAAAAGAAATGATTGAGAAACGAGAGGTTTATGCAACACAACCCCAGGAAACTTATCTTGGAGCTGAGGATATCGGAAAAACGGTCATAGTCGATATTATAACCGGTACACAGCTTCTGGACAATATGGTTACAGATTCAATCGTAGACTCTGAAGTTCGGGAAACAGAATATGATGTTCTACTGGTTAACTCGAATATGATAGAAAATGACACTGTTGATGTCAGAATTATCTATCCGAACGGTGAAAATTACGTGGTGTTGTCAAAAAAAATAATCAAAGGATTACTTCCTGAAACAGCTTCCTTATTTTTATGGTTAAGTGAAGAAGAATTATTAAGAATGTCAGCTGCTATAGTGGATGCGGCTCTGTATTCCGGTACAAAATTATATACTACGAAATACATCGAACCGAACATCCAAGAAGCATCCATAGTTACCTATACACCTGGCTTAGAGCTATTGTCTCTTCTGGAAAGTGATCCAAATATTATCGAACGTAGTTCCCAGGAATTGTCTCGTGAAGTGCGAAAAGCACTGGAAAATCGGTTAGCGGATAAGATAGGAGCTGATGTTACTCAAATAAATTGGGATATTCCTCAAGGATCGGTGCCATATATCGTTGCACAAGAGGATGTAAAAAAAGATCCTATCCATGAGGATACGAACAGTCAGGATAACGAACCAGATCCGCTTAACAATATGCAAACGGAAGAGAATATGCAAACGGAAGAGAATATCCAAACGGACGAAAATATCCGAACGGATGGTTATGAAGAGAAGCTGGAGAACGATGTAATAGATACACCATATAAACCAGAAATAACGGAACCTGCTTATGAACTTGGCAATTCTAGAGATAATCTACCAAAATATAATGACCAGGATATGGAAACTGATTCTTATTTTCTATATGCGCAAGAAGCAATCGATGTGGAGGATTTCGAACATGGACAATAAAAGAATCGGTTATTTTGGAGTTGATCATTATGACATTGTTATCTATATGGCAAGAGTTCTTTATCACATGGGTAAATCAATACTAATGGTGGATCATTCCGATACAAAAGCACTTTCTCATTGTATTCCTATTCCAAAGGGGTTGGACCCTACAAAAAATCTCATAACCTCTCGTGGGATTGATTTTACGATGAATAAAAGGTTGGACGATCTTTCACCGAATTACGATGTAACATTGATATCATATGGCTTTCAAAGTACATCCTTGAATGATACCAATCTCCTAGATAAACAGATTATCATAACAGACTTACAGCTTCATCATATTGAACAAATTGATGAGGCTATGACTTCCAACCGGATTCAACAAGATATTAAAACCACTTTATTAATAAAAGATGTCATTGATTGTATGTTAACACCGGAACGAATAGAAGATATGATTACTAAGAAAGGATCGATAGATCATTGTTATATCTTGTATCAGGATACATTGGATTTAAAAAGTGCGATTCTTTGTCAATCAAATCATGCAACTCAAGTACTTCGTATCTCAAGATTACTAAAAAGATTTATCTTTGATGAAATTATGAATAGTTATCCTGATACCAAACAAAAGAAATTAAAAGAAGCTTATCATGAAGCAAGGAGAGGCAGTTAATATGAAGATTGCTTTTTGGTCCCATGTTCATGGCCAATCCGGTACAACTAGTAATATGCTAGCGATCGCTGTTATAACCGGGTTCTTACATAAAAAATCCTGTATCGTAACACAGACCCAGTTTAAACTTAATAACCTGGAAGCCCCTTTGGTTGGAAGTAATGCTACGAACAAAGAGTCCACCGATTATTTTCGCAATGTAGGTTTGGATGCATTGTTTCGCTTATTCAAAGTGGGATATATCGATCGGGAATTAATTGAGAACTGTTCTATTACATTGAACCATCGATACCTCAGTCTGCTACCGGGATCTATGTCCAATAACATGGAATACTTTAATCAGTCAATGAAATTTGGGTTGTCAAAGGTTATTGAGTCATTAGAGCTATATAAAGATATTGTGTTTTTAGATACCAATGCCGGTGATCACGAGTTATCGATTAAGATGATGGAAGAGGCCGATATAACAATAATAAATTTAAATCAGAATTTAACCATGATACAAAAATATTTCAGTGATTATGAGAAATATGTACAAGGCAATGTGTTTTATCTATTCGGAAATTACGATCGTAATTCCAAGTATAATATAAAAAATATCAGAAGAATTTATCGTAATAAAATAAATCCCAATAATTCAGCGGTTGTACCATACAATACCAATTATCTGGACGCGCAAAGCGACGGTAAATTAATTGATTTTATCCAAAACAATCTAAACTGTGAGAAGACCGATCCGAACTTTTATTTTATTAAAAATATAAAAGATGCATCAAATAAAATATTAAATAACACTATTCCAAAAAGACAAGGAGGTGAAGACCAAACAGGATGAAATTCTCATTGAGTAACACTATTGGGATAGCCTTGGTTTCCGTAGTGGTTGTTATTGTTATTTTCTTTCTATTTCGTAAGGAAGATATTACAGAGGAGGAAGAAGAGGAAAATCAATTTAGTATACCGTTTCTAATTCAGTCAGTTAAGAACCAGCTAAATGAAATCTTGAATCAAAATATTGCTGAGCTTTATCTAAATAAAAGAGAAACAAAGAAAAGAGAGTTGATGAAAGCAAGACTAAATACCGCTCTTCGAACCTGCGCTCATGGTAATCTCGGTGAAAAAGAATTTATAAAGGATTACATTAAGGACTTATTACAACGAAATCTTCATATTGATCAAACGACCATTGACTGTGTTCTTCCTTTTACCAATACAGCAAAATTAACATCCCAGGATAAGTTTGATATTATACTTCACCAATATAAGAAAAAATATCAAAATGAAGCATTCGAAATCTTAAATAAGGACTATCATCTGGATCAACCAAAAAGAAATGAAAATGGAATTTATTATGAAGTCACAAAACAGGATTTAGATGTAATTTTCCACAATGCAAGAGAAGCATTAAGTTACTTAGATAAGTTAGAGATCGTAGCACAGAGGATATTTCAACAATTAAAAGGGTTTGGGGTAATTGATGAACTTAGAGATATGTGTATCGATGGAATTAGCGGTGGGGTAAGTGGTCTCTCGAATGATCAATATAATTACATAGAAGAAATCATGGGGACCCATTCGCAAAAAAAATCTTTTACCTATGATAGTATCTGGTTGTTTTTTCATGGGAAGACAATACATCTGTCTTTCCTTAGTTTTGGGAGTCAGAGTGAACTGATCAGGGTCTGTAAAAATCTTTATCGGTATGATAACGTTGGACATCTTACATCAACGAATGGTTATAAATTAACTTATCTATATGATTCCAGCAGAGTTATTGTTACCAGGCCAAAGTTAACAGCGAACTGGGCATTTTTTATTCGTAAATTTGACAGTACCAGGTTTATGAAAATAGATGATTTATTAAAAGATCCCGGAAAGGAGATTGTAATTGATTTGATTAAATGGGCGGTAAAGGGATGCCTTAATATCGTATTAACCGGAGATCAGGGTTCCGGCAAGACTACGGCTCTTAAATATATGGTGCAATACATTGATCCCAAATATCCGATCCGATTAACAGAACAAGAATTTGAACTTTGGCTTAACCATATGTATCCGAGTTTAAATATTGCCACCTTTCGGCAAACAGAAGAGGTTGCAATTACAGAATCCATCGATATTCAGAAAAAAACAGACGGAGCTATTATGATATTAGGTGAAGTTGCTAGTAAGGAACTAGCCTCCAGCTTTATTACCTTAACACAAGCTGGGACGAAAGCAACGATGTGCACGAATCATTCCGTTACGTCAGCTGATATGGTGGATTATTTTCGAAACGCCTTACTTTCCTCCGGTTCCTTTCATAATGAAATAGTTGCAGAAGAACAAGTGGTAAACTCAATTCATCTAGATATTCACTGGGAGAAAACAGGGGATGGTCACCGTTACATCAGTCATATAACTGAAATTTTTCCACTGCCAAGAGACGAAGATTTTCCGGTTGATTATAATGACTGTTTGCTGGAATGCCTAAAGCGAATGGCACGTAGAAGGACTTTTATTGCTAGAGATCTGATCGTGTTTGAGAACGGACATTATTTATGGAAGAATAAACCCAGCGAGAGATTGCGAACAAGAATTATAAAGAATTTATATGATCAGAGAGAAAAGGATACTTTTGGTCAATTCTATGATGAGATCCATAATGAACTGATGAACAACGATGTAGCTTTTTAGCCAGGTATAATATGAAAGATAAGAAAGAAGTGCTAATGATAAAAGCTATAAGGGGGAGATATGAATCAGAAATTATTTATAACGATAGGAATTAGTTTAATGCTCGTTTTACCGGTGGTTGCCTTTATCGTTCATTCTATAGATAAGAAGGATAAGGTAAAAGTAAATACAGGTACTAAGATGTATGTAAAAAGTTCTAATCGTAATCTAAGCTATAGACTATTTCATTTTACCAATCGATTTTTTTTGACCAGAAACTATATTGATAAGATTTACCGTAAATATGAACTAATCTATCCTGGCGAACAGAAGATGATAGCTAAGAGATCCATACATACAGCTTTAATATCCTGGATCCTTTGCACCTTTGTCATAGTCTCACTTTTCTTCTTTCATCCAAGTTTATTAAATGCTTCTTTGGTGATCATTCTTACCTTTGTTATTAATAACGAGGTCATCAGTAGATTAATGAACTATGCAGAACTACGTATGCTGGAACAGATGGTATTGTTCATTTCGAATGTTAGGCATAATTATCACAAAAATCATATGGTAGATGATGCAATCTTAGATTCCATCGATGGACTATCCTATGAGATGAAGGTTCATGGACAAAAAATATTTGATATTATTACATCAAATCAAATAAAAGAAGAAGTAAATAAATATAATGCCTCAACAGAAAACAAATATCTAAAAATATTTCTATCATTATGCATCGGAGTAATCGAGTTTAGTGATAAGAAAGTAAATGGGCAACTTTTATTTATAACAAACCTAGAAAATCTAAAAACAGAAATTAATATTGAAATATTAAAACGGAAAAAATTGAAATACCTATTTTCAGGCACCACCTTTGTTACTATGGCTGCATGCATACCCATCTCACAAATCCAGGATTTTGGTATATCTGTGGTACCGAGACTAGAGAGCTTTTATTTAGGCAGATGGGGGATTCTCAGTGTAATTATGATCTATGCTTTTGCAGTAATTGTGTACATGTTAAATCAAGAGCTGCAAGCTTCTAACCGAATTGTGATTAAAAATTATAACTATCTAGAAAAAATTCATAAGAATAGGATGATCAGCAGAGCCTTGGATAACTATATGGAAAAAAATTATGGTAAAATGCTTCAACTGAAAGAAACAATGAAGCGGTTGGGGGAAAACATATCACCGAAACAGTTATTAATACAACGTATCTTGGTTGCTATTGCTACATTTCTGTTATGTCTTGTGATAGCCATCTTATTACATCTAAGAAATCAACATAATCTAATCTATCAAATTGATCTTTCGCAAAACATCTCCGAACTCTATCATCAAAATCAACAGCAACAAATGGAAGATATCATAAAAATCTATCTGGTTAAGTATAAGAGAAATCTGGTAACGAAGGAACAGATAGAACGTGAATTAGCCCACGAGGGTAATGTTAGGAGCACAAAAACCAATCAAATCTTAGCAGATGACATAATATGGAGGTTACAAAATTATCAACAGGAATATTTTCATTGGTATGAACTGGTGATTTCATTAGGTATTGCTGTGATTGCTTATTATACTCCATACTACATGATACTGTATAAAAAGAAGATTCTATCTATGAGTATGGAGGATGAGGTAATTCAATATGAAGCTATCATCTATATGTTGATGTATACAGATTATATTACTGTGAAGGATATCTTAGAGGAGATGGAGTTATTCGCAGTAGTATTTAAAAAGTCGATCCAGGAATGTATTAATGATTACAATAGTGGTGATGTTGAAGCATTGATGGAGTTAAAAGAAAAAGAACCTTACGAATCATTTCGAAGGTTAATTGATAATCTTATTCGTTGCGATATGATCCCAATCCACCAAGCTTTTGATGAAATTGAATCAGATAGGACTAATTATCATGATAGAAGAAGACAGGAAAATGAAATTTCGATACAGAAGAAAGTGGATATTGCAAAACCTATATCATTTATTCCAGCCATCCTTGTCTGTGCCTACCTAATTATTCCATTAATTCTAGCTAGTATGCAAGAGCTAAAAGGCTTCACAACAGGGTTACAGGGGTTAAGTTAACTAAGTAAAACCAAATAGAAGAGAGAGGATTAAGAACATGAAATCAGGAAATATGTCAGATGCAACAAAATTATTAATATTTGCAGCAACGGTTATTATAGTATGTTTTATTTGTGGAATGGGATTTAAGGTTGCCAATGAAGGAAAAGCCGCAGTGAATGATGGTACCGGGCAGTTTAGTTCCATGACTTCAGAATATCAAGATATCGAAAAAACTTTATATGATGGAAGTAATGTGAGTGGGAATGAAGTAGTAAATTTTATCACAGGAGTTCAAGAAAAAGGTGCTGAAGAATATTTGTCCATCTGGGTTAAGACCTTAGCGAACAAAACGACCGGTGTTTATTATAACTACAAATATACTGACAGTACTACAGCTATGACTACTAGTACAACGGCCTTAAAGACGGCGAAGGGTGATGCAGATTACATTAATCGAAATGCTCAATTTCTTGGTAAGGTACATAAAGATGCCAACAATAATATTATTTGCATCGAGTTTGTTCAGTTGAAATAATAAATCATTGGACAATGGTAGTTTTATAGTTATTACAAAAATAATGAAATATTAGTAAATTACTTAAAGATTAATTATTTGGGTAATCTACTAATATTTCTTCATAAGGTGGTAGTAATATGAGGACTAACAACATCACAGATGCAACGAAATTATTAATCTTTGCAGCAGCGATACTTATTACTTGTACGATTGTAACTCTAGGATTAAATGCAACAACAGCAGCAAAAGATTTAGGGAATGTGGCTGTTTCACAAATGACGGAAATAAATAGTGAATTAGCTGATCGTGATCTGAAAATGTATGATGGACTCACGGTTAGCGGAAGTGAAGTGGTTAATGTAATTAAAAAACAGTTAGGAGATTATTCATCGACAGAGACTGCACCGCTTTACATTAATGTAAAAACAAAATCAGCTGAGAATACATACAAAAACAGTTCAAACCTATCCAATATACGTAATTTTAATCATGCTATGTATATTAAACCAACTGCTACATTTCTAGGTAAAGTAGTAAAAGATTTGAATCAAACGATTTTAGGAATTAGTTTCTCACAACAATAAGGGAGCTATGAATGGAGAATATAACAAAACTCTTGGTGATGATTGCTTCAATGCTTATGTTTTGTTTTGGTTTATTATTCTTTTTATCTATGTATCAACAATATATAAGAAGTTTACATACGGAGCGAGAACAATTAAAAGACTCCGTTATTTATCAGCAGTTTTATTCAGAGGAAGACATTGTTACATATTCGGAGTTAATAGCTACCTTATATATGGAGTTAGATTATGATATACAGATTAATGATATTATGTATAAAAGGAATTCTTTCGAATTAAATCAGATGAATGAAAGCAATATACCAAATGCAACGTACTCAAAAAGCTATTTATATGATAGTAATGGGACAATCCTTAGAGTTATCTACACTTCTGATGAATAGATCATAAAATTTCAGTGATAGAATTTCTATAAGGATAAAATTAATATTTTGGTGGAGTAGAAGTGATAAAAGATAAATAAATATCATAGGTACTTCAAAAATAAGATGCATATAAGAGTCAAGTAATTACGAAGGAAAGAAATAATTATGGATGTTTTTGGGCGATATATAGCTATTATATTGGCTGTCATTTTAATATTAATATTTCCTCTACAATATATTGCTCAGGGGCAAAGTGAAAATATTGATAGCATGGTATGTACTCATGCAACTGAATTTGCTGAGACAACCAGACATCAAGGTTATATCTCTCTCGATATGTACGAGAATTTAGTAGATGAACTTCATCTTACCGGAGAACGATATGAGATTGAAATGGAGGTAGCACACCCGATAGCCGGTAAAGAGATGGCGTTTGATCAACTGGGTGATGAAATGCCGGATCGAACTATTCAAAAAACTTCTACTATAAATAAATCAAGTATTTCATCACCATCTAAGAAAGGTTATTCTCTAACTGATGATAACATATCATCGTTCGCTGCTCATACCCATACGGATAATTGTTATAGTGGACACCGGCATACTTCTTCTTGTTACGTTCCTCATACTCATAAATATTTACAATATTACGGCGATGGAACAACCGGGGTACCGTATTATTATATAGATAATATATTTACCGAATTACAGGGTGCAGGAGGGATAAGTAGTTATTGTTGGGCACCGAAATTATACACTTTTAATTATATACATAATACTTATGGATACGTATATGGTGTTACCTACCGCGCAGAGATAACTGCTAATGGTACGGAACAATATGTGTTTCACTCATATAATTCATCATGGAATTATCCGGTGCCACCCTCCTTTCCACAGACCCTAAATTATTATCAGTTATCACAATTAAGTAATAAATGGGATTTTACTACATTTTGGAATAGGGCAACTGGTGAAAATAGTACTTATAATAATTATGAGTTAGAAATGAACTTTACTGGAGGTCTAGATTTATGTAACACGACCCCAGACTTTCCTTATAAGTTGGTCTGCGGTCAGGTTCAAGATGATACTCCTGATTGTAATACTGTTATTACAGGCATTGTAGCTAATTATCCTAACCAAGAAGTAGTGAAAGGCAAGTGGTACAAAAACATGTACAATTACGGTGAATGTTAAGGCTGCAGCAAAATCCTGTGTAGCAGGGTTAGGACATCCGGATTATGTAAGCTCACTATCCGCCTGCCCAATTTGTAAAGCCATTGCAGGCATTTCTGCAAGTGATCGATCATTTCAATATGATGGAAACCATCACGAACTCACGATTACAAGTAGTACAGGAGCTACAATTTCCACAGCTTATGATACTGATCCAGGGGCGGGAGAGAGTTGGACATGGTGGGACTGGTATTTTGCAATACAACGGACCTTGACCATATATAAAGTTGCTTCTAGCTTACATGTTAATTTATCAAAAACTACAATCAATAAAGGAGATTCATTTCCGATTACATCCGTAAAAGTAAATTATAATGATGGAACCAGTGCGACATATACTTCAGGATGGACGATTACCGGTTTTAATACAAATACGATCGGAGTACAAAATGTTACGGTTAGCTATGGAGCTTTATCTACCGTGGTTCAAATAACCGTAAATAAAGTAGCTACGGGTATTACAGCAAACCTATCGAAGATCACGATCAATAAAGGAGAAGCATTTCCTATAACCAGCATAACAGTAGCCTACAACGATGGATCAACTTCAAATGTAACCTCCGGATGGACAATAACAGGATTTAATACTAATACCATAGGAGTACAAAATGTAACGGTTACCTATGGAGGATTATCCACCGTGGTACAGATCATGGTGAAAGGGAATTTATCCTCCATCACAGTGACACCAGCAACCCAGTCAATCGCAAAATATACGAACCCGACATTTACTGTAACTGCTCGGTATGCGGATGGTTCACAAAAGAATGTAACAGGTTTTACGATTAGTGGT
>JAQZBN010000132.1 GCA_029238935.1 Herbinix sp.
TTTTAAATTCATAAAATCTTTATGTAAGTCTCTGTTTTCTTCTTCCCCCTTTACCATAAAGGTTTTATCCGGAATAAACTCATGCAAATCTATTTCAACCTTAATATCCAGTCCTGTGTTTTTTGATATAATTGCTGCTGATTGTAATGCTCTGGTATAGGGGGAGGAAATAATAATTTGCCCTCCTTCCAGTAAAGGATTTTTTGATACTTCTTTCGCTTGTTCAATTCCCAGTTCAGTCAGAGGAGCCAAATCTCTTCCTTGTCCAATAAACCCTTTCACATCCACGTAGGATTTATCAGGTTCTCCATGTCGTATAAAAATTATCTTCATTAGATACCTCGCTTAAAATTTAGTAATATATGAATAACTCTTTATCCTGTAATTAGTAAATAAATCTTAAGGTTCAAATTGACTTAAATAAACAGAGTTTAGATGTATTATTTCTTCTATAATGACTGTCAATTATTGTAGAATGATAGGATATGTGATGTAGCTATTATTCTGCAGTATCTGCTTCATACAAATAATAACTATCATCAATTTTGACAGCGATAGCATTGTTATTTGTTTTAACACTATATACCTCAGTTCCGATCTCTAGAAATGTTGCATCACCATCTCGAAATCGGTAACTTGGATTATGTACCTTTTTAGATACTTTAAATTTTACTTCACCAACCTTCTCCCCTATGAAAGAAGAGTCAATGGGAGTACGGTCATAATTACTATAATATTTTGTATTATTCATTTGAATACAATCTACCCAAGAAATAAAAGACATTCCGAACCTGTCAAATCGAAAGTAGTTTCCTAAAATCAGTAGTGAAATTACGGTTAGTATGATAATGATAGTTATCTTTATTTTTTTACTCAAAACTTAACCTCCCTGATTCGGATAATATATATTAAAAGTCTATAAAACCTTATGGGATCGTATGACAACTCATTACATTCATTGATGAAAGATTTTATTTAACACCAGTTACAACCAGCACACTACTCGTTGACATATCCCACAGCTTGGTACCAGATCGATATGCTTTAATACGTTTATCAAATCGCGTATCTATTAATTCGAAAGCCCTTTTGAGTTCTGCATCTGTTAAAGCATCCGGGCACATCCGCATTGCTGTGTAAAAACTACTTTTCGCATGGAGACGATTTACGTTGATCGATTCCTCTGCCATCTCAACTGATACATCTGCATTATCAGGGATATATGACATAATCGTAAAGAAATTAATATTTACATCTTGAAATCCAGCATTTTCTAAAATAGACGGGAATTCGTTTTCGGTGATAGGATATTTGCATACCTCTAATGTACTTTCAAACGCCTTACAGGCACGGTAAGCTTTCTCTAATAAACTTCGTTCTTCTTGTTCTACCGGTAAAAATAATTCGTTCCCTATATTTAATCCGGATCTTACGGATAGAATTACAATTTTCCCACCCTTTTTTAATACCCGATACTGCTCCTTTACAAAGGCATTCGGCTCAATATGTTCCATAACAGTGTGAGAGTAACAAAGATCAAAGGACTGATCGGTAAATGGCATAGCTAAAGCATCACCGTTTACAAAGGTACAACCAAGTTCTTTTGTCTTTTTATTTGCATATTCTATATGCCCAGTGTCGTAATCGATACCGGTAACTTGTGTATTAGGTAAATATGTCTTAATACGGTGGCAGAAGATACCACCACCACATCCTACCTCCAATACATCCATTCCATCCTTTATTAACATTGCGGATAGCCAGGTATTTTTATTAATGTCATTAAATCGCAATGCTCGGGAACGATACAATTCTTCAGATGTTTGCACATATTCGGACCATTTATTATTCATAAAATAATGAGCTCCTTTCAGTTTGCAATATTTAGTTAAACATCTCTTAAAAATCTTTGTTATAGTTTCCTTAGAGAGTTATCATGTGCTCCATAACCTAATTTTTTATACCATACCTAGTTTATGGAAATAAATAAAATAATTTTATCATGATAACAGCAAATAATCCACCATAAATCTCCATACTATTGATGCGTGAAATAATAGAAGTGGAAAGTTATTTACTATTAATGTTTTATATGAAGTCTTTCAGGAGAGAGGAGAGAGTACGAGATTCTCCCTCAATGCAATAACAAAAAGGTCCATCCTGTGGGACGAACCTTTTTGATTAATACGTTACATTGTGATCTTTATATGGTAAGCACTTGATTTTAGTGGGTACGAATATATTTCTTCAAAGCATTTATTATTAATAGCAGAAAATAAATAGCACCGATTAATATACTCATATAAAACAATAAAAGTAATAATTGCAATGATAGTACAGTTAAAGAGCCTTTTGAAATAAATATAAGAAGCAATAGAACAATAATAAATGATACCAATACAACTCCAATGATCTTTCCATGCTTATTACTAACTGGTTTTAGCTTCGAAATTGGTTGTTCTGAATTTACATGAATTAATTCGTCTAATGAGATACCATATAGTTCTGCTAGTTTTATAAGATTATCCGTAGTTGGGGCTGATTGATTCGTTTCCCATTTGGTTACAGCCTGACGACTTACACCTACTAGCTCTGCAATTTTTTCTTGAGAATAGTTGTTTTGCTTTCTATACTTACGAATCTTTTCACCTAATGTCATTTTGCTCACCTCCTTGGGTCGATTATACTTTTATCATTAACTCAATTCTACCAACTATATGGCAACTATTGGTTGCATCTTATCTTTTTATTATTCTATTGTACTTCTATTAATTTTAAGCTTTGCTTATTACTCTGAATTTACAATATATACCGATAATATAAATGCTTAAGTAGATATGGAAAAATTGTAAAAGTATACTTGTTCTCAGAAGATTAAATACTTTTCAATTTCAGGCTGTTATCGTATCGCTTTCAAATCAATCAATAAATAAAACGTAAATCGAATTCAATAAATGATTAATTCTTTATCTAGTAATAATTTTTATGTTAAAATTGTTGTAGTACATTTTAGCATAAATATGAGTTTATTTTCGGAGGAGGTAAATATTTTGATTGTGATAAGAACGGCTACTATTGATGATGCAGAGCAAAAAGGACGTGTTCATTATAAAACCTGGAAAGAGACCTATACTGGTTTAATGAATAGTACCTATTTAGATAATATGAACGTTGAAAAATGTATTAATATTGCTCGGAAATATCCGGAAAATACATTAGTTGCAGATATAAACAATGAAATAGTTGGGTTTGCATGCTATGGGCAATGCAGGGATAATGGTATGGAGGAATATGGAGAAATAATTGCGGTCTATGTTCTGAAAGACTATCAAAAGCAGGGTATTGGTAAAATGCTTATGGAAGCATGTATCAAAAAGTTGAATTGTTATGATAAAATCTGCTTATGGGTTTTAAATACAAATCATAACGCTATAAGTTTCTATAAGAAGCTTGGATTTCAATTTAATGGAGATGAAAAACATGAAATATTAGTAACTCCAATTATCGAGCTGAGAATGGTGAATAGTATAAATAACATATCGAGTTTATGAAGCCACTAATAATTCCATCTCATATTATTTTATTGAACTCCCAATATGCTTATCCAACCTCCATTGTGGTGCATTACCGTCGTCACCCCAATATTCATCCAACTCTGCGATTTTATTAGCCTGAAATCGAAAAAAAGAAGTAACATGAAAAGACATACTTTCATCGGTTAACCAAACTCTAGTAACAGAGATGACCAATTCACCTATTTCTTCGATTCGCTCGACTTCACTGCACCAATTACCTGGATATTCACAGTTTGCAATTAAAAATTCATCGACATTAAAAAACTCATTCGTACAATGCCATCTTATCGCTGCATCGTTACAAAAGTAGTCTTTGATTGCATCGGCATCCTGACATGCAATATCATTCCAATATTTGATTAAGAGCTGTTTCTTGTCCATATAAATCTCCTTAGTTGTTTTAGTATATTATTTAGAAAACCTCTATATACGAATACAGAATGTACCATATGAAACTTGGCAATGTTACACGAAAATTTTTTATGTAATTACATCTTTTAATATCCGAAGTACTCTAGGGTATCGTAAATTAGATACTTTAAGTCCTCATATTTATGCGGAGCTTCTTCCTTTGCACTTATCATCTGGAGAGGGTTTACCAGGTCACGTAGTTTGCTTAAAGCAAACCAATGGAAAGGTAATGGAACTGATGCATTGAGATTGTACTCGGCTTCAAAGAGGGAAATTTGATCTTTATGAAAGCAATTTCTATATCTAAAAAATTGCCCGATATCAGCGAGAGAATGTCCTAATCCTGCATACTCCCAGTCAACAACATAAACAATGTTGTTGCTATCTATTAACATATTAGCAGGTCGATAATCACAGTGGATTATTGACTGATACGAATCTATCATAGGTAAACTTGCTTTGTGGTCTTTGATCAGAGCCTTCACTCTGCGAATAGTTTCAATTCCAATTCTTCGGATGGTATTCTCATTACTAAGAAAATATTCATACCATATTTCAAAAGGTGGTACGTCAAGTTGAATAAATTCATTCCCGTAATTCTCTTTATGATTATGTATCAGGGCTGCTGTCTTTGCTACTTGCTTTATTATGACGTTGTCAAAATGCGTATCTTTGGAATACTTCGTGTGTAATGGAGTAGCTTCAATATACTCGTATATTAAGTGAATTCTATCGTTATATCTTGATGTGTAATAAAGAGCAGGCATGCGGATGACATCAAACAATAGTTTGTATGCAGCGTATTCATTTATATACCCGTTTTGATTGTGTGGTGCGATACGATAAAGATAAGACCCCAAATCAGTCTTAACTATAAAATTGCTATTTCTGCATCCAATATAAATTTCCGTATAAGAGAGTACGGTTAATCTACTGTCAAAATCTTGAAAGATATGATTTATGTCGTTTAAATTTATAGGATAAAGTGGTATAGAACGTTCCCATAAGTGATCCATTTTTTCCTCCTATTATTTATTATTAATATGAAAGAATAGCATGAAAATGAGGAAATGTATAAATCTAGACTAACCACTTTCGTTGCGATACGGATCATCTTGACTGGATTATATAAGGTATCAAAGCAGTTAGGTAGCTCATATAAAATAAACTAAGAGTAAGGTGTAAATCCAAACTGGAAATAGACATTAATTGCTCGATAACTCCAGGTTTGCGAGGTCAAATAAATATACCCGCAATCATCAAGAGTATTATATATATCAAGAAGCCTAGTAACAATAGCTTTTGCTATCCCTTTTCCCTGATCCATTGGAGAAACTGCGACCCAATGTAATCGCTTAAGTTCTTTTCCAAACATATTACCATTCCATACACTCCCCGTACCAACCACTTTGCCCTTTGAATCAACGACAAATATCACTTGTTTACATAGCTGCTCGTAATATGGGGCACTTTCAATTTTACTGATATCGTGAAGTTCAGTTTCTTTGTGTATCCAATTCATGTTCTTACCATATAAATATTCGGTATGGAAAGCTTGATAAGCTTCATCAAGAGAATCAACTTGTTCAACTTCAAATTGGAGTTGAGCCCATTGCTGTTCAAAACCTCTTTGATAA
>JAQZBN010000070.1 GCA_029238935.1 Herbinix sp.
AGTATAAAATGTAAATGTCTATATTTTATCTACATCTGGAGTCATTTATAAAATCATGAAAATAAATCTACATCCAGAGTTATTATTAATATTTAAAAAAATCTACATCCAGCGTCATTATTAAAATAATCGAAATAAATCTACATTCATAGTCATTATTAAATAATTGAAATAAGTTACTATCCGTCTATTTCCATATTCATCTTTTACCAAAATTACCTTTACTGTTATATTCTGCTTTCTAATTCAACTATTAACTATTCTCTAATTTTGCTCCAATATAGAAGGATGCTGCAACAATAGCTCCCTGCTTTATACTGTTGGATAAGGTAATGCAGCCTCTATGCTTCTCACATAGTAATTTGCAGATATATAGACCAATTCCAAAATGGTTCGTCTTATCTTCCCCTGCATCTGTGTAATAAGGCTTTGTCGCCATCGCAAGATCCTGTGATGAAAAGCCCTTTCCATCATCCTGTACATATATGGTAAAGTACATATTTTTTCCATCGATGGTGAGGGTTACATCGATCAGTGATTTGGCATAACGAAGAGCATTGGAGATTACATTATCAAATACCTCCATCATTAAAGTTTCATCCAGATACATCATTCTATCTTGAGATGCTTGTTCCATCTGCCGTATTGTTATTCCATTTTTACCGTCTAATACGGATATCATTTCATTTATTTTTTCTGATAGCATATCAAGCTTAATCGGTCTCTGTTGTATTGTAATATCATCAAGGCTATTGATCTCCTTCATAGTATTGCTATAGTGATCCAGCCTCTCTATGTGATTTGCCATTAAGGATAAGGTGGAAACCAATTTCCCCTCATCAATCTTACCTTGCGGCACGTATTTGCATAATAAATCGGTATATCCCTTCAGGACGGTCAATGGAGTTCGAAGATCATGGGCAAAGGCTGCATTCAACCGCTTCTGTTCCTCCATCATAAACCACATATTCTTATGGTTGGTGATTAGCTGCTGCCTCATCATATCAAAGGATTTACATAGATTCCCCATCTCATCCTTGCTACTGTAATCAATCAGAATATCCAGATCATTCTGCCCAATCTTTTCCATAGCCTCCTCCAGAATCTTTAGGGGTACCTTTAATTTATTCCGATAAAAAAAGTAAGATGCCCCAAGAATTCCACCAATTGAATAGAAAAACACACTCCAGGTCTGAATAAAGTCTATTACATTTACCACGATACGATCCGTTTTACTAAGCTCGGCATATTGCTCGTAGTAATCAGAGACCATAAGCAATGTTGAATTATGTACAGTAACATTATATTTCTGCCATACCATCTGATCCCACTGATTACAGATGGCTAGCGTAAGAGAAGTCAACGCAATCACCAATACGATAAATACCATCATATAAAAGTCCGATCGGTATACTTTGATAATTTCATACGAATGCGTCGAATATGCTCCGTAATGATATTACTGTCCCCTTCACTGTCATAACCCCACAGCTTTTCGTAGATTCGTTCTTTACTAAATACCTGGCCTTTGTTCATCGAGAGGTATTCCAAAATATCAAATTCTGTTTTTGTTAAATTGAGAGGTTCCTCCTGATAATACAAACACCGTTCACTATAATTGACCATCAGCTCTCCTGAAAAATGAAGTCTTTCCATTGATCGGCTTCTCTGTTCCCGTCGAAGATGTGCATTGACTCTAGCACCCAGTTCCTCTATGCTAAAAGGTTTTAGGATATAATCATCTCCCCCGATCATAAAACCATTGATACGATCTTGTTCCGTTACCTTGGCAGTCAGAAATAAAATAGGGCAGCTTACATGCATCCGTATTCTTCTACAAACCTCCAAGCCATCCACATCCGGCATCGATATATCAAGAATGATTAGATCCGGTTTCTGGGATATCTTCTCCAGCGCTTCTTTACCGTTCTTTCCGGTCAAAATGAAATACCCCTGCAGTTCAAAATAATCCTTCAACAGTTGTACAATATCCGGTTCATCATCTACAATTAAGATTTTTTGCATCATATGCTAACTCCTTACCCTTTGTTGCAAGACATATTCATTCATCTTTGATGTCCAATATAACAGATAAATCTCTATAAAATATCTACATGTAGTGAAAACATCACATCTATAACCATTCCTATATGCTCAACCACATCGTTCTCCTAATTCATTATAATGGTATTGGTATGGTTTGGAAATAACAAATAACATGATTAATTAAGACAAATAATGATAACAAACGAACTGCACACTCCTTAAAATCTTTCTGCAACATAATAAAAAAGGAGAGCAAAATATCACTCTCCCATGTATTTATAATAAACTAAGTAAATCCATCTATGTTTCGATTCTTTATTAAATCTATTTCATCTATTTAATATCTATTTTATAGGCTGCAATAAACTGAACCGTTACTGATTATGTTCTCTAGTTTTATAATCATAGGCTTCATTCATCGCTTGCATATAAACACCGTAAAATTATTTTATGACTTATTCTTTAGGTTATTATCAATAATTCCTTTTAACTCACCCCATACACGATCCCATTCATAATCAGGATTATCAATACAATACGACTGGATAGGCAGCACTTCTAGCATAGCTAATTCAACTTTTTTTCTAGAATCAAAATAAGCTACCATCCCATCAAATCCTTGTAAGGAGTGTTCTTTCCCATAAGGGCTTTGTTCAATATAAGGAATTACACGATTCATCCATACCTTTACTCCATGATCATCCACCCTGGAAGCAGAAACTCTTCCAATGGTTTCTTTGGTATTGGGCTGCCTAAGATAGATCAATACTGGATTTAAATTCCTTACTGTAGTAATCAGATCTAATAAATGTTCCCTGATCGCTTCCTCTTTCATGCAATGAAATAATAAAAGTTCATTGATATGATTTTGCAAATAAGCACATTCAAAGATAACGTAATCGTTTGATCTAGCTGCTTCTTCACCGAAACGCATCCATTTCTTCCTATGCAGCCTGATAAAGGTCGTGATATCCACTCTATTATCATATACTTCATAACTTTCCATCAATCGATAAAAGTCTTCATCTTCAACCGGAAACGTAGTGTAGGGAATGATCCGATATCCCTCTTCCAAATACCCATGTTCCCTCAGCCTTGCTTCATATAACGGATAATCTGTAATGATTTTTTCATAATCCTGCTCCGGAATGCAAGCGCACCATCCCAGATCTGCTGGATGGCTATCACCCTCCTGATAATATCTGACCGTTCCCTGCGTTGCCAAATATTCTGCTAGTTTCTTTGTTAATGTAGTCTTTCCGGAACCCGGAATACCTTCCACAAGTATTAATTGTCCCATATTTATCCCCCGTGTTAATCATGCTTATCTCATCTATGACTCCACCATATCATACGTTTATTTATTAAGAAACCTTAAAGTAATTTAGAATTAAATTTGCTCCAATCCATTCATAACCGACTAAACTATAAATTCAAATTACCCTAATACATCTTTTTATATACCAATCCAGATCTCTATATGATGTTCCGTTATTACAAAACTTTAATAATGTTCGTTATACATTATTTAAGAAATATCCGACATCTTCAATATCTCTATCATATGACCGATATTTCCTTCCCCGGCAAAGACCTTCATATCAAAAAAGTTATAGGAAAAATCCAACCAGTGAAGGGGATGCTTCTCTTCTCTTAAGGTGATCTCTTTATTCAAAACCCCGAGATACACTTCCATACAGATCTCCTGCATGTGCCATACATAATCCATAAATGGTGCCAGCTTAATATCACCTTTCGTTATCCCTGTCTCTTCCTCCAATTCACGATATGCAGCTTCCAAGGGATGTTCTCCTTGTTCAATCTTACCACCTACAAAATTATATAATCCGGTATAAGGCTCCCCGGTTCTTTTGCAGAATAGCAGCTTATCCTTCTCTTTATTTAATACAATAATACAATTAAAGCTTTGCATTCAATATCCTTCCTTTACATATATTGTCCCTCTGTATTTTAATTGCTTTCTCTGTGATTTTATTGTTTCCCTACAATTAATACTGCTTTTACAATTTATTATTAATGCAATTTATCCGCTTCTCTCCATATTAATTTTTATGCAATTTAACTTTATCTACGATTCGTTGATTTTTATGTGAACACGATTTTCTATTCAATTTATTTGTCTTTTATGGTTATTGTTCTCATCAATTTCAATGTTTTCTGTTAGACTTTATTGTTCACCTGCGATAATTCATCACATGTAAATTTAGTAATACGCTGATTAAGCGAATGATATTCTTTAGATCTATCCTACCTAACGTTATTACATAAAATACGTTATACTGCTTATTCAGTTACTTTTTGGATATACTTTGAATTAATTCCATGCATCTACGGAAAAATGATACCGTCTAACAATTTATGATATAGCATCTAACCGAATACCTGCTTTCCAACAGGAAATTTGTTTCGAGAATAAAAAGAACGAGGTGGCTCATTTGTTTACTGATAAACGTTTAACTCAAGCATATCAATCCGCCAAGGTAGAGCTCTTTGATGAAAAATCCAAATATATCTTTTTTAGTGACTGTCACCGTGGCGATGACAGTGTTTCCGATGAATTTACAAGAAACCAACATTTATTTATCCATGCGATGGATTATTATTATAATAACGGCTATGTCTATGTGGAAGTAGGTGACGGGGATGAACTCTGGGAGTATCCCCGCTTTAAGCATATCCGAGTAGCCCATAGCGATGTTTTTACTGTGCTGAAAAAATTCTTTGAAGAAAAACGCATGCACTTTCTTTATGGAAATCATAATAATTATTTAAGAAATCCCAACTATGTAAAGGATAACTATTACACTTTTTATGATGAGTACAATCAAAAAAGAGTGGAGCTCTTTCATGAATTGAAACCATTGGAATCCTTGGTTCTCAAGCACAGATGCACTGGTCAGGAAATTCTCATTGTCCATGGGCATCAGGGCGATTTTATGAATGATCAGTTATGGGTTGTATCCATGTTTCTTCTTCGTTATTTTTGGAAATTCGCCCATGTGGTAGGTTTTCATAACCCTACCAGCCCAGCAAGAAGCCTCTATAAACGCCATAAGGTAGAAAAGGCTTATAAAAAATGGATCATTAAACATAAAATGATGTTAATCTGCGGCCATACCCATAGACAAAAGTTCCCCAAATTAGAAGAGCTGCCCTATTTTAACACCGGCTGCTGTATTCGAAGCAGGGGGATCTGCGGTATTGAAATCCTGGACGGTAAAATTCTCATGGTAGACTGGAGAATCAAAGCAGCAGATAATGGAGACCTGCATGTGGAACGAACCGTTATGCGAGGTCCGGAACCAATAGAAACCTATGACTTTAATTGTCATGAATTTGTAGACAATTCCTCCTCCGATGATTGCTTTGATGAAGACTAAGTCACTAGAGCTCGTTCCGATCCAGATATGTTTTCATAACACTTAAGACTTCCATCGTAGCATCTACCACTTTATTGTATTTATAATTACGATTGGTGGAGAAATAGCCATAATATCCCCAAGGATCCTTTACCTGCGTCCCGTAATCCCAGAAACCGCTGTTCATCTTATTCTTTAATAGCCAATCCATGGTCTCTTGCAGGTATTCCTTCGTGTCTCGGAATTGATTGATGTACTTTATGGTATGAAAATAACGGCGAGTCTTATCTGCAACGAATTGCTCCGGTAAATTTACTAATGACTTGTCCCAAAAGTTCCCACGCTCGTAAGCATGCCTTCCATAGTAATCCAGCATGGACTTCTCTAGTTTTCTCGGTAATTGCTCCGGCCTGGATAACAAAAGAGAAATCGGTAGGGGAACCAATCGGTCTTCTCTCGTTAGCAGAATTTCATGTTGAACTTTTTTATCCCTCTCATAGGAATACTCCCCATCCGAAAAGGCTATTTCGGCAATATAGTGCCACTGCCTCCAAAGCGCGTCACAGAGAGGATGATTTGGTTTTATCTTCTCGATATAGGTAGCAATCTCGTACAGCTGTACAGGTATTGCCCGTTCATTCCTATCATACAGAGGAGTTTTAGAGGTTCCCTGTAAGAATTCTTCCAGGTATTCCAGCGCAAGAAAAAGGATATCTTTGTCATCTATGGTTAGGCCAAGATAAAAGCAACGGTCAAGGGCAACAAAGGTAGTAGGAAAGACACTTTTACAGGAATAGTCCTTCCCTCGCATTGGTCCCCAGGACCCATTTGGCAACTGCTCCTGGTATAGTTGCATTACAATATCACTATTTAAGAAGTCCTCCCGAAGGCTATTCAGCCTTTCGTCCTCATAAGGAACATCCAAAAAATGATAAAGTACCTTATACTTTACAACAGGATACTCACACCAATCATAGAAATCCTGGGAGATATTTATAAATGTTTCACGGGTTAACATCGTATTCCTCCATCATTACTCATTAGGTAATCGATATGAATTTTCTTATATTTGAGTCTTTTGCCTCAGGATTTAATTCCTGAATCCTCTTCGTAATTGCATCTCTTGCATCGTCTACTGTGATCTCACAGGCGTGAGTAAATACCTCATCCGGAAAGAACCGCTCCACTAGACAAAATGTTGTAACCGGCCAACCATAAGGTTTTCCTGAACGTGATTGTTTATAAGTCTCATTACAAATTGTAATCAGCATCTTCATTTGTAACTCTGTTATTGCTTTCTCAAAAGCAGAGGCGTCTGATTTCCGTAAATCTAACATGTTCTTAATATCACCCAGAGAAATCTCATTATTTTCTTTGACTAGTTCATAAATTCTTTTTTCCATTCCGGAAATAACACCGCTATCGTACATATCATCAAAACTCTGACCTTTTCTGCGAACAGCCAAAAAATAAGGAAACCATTCCTTTGTAATCCATCCACCTTTGTTAAAAAAGAACTTTCCATAAGCAATGTCATCACATTCTCGAACAGCACGAATACGCCATTCCCAAGGATCTGTTTCTTTATCTCCGGTATGTGCTTTGATCTTCTCACCATAATATGGGCATAAAGTAAAGATACCTTCTCCATTGGCACCACCTAGGGCAAATCCTGCTTTTCTAAGTTCAGTACAAAATTCCTCAAAACAATTTACTGTGTTAAATTCCATAGAAAAACCTCCAATTTCTTTGTTACTTTACTTTATTCATACTGCTATTGTTCCTATTCATGAAAAAGTCGTTGAAAGAGGGAAAGCTCAATTTTATTTCATATTAACTTATCTCGCAGCCCATTCTTCATCAAGAATTGCATAATAAAATTCATCATACCAAATATCTTCGGAGCCATCTCTTCCATAACGGTTCTTACGAAAATGTGCTTCTTTTTGCATACCGCATTTCTCCATTACCCGGTAAGAGCCATAGTTGGCAGCATTGCAGGTGGCATAAATCCTGTGGAGCTGTAACTCATCAAATCCAAAGCGGATTAGTTCCATCGCTACCTCAGGCATCAGACCCTTCTTCCAGTAATCCTTATGTAAGATCCAGCCCAGCATACCTTCTTTTCTTGTGTCATTGAGATAGATACCACATCCACCGATTAGCTCTCCTGTTTCCTTAAGAACGATGCCAAAATCATAATTTGTTACGGATTCCTTCTCCCAGTTCTTCTTCGTATCCTGTATGAATTGCTTGGTCTGCTCTTTCGTATTTGGTCCCCAGATCATATAAACTACGTTATCTGGATTTCCAGCATAATTATGCACTGCTTCTTCATCCTTTTCTTCAAAGGGTCGTAGTATCATCCGCTCTGTTGTTAATATCATAATATTTTACTCCTTCTGATTAATAAAATTCTTACTTAAGTTAATACCATTGGTTTTTCATATTTGTCTTGCAATGAAACGATTTATCAGGGTCTACCGAGTTTTTTGAGTATCTTGAATAGTTAAGATATTTGATAAAACAGGAATACCTTTTTATATAAATCATTATAGGTATCCCTTAGATTTCTATTTCGCTTTTATATCGGATAGTGGATTATGCGATTGATCTAAAATAGAATCTCGAATGAGCAGAGCCTGATTTACTCTGCTCAAAAAATTTTATTTATCTATCCATCTACATAATATCTCTGACAATCGTTACAATCTCATCTTCTAACTCTATTGCCCTATTCAATAATGTCACCTGCTCAGACCGAAAAGATGCTGAATATTCTCTTTTTGTTACGATTTCATTATATTTTATATTATCCTGATTCATCGTTAGCAACTTTGTCCGAAAAGCTTCTAGCATTTCATACATTTGTTTATAACTCATTACAACCTCAAATAACTTTTCCTTCCTATCACCCTCGAATTTCTCCATAACCTCGTTGAGATATTGATATGCACATCTTCTTGCATCAATGAGGTTGAGAAGCATAGAATCATTGACCCCAAGCCTTCTGTCGATGTCCTCTTTTCGATTGCTGGTATCCCAGAGTTTTTCATCTTTTAAGCCTTCGATCCACTTCTCATAAGCTTCTTTCCCTTGATAATATCCCCTTTCACAGGGTGCTACAAAGGAGGCTAACAAAGCGTTCAGCGAATCCTTCACAATCTCCTCTTCTGTTGGTCTTTCCACTATTTCACCAAAATGAGTAATCAAAAACGGCCAAAAGTCACTCTCAAGATAATCTTTCTTATCATTTAAATATTCCTTATCGAAATAGGTCCGGCATAATAATGATTTTCCGTTCTCTAGGTATCCCGTAATAATTCCCCATTCCGGGGCGATTCGAAGATTGATTGCAATAACGGGCTTCCCATTTTGAATGTCTCTCATGATCTTATTCCGCTCGTTGCTTCGTTCCTCTTTCTCTACTCTGTTTGCCCAAATCTGCTCATATCCAATTGCACGAAACAGTATGCTGGAATAATCAAAAGCAACTAAGGCATCCACCGAGCTCCAATCCCAGACCGGAGTAAAAGCAATCCGGTAACATGCTCCGGAAATTCCCATGATTTGTTCATAGGAGTATGGCTCACCCATATAGTGCAAAGCCCCATACACCGCACCAGCCCAGGTACAATCCATTCCTTTCTCCCACTCCAAAGTCATGATATCCGGTAGAATGCAATAGGAGGTATCTTTTTGGTAGATTGAGGTTCTATCCACGGAAAACGCAAGGGTCTTGTTCTCTTCACAGCTGATGGCATGAATTCCTTTTAAATTGGTATAAATTAAAGTTAAAAACTCAGGTTCATCCATCGCAGCACAACTGGGGAAGGTCTCATGGTTTACATGGATTTCATTCCACCGAAAATATTCATAGTGCTGCATCTTTTGCATTACTGATCTAGCATTCTGTTTATTCCCATAATAAGCTCCTATTAGCTGTAACGTATCTCCGGCACAATGGGTCATCTTATATTGATCCACATACAACACCTCATTCTCCAAAGCATAATCATAAAAAACCCCTTCTGGAGATTGGAATTTTACTATAACTAACGTAACCCTTGGAGTATCCATGGTAACCCCTAAGAACTGCGCATTTACAGTTATATTTAATACATTTCCTTTGACATGATTATTCACGTTCTGTGTCACATCAATGGTCTTGACACCATCAGTATAGTTAGCACTTAAGATCACCAGTTCCCTCGGCATTAGCAGTGCATCGATGGAGGTACATAATACGGAAGCAATGCTTGGTAATAACGAGGTTTCCGGCAAGCATTTACCATTCTCCCATTTACTTACCGCTTGCGGTGAAACTTGAAGAAGCTCCGCCAGTTTTTCTCCCGTGAGACCTTTTTCTTTTCTTAATAATGTAATATAATTTCCTACCTTATAATGATCTACCATTCCGATAACTCCTTATTTTTAATATCAGCGCTGTAATTCCATTATAAGGAACCAAACTCTCATAATACATACATTAAGAATGAAACTTTTCTGCAAATGATCAACCTGAGGTTGTTTTTATTTCACAGTTAGAACTTTGACAACTCATAGTTATAAGGAATGCTGGTTCCTACCACCACATCCTCAATCTTTTCGATGATAAGCCAATCATCCATATTACCTTGATGGTCAAATTGTAATGGTTCGATTTCTTTTATATCTTTAAATTCAACCAGACATAGGCATTTCTTATGCCATCTCTCCTTTTGCTTTTCAGACAGATTGAGCTTGTTTTGATTTTCATCCAAAGTCTTTGTAATCTCTTCTTCCCCTAACTTTACATAGTTTAATACCTGCGTAACCCTTGCCATTGCAGTAATCTTACCGGTTCCTTTTTTCATAAAATACAAAGTTTCCCCTTCAAAAACTCTGCTGTGAGGTATCTTTCTACCAGCCGCACCTCTTACCACCATTGTTTTTGAACCACTTAGAATCTTCTCCAATACTTTCTCTTTGTCATCACAATAAACTAAATGTACCATCGTTATCCTCCCACAAATTATTGCTAGTTATTTGAATGTAGCACCCCATTAACCAGATAGGATGCCTTTTCATAATCACGTTTCTTTACCGATACGATATATTGTCTTTCATAATCCATATTAAGTCCAAAACTGCCATGATGTCCTCTCGCCAAACCTCTACCGCCGAGATTCATCACTTTATAGCTATAGGGAATTTTATTGCATTGTAAAACATCTCTGACTTTCGCTAAATCATTTAAAGAATAACCCATATATACTTCTTCTTTGTTAAATCCAAACATAATTTACACCGACTTTTCTTTCATTCTCTTTGCATTCAGCTCCATACCAAGAACTATTCCACAGCCTATGATAAATAGAAATACCGAGATAAACTGTGATGTTGATAACTTTCCAATACTGCCTCGGATCAAATCTCCTCTGAAAAACTCCAGTACAAATCTGCCTGCACTATAGAAAATAAGGTAAAATCCGGCAACCTGTCCATCCTTTTTTACTCGTTTTGCCAGGTTAATTAGTATAAAAAAGTTTAAAAAATCCAAGCCACTGGATAATAACTGAGTGGGAACTAATCGTACTCCGTTTGGTGCATGAAGAGAATCGTGAAAAATGATACCAAAGGGACTGGATGTTTCAACTCCGTAGCAGCAACCGGATAAAAAGCAACCAATTCTACCAAATCCTTGCGCCAAAGCAATCGACGGCATAACCAAGTCAAAGTACTGAAGAAAATTAAGCTTCTCTTTTCTACAAAATAGGAAACCTGCGAAAATTCCTCCAATGATTCCTCCATATACCACAAAACCTTCGGTTACATTTAAGAGTACTTTTGGATTATCGATAATATCGTTTATCTGTGTGATATAATACAGAACCTTAGCTCCAAGAATACCTCCCCCTGCACACCAAAGGGTAAGAGAAAATATCAGCTCATAGTTTAATTTGTATTTCTTTGCTCTGTATTCTGCGGAAAGATATGCCGCCATAATTCCAATTGCAATCATAAGACCATATCCATAGAGAGTAACTGGTCCGATTGTTAATAATTCATTCTTCATTGTATTATCCTTTCTATCATAGATGTGTGTAATGTAGTTCTTGCCAAATTATGGTTTAATTATATACTAATGTTGTAAAAAAATACAGTCCAATTCTTATGGAACTAATCGAAAGAAAATTTTTGCAATAAAAAACAAAGATAATCTTATTCTTTCAAATAAAATATCTTTGTTTTATGATTTATATATGGAATTTACTTAAGACCCTAATAACACGGTTTCGTCAATCGGTTTATAGCACCAAAAGCAAATCTTCTATTGGCTAATATCTTTCGTTCTGATATTAAGTACCATCTTATTTAGCACATCGCGCATAGGCTTAATATAATTGACAACAGGGATAGCCATTCTTCCACTTTCGATGATATCATCCAATTCCTCTAAAGCAATCCACTCTACACTGATGGTTTCGCCCTCTTGTAATTTTATGTCCTGGATATCAACGTCTTTATACACAGTATAGGAGTCAATGAATGCTGATTTATCTTTGTACGTACCCATATAGATCAGCTCTGCTTCTCGTATCTGTATTCCTGTTTCCTCCCACAACTCTCTTACTGCACCTTCCTGACTAGTTTCTCCTGATAAGACTGAGCCACCGGTACACTCCCACATATTAGGATACAGTTTTTTATCAGGATGGCGTAGAGTTAATAAAAGTTCACCCTGATGATTAATCGTCCATATGTTAACCACAATATGATACTCGCCTTCCGCCTTCTCTTTACCGCTTGCAATCGTACGTCCCAGAGGATAACGATTCTTATCATACAGATCCCAATTTTCCATTGTATTTACTCCTTATTCCAATCCCTCTTGATTCTTGAGGTATCCTTCCTTCGTTCAGATGTACTGACCCAGATACTTAATGGTTGTTTTGAAGATATGCTCCGACATATACCGCCGGAGAGTTCCAGTATATTGTTATCTCATTGGTAGAATAACTTTCAACGTGATCAATAAAACATTTTGCCGGTGGCTGACCTTGGCAATATTCTTTTGCCGTTTCATCTTTGAGACCAGCACAAGGTCCTCCGGATACGAGCCCCGGAACCGGCATCTCTACATCATCTGCAGCGGAAGGACGATGGTGAGGATTCATTACCGCCCTCTCTCCAAGTCCTGTTACATAGGAGATATCCATCGGATTCATTCCAAACAGATAATCCCAATTATTCTGTATTACTATATCATACGCATGATCCTTGGTAAGTTGCTTTGCAATTATTAAGTGCATGCATTGATTTAATAAAACCATTGTACTACCCCATATATAATCATCCAGCGCTAAAGTAATTCCATAACCGTCCGACTTACTTCGTTGAACAAGTTCATTCCCATGGGAAATCCATGCCTTTTTAAGTTCATTGTAAATCTCACTACATACCGGCTGTTCTGTCAACAAGTAAGCGATGGAACCATATCCACTCACATTCGCCCAGCCTAGGGTAAACTTATCTTCATTGAGGGGATAATAGCAAAGAAAGTCTTTGTGATAATTTTCGTCCCCTGTAGTTCGGTACAATTCAGCCGCTGCCCAGTAGCGCTCATCTAGGTCTAACTCATCTCCATATTCCCCGGAATTTATATTTGGCGGATTATGAAATAACATCGGCAAAGGATGTTGCTTTAACCATGTATACGCTCTTTCTGAGGCTTTCAGACATTGATTAGCATAGGCAGAATCAAATCTTGTATAAACTCTCGCAGCCATTGCCATCACAGCTGCAAAACATCCGGTGGCCGGGCTCGATATATCAAAAATCAATAGTGGCTCTGTATCCTCTTCCGGCATTATCATACCGGGAAAAAACCTGGTCGCAACTTTTGTATAAACACTTCCATCTGACTTTCGTTGCATCTTAAATAGAAAATCTATTTCAACCTTTACCTCATGAAGCAGATCGTCTCCCTCCAGACTGCTCTCCGGTATGTCTATGCTATGAGCAAAGGAGGACTTATATTGTTCATAAGCCAGCAATAAGTCCGCTATTGCTTTAGCTGCAGCTACTGTATATCTTCCATAATCGCCTGCATCATGCCATCCACCTTCGGTATTAATCTGCTCTAACGACTCTGGGTTATTTTTAATTAAGGTCTCTGCTTCCGGATGATACACATAGGAGGCCTGTTTATGACAGGCACCATGATGCCATGATCCTGCATACTGTTCGGTTAGTTCCACTCCGCACCTTTGATAATAAAATGTCTTTAATAACGCATCCGTACAGACCTTCGGAAGTTGATCCGAGATTGCAAATACCGGCGAGGTATCCTGCCCAATTTTCATACAATAATGACCTGGTTGTGTAAGTGAACTAAAATCACCGATGCAGACATTCTCCCCACTGGCTTCATCAAATTTTTGCTCCCCTAACGTTCCTTCATAAACAATCTGATCCTTTTCTACATCAAAAATTAATATCTTGGATACTTCACCGGTATATACTACTTGTTTGTGACTACGCCGTGTGTATCCCATTTGGTTTAATCTGATTGCTCCCATATTACCTCCATATCGTAATTTACTCCCATTGTATAGTAGACCATGATACAATACGATTATACTTAATTATATAATTTCCTACTAAAGACTATTATACAATATAGATAGTTCTACGGAAAGGCTTTCATATTTTTTGAACTACATAAGTGGCTACATTCGTTTGTAGTGATACTTTTTTTTCACCCCTGTTTATTTGATAAGACATCGGCTTAGTGGATTGGTATAACACCTGCCAACCTTGATATTTACCATTTAGCTTAAGTAGCATCTTCTCCGCTTGAATATTTACTTCGAAGCCTGGATCAATTATCTCCCTCGTATCCAATAGGCTCTCCTCAATGTCTGTATTTATTATAATGCAGTTAATTCCACCCGCTTTTGTTCCTTCAGCCATTCCTTCTAATACGTAATCTAGTACCTGCTCTGAACTCACATGCTCCAAACTGGAAACAGCAAATATATAGTCATATTCATTCTCCTTTATGTAGAAATCCCCGATATCAGCCTGCACAGCTTCTACGATTTCCTCCACATGATAAAGCCTACTGTACTCCATGATCTTTTCGATTGCTGATTCCAACAGGTCAACACAGACTACTTTCCCAAAACCAGGTTCCATCTTCTGAGCAATTGGAATACTATTTCTTCCTACTCCACAGCCCAGATCAAGTACCCTAGGATTTTCTTGGTTAAGTATTTCTGCATAATACTCCATCACGGTCTTGACTGGTTTTTCAAGCCATGTCCCTTGTTCGAATAATGTGTGCTCCTTGAAATATTGGTCATGGTATAACTTTTCTTCCCTTCTGATTCGTTTCAAACGATTCATATGTACTCCTATTCTTAAACAATCGAATCCTAATATAATAAATTATCATAGGGTTTCATATCTGTTTTACTTTTTTATATTTCATAACTACCACTAGCATAATAATTTTACCATATCCTGTCTCATGTAATCTACAGTCACAAATATAGAAACTTAAAATACCCCATATAAAATACTATCGTTCCTACTAAAACTCAATCACACCTTGTATTTTTATACGAATGATCGTTAAGCTATTACCTTACGTAACTTTTGATGCTGATAATTAAATTCAGTAACATATTCTCCTTCTACAAAACCAAATTTTTTATACAATGCCCTGGGGGCTACCCCTTTCGGATCCTCCTCCAGAAAAGTTGTAACTGTAACCTCCGTTCCCCTTGGGAAAAACTCCAGCATCTTCGTTATCATCTCTGTGGCAACGCCTTTTCTTCGATGCTCCGGATGCACTGCCATACAGGAGAGACATTTCACATTGGTTGAAAAGATTAATACACCTACCACTTCTTCTTGGAATTTTACACAGATCGCAGTTCCCCTGTTGATATTTTTAAGTACGGTCTGCTGATAGCTAATCATCTGTTCTTCCGTATCCAGTCCGGGAAAATTGTCTCTGACATCAGCAATCATCTCCATCCAGGATTTAAAATCCTCCAACCTAGCCATTTGTAATCGATAAATATTCTTCATATTCTATTCCCTTTCTTAATTACTCTTTTAACCTCATGCAATATATCAGTTTCTTACATCCATTGAAGAATGAATACTGGTCTCTTTCGTAAAACGAATACCTTGCCTTCACAGGGAGGTTGTGGTATTCGTTTTCTCGAAAGCTGTTCTTCTTCCATCCATATCCAATTATAAATGTCTAAAAAATTTTTACTAGACTTATAATTTTATCTGTGTTAAACTATATAATGAGCTGTGCGCAAAATTAGGGAACAAACAATTTAAGTTGTTTGTTCTTTTTTATATAACAAACATATATCAAAGATACGAAAGTGGGAATATATATGGGTACCATTCACATTGATCGAACATTATATCAGGATAAACCAACCGATGGTATAAGATTAGAAAAGGAAATGGCTGTTTACGATCTATTAGATCAGCTCCGGATATCTTATATCCGCTTAGATCATGATGCAACAGCAACGATTGATGACTGTGATGAAGTGGATGCTCTGCTTGGCATCGAGATCTGTAAAAATTTATTTTTATGTAATGGAAATAAAACAGAATTTTACCTGCTTTTAATGCCAGGGAAAAAGAAATTTGTGACGAAAGAGTTATCAAGGCAACTGGGGATATCCCGACTTTCCTTTGCCAGTGCAGATTATATGGAACAGTTTTTAAACATTACCCCAGGATCAGTCAGTATTCTAGGGTTAATGAACGATACCAAACACAATGTTAAGTTACTCATAGATAACGAGGTGGTAAATGTTCCATTCATGGGCTGCCATCCCTGTGTGAATACATCAAGTCTTAAGATCAGTACGAAGGATATCCTAGAGAAGTTTCTAGCTCATACCGGTCATACTCCGATGTATGTTGAACTATAAGAATCTTAGTGAAACAGCGATAACCCCTCACTCCAAATGAGGTGCTATCGCTGTTGCTTTTTCTAGTTCTTCTAAATATTCAAATGCTTCCGAAGGTAATTGCCCGCACATCTCTACCGAAGG
>JAQZBN010000133.1 GCA_029238935.1 Herbinix sp.
CGCTACTCCTACATCCTTCAGTGCAAGTTCCTCTGCTTCTAATATTTTATCAGATGAATTTGCACGACCTAACGTTTTATTGGTCTGTTGTTGTATTTCTTGAACAATAATTCCAATCTCTTTTGCTGACTCAATGGAACGTTCGGACAGTTTCTTTACCTCTTCCGCTACTACTGAAAAGCCTTTACCAGCTTCACCTGCCCTTGCCGCTTCAATACTTGCATTTAAGGCAAGTAAATTCGTCTGATCACCAATGTCCGTAATAACTAGCAAAATATTGCTAATATTTTCGATTTTCTTTCCTAAGATTTCAACCTCTGTACTAATATCATGTATTAAATCCGCTGTTTCTACTGACTTATTACTCAATTGATCCATGGACTTTATTCCATCATTAACCACCTGCTTCGTACCTGTAGAAATTCGGTCAATTTCATCAATGGAACTTGTCACACTTGTAATCTTTTCTGATAATAAATCCATCGTTTCCAAACAATGGGTTGAATTATCAGCTTGTTGTTCCACTCCAAGTTCTATCTGTTGTATGGAAAATCCTATCTCTTTACCTATCCTATTAACTTGCTGGCTAGTTTGATTCACTGTTTCCACACCTGCTCTCATTTGTGTGTAAACTTGTTGAACATTACCAATTAGACCACTTACGCTCTCAATCATATCATTCATGCTATTACTTAAATCCAAAAACTCATCCTTGCTTCTAGTCGTAACTTTGAGGGTCAGATCACCTTTTGCTGCTTGCTGCGTGGTTCGAATAATTCTTTTAATATTACTGCCCATGTCTGCCGCAATCATTGTACCTACACCAATGGCAAGAATGGAAGCAACAATTACATAGATGATAGTAAGTTGCTTAATATCTTTCGTCTGTTCCCCTATCGTAGTCTCCGGTAGCAATGCTAATAAATTACACCCAAGGTTACCAATGGAGCTGTAGCATAAAATATGCGGACTTGATTTATAAGTTATATCCATAAATCCTTCCGTATTCGTTCCCTGTAAGATATCATTATATTCTGTTGAATTTGCTATTAGCTGTTCTTTTGATACATCGGTAAGTAACTCCAAAGCTACCTCTGTTCTATCCTGACCAATTAAAATAGCTTTACTATCTGTACCAAAATTTAAATCTTTTAGAATATCTGCCATAACCTCGTTCATTACTTCAAGTATTAAATAACCAACAAATTCACCAGTTCCTGCATCTGTAATTGGTTTTGTCAACGTAAGAACGGATTTTCCTTCTCTGTCCTGATCTATTTTCGAAAAGAAGTCACTATAACCTGACCATAACTTATTTTTTCGTGCTGTTATTTCTACATAGTCCTTTGATTTTATATAATCCTCATAGGAACTGCTATCAAGATTAATTGCGCTGTTAATCGATATATTTTGACCATTTGCTGCGATTAAATATCCAAATTTCACATATTCATTTGAGGAAATATGTCCTTTAAAACTCTTTACAACAGCATCAAAATCCTGCTCTCCTTGTTCCGAATTTATATAATAATCTAACATAGTTTTGTCGGTGGAAATGCGAAAGCTTGTATCTTCCACGGACTTCATTAATAAATTTAAATAGTCTGCAGCTTTTCCCAGCGTTTGAAGGGTAGACTTTTGATATTGGTCCTTTACTGCAGCTGAAGTTCTTTGATAGGATGTAATTCCCAGTACAATAATACAAGTTACAGGCAATAAAAAAGCTAGTATTAGCTTAACTCTTATATTAAAGATTCTTCTTTTTTTCATAGTATTTTCCTCGTCTCCCAAGTACCTTCTAATATGCAAATGTATGTAGAATTTTCACTTTTTTTGCGCAGAGCCCATTTACGCATTATAATTTATTTAAGAACAAGGGGCAGTGTATAATATTTTCATATCATCATACATGCCCCAGTTATTTTTACCTATTAGTTATCTAATTATGTCTATTTATTACTTACTCTTTTTTCTTGTAATAACGTCAAAGGCAACTGCTAATACAAAGATTACACCTTTAACAACATACTGCCAGGATACGTCAATACCCATGAGGTTCATACCATTGGTTAAAGACATAATTACTAATGCACCGATAATTGTATTCGTTACACGACCTATACCACCACTTACAGATACACCGCCGATATAAGATGATGCAATTGCATCTAACTCGAAACCAAGTCCGGCTTGTGGTGAAGCAGATCCAAGTCTTGAAGTATATAAGATACCTCCAAGTGCTGCTAACATACTTACAGAAGCAAAGGCAAATAAAGTAACCTTTTTAACATTAACACCAGAAAGTTCTGCTGCCTCTGCATTACCACCAATACCATAGATGTAACGACCAAGTCTGGTTTTGTTTAACATAAAATGATAGATAAATAACACAAAACCAACAATGACTGCTGTCCAAGGAATACCCTTATAACCAGCTAAAATCCACATGATTACCATAATAATAAGTGAAATGAAAAGTACCTTACCAATAGCAATTGGTAATGAACTTACGTTAAAGTTATACTTACGTAAATTCTTTCTGGATTTTATCTGACTAAAGATTACTAAAATGATTGCTACCAATCCAATCAAAAGAGTAAGCTCATGAAAACTACTTTTAATTGGAAGATCAGGAATAAATCCATTGGAAATATTCTTAAATCCTTCACTATCTACAACAATTGTACCAGTTCCTGCGGTTGTTAAGGATAGCAATCCTCTGAAAATAAACATACCTGCCAGCGTTACAACGAATGCTGGTACACCAACTTTTGCAACAAGGATACCTTGATAGAGACCAATTGCACATCCTGCAAGTAATACAATAGGAATAACCACCCAAGGAGACATTCCGCCCTTCATCATAATGGCAGCAATCGCTCCAAGAAAACCTGCCACATAACCTACGGATAAGTCAATATGTTTAATAATAAGGATTACTGTCATACCAATCGCAATAATGGATACATAACCAGTTTGTTTTATTAAGTCACTTAAATTTCTTGACGACAAGAAAGTACCTTCTGTTTGAATATTAAAAAATATAAATATTAAAACCAGCGCAATGTACATTACATAGTCTCGTATGTTACCCTTTAATAAGCCTAGTAATTCCCTTCCAAGGCCTTCTCTTTCATTTACAACATCTCTATTATTACTCATTGTGTAACCTCCTCCACTCTAGTAGCTAATGCCATAACACTTTGTTCTGTGGCTTCTTCTGCGGATAAGCAGCCTGTAATTGAGCCTTCGGACATAACATAGACACGATCACTCATACCTAAGACTTCCAGAAGTTCGGATGAAATCATTATAATACTCATACCCTCTTCCACAAGTTTATTCATTAGAGAATAAATCTCAAATTTAGCACCTACGTCAATACCTCTCGTAGGCTCATCCAGTATTAAGACCTTAGGACCAACAAATAGACATTTTGCTAATGAAACTTTTTGTTGGTTACCACCACTTAAGTTGCCAACTAACTGCTTTATGGAAGGAGCTTTAATATTAATTGATTTCTTATAATCATTTGCTATATTAATCTCTTTATTCTCATTGATGGAAAATCCCTCCGTCAATGCT
>JAQZBN010000134.1 GCA_029238935.1 Herbinix sp.
GTCATCTCGTATTTTAATCTTATTTAATGGAATAATAGTCAATTTATTCATCTGCGCGTTTTTCCTTTATTTTTATGATTAAACGTTTTATCTTATAAGCAAATAATACAACATATTATAACTTTTTTCAATACTTATTATATATTTTTTCTGTTTTCATGCATATTATTTTAGGTAATAGTGTTAATTAATACTTTAAAGTTTTATTTTTGTTCGTTTTATTGTGCTAAATTAGTATTAAATTCACATGATATAACGTTTTACCAATGCATTTTATACAATTATCTACTATTTAAGTGTTATTTCACTTAATACTAACAAAAAAGGTGATTGCAGCAGTATCACCACAATCACCTGTCATTATATAGTTTATTGTATAGCTATTATTGCAACTATTTATCCTAGTATCCTTCTATAATATTTACTGAATCACGCTTTACAAGGCTACATTTCACATAATTTTGATATCCATCGTAGGTTCCTTGTTCATCCAGATTATTAACGATTAAGTAGGTTCCTTGTTCATCCAGATTATTAACGATTAATTCTGCCGCCTTGCGTCCAATCTCTGTCAAGGGTATTGCCATTGTCGTCAGTGCCGGCAAAAATGCCGTACAAATTTCACGGTTATCAAAGCCTACCAGGGCAAGTTCCTTACCAATAATCAGATTAGTTTCATGAGCATAATCATATACTCCTGCAGCCATTTCATCATTCATGGAAAAAATAGCAGAAACTCCTTTTTTAATTAAATCCTCGGCTGCATCTCTACCTTTTTCTCTCGACCAATCGCCTTCATAAATATAACCAGGATTAAATAAAATACTATTGTCATAAAGTGCCCTCTGATACCCTTTCAGTCGGGCATTCGTATGCATACTTAACTTATCTCCCATGATTAAACCTATTTCACGATGTCCATTACAGATCATTTCATTCGTTACATCATAGGCCGCTTGCTCATCATCGTATATAATAGAAGAAACTCTCTCATTTTTAGCAAACCCATAGGCAATGGCTACCGGAACCTGATCCATCTCCGGTAAGAACTTAATTTCACGACAATGAGCACAGACATAGATTACACCTGCAACCTGTGCACTTTTCATGATATTGAATTCCTCTTGCACTTGTTGATGATATTCATCTTTATGATAAAAGTCATTGTTATATTTTTTATATAATCTTAAGTTACCAAGCAGAAAGGAATATCCGTGCTCTTCCAGAAATTCATGAATACCATCTACAATTCCCACACTATTAAATACCGTGAGATCTTCCGTGATGATACCAATGACATTTGATCTTCGCTGCTTTAAATTCTTAGCCATAATATTCGGAACATAATTCATTTCTTTTGCAATTCTTATAATTCTCTCTTTGGTCTCTTCGCTTACACGACCTTTACCATTAAAAATATTCGAAACCGTCGCTATCGACACTTCACAAGCTTCAGCGACCTCTTTTATGTTTGCCATGTATTCACCTCAGTTAATGTATGCTGTTCCTAATCTCTAAGATTTCAGTCTAACGAAAACCTATGTGAATATTATTATACATATTTCCTTTGGATGCAACTAGATTTTCTCAAATACCAAAGGACATCCAGGCTGAGACTCCCTATATAATTTCTCACCCTGACTTAATACCTTCTCATCTCCTAATTTCCAACTTCCTTTTGGCAAATATACTTCTCTTCCGGTACAATTCTTTTGGTAAATAGGAGCTACTAAAAGGTTATTCCCAAGCATAAATTGATCGCTAATCCTTTCCACCGGCTCTTCCGGGAATTCATAGCTCATATATCTTATCACCGGTTCGCCTGTTTCTGCTGCCAAATCAACATAATTCATAATCTTATTAAGGTATTTATCTCTAACCTTAAGACTTCTCTTTATTGCTTTGAAATTTTCTTCACTAAGTACACGATAGGGTGCTGCAGAAAATTGTATTGCTGGCATCAGACAAGCAATTTCACAATGTCTCACAAACAACTCCTGATCTAGATTTGATTCTTCCATTTCCTGAAAATTCAAATATTCGCCACCGCCAATCATGTCCGGACAGCTATAAGGATGCCCAGTCACCCCCTGTAGCAAGGTGTCAGGAATTAATGAACTAATTCCATTATTATCCCAGGAGTGATCCTTGTCACATAGTCGCTGAAGGAGAGCATAGCCTCCTGCACGAAAACCAGACCGATATTCATTATATTCAAACTGCTCCCCAAAACCAGCCCATAAATTGCAATGCTCATCGGGACTAATACTTAGCGCAGTAACATTATCTTCTCTATAATGCAAGCTATCTCCACCATCAAATTTAAAGCCATCTACACCTAATACCTTTAGTTCGTTTAATTGCTCGCTCAACCATTCCTGTGCTTTCGGATTGGATATATCTAAAACAGCAGAATATCCATTCCACCATTTCACTATGTAGGTATCCCCATCTTCTTGTTTTACCAAAATATCTTTTTTTAAAGCCTTACGATATGCCACCGTATCTGCTGTGATATAAGGACACATCCAAAGCATTACTTCAAATCCCATATCGTGCAGTTTTGCAATCATTTCTTTTGCATCCGGGAACTTCCCGCTATGAAATCTCCAATCGCCATAATTCTCAGACCAGCCATCATCAATTATTAATACACCCGCTGGCATTCCATGATCAAGAATGCTTTTAGCATATTTTAAAATATCTTTTTGATTTTGATCAAAGGTTAATTCAATCCAGGTACAATAGATATTTTTATGAAATAAATTCTTTGCAGGAGTCTTCTTATGAAACGGAAAATGCCGCTGCATTCCAGCCAGATACGCACCTTTTAGATTGCTATACCCTGATACCATAAGAACATCATCAGGAAATTCCATTATACCCTTATGAAATTTAATCTTGAAGCCAGTCTCCCTCCAGAGGTATCTCCCCCTACTGGATACTAGAAAGGGCATTGCCTGATTCGGTGTGTTATTACTGCTAAAATCCAGTTCACACTCGCTTTTTTCATGAAGTGGCATATCCAATCCATATTTCACACAAGCTCCATACCAGTATTCATTTTCTAAAATTCGTTCTTTCATTGGTTACTCCTTGTTACTGATTATTTTCTCCGTTTAATTTACTGTCATTTTATATACCTTTATTTCTTGATATAGCAAGACCACCATAATATAAAACAGTTAACCTTACTTTAGTTTTACATTTAGGTGGTCCGGTTATATTCATATCACATATATTTACTTGTTTTGTTTGCACGAACTTCGTAGTACGAAGTCTTATTTACTTGCTTTTATTTGCCATAAATTCGTCGAACTGTTTCTGAACTTCTGCAATGTATTCGTCCATTCCAGCATCCTTTAGCTTCTTTATTGCAGCATCATAGTTCTCATCAAAATCTACGAAACCATTTCTAATTGGTGCTAAATCCTTGGAGCATACTTCAAAAACTGCTGTTTCAATTTCTTTTACATTTTCATTGTTAAATACAAAACCAATTGCATTTGATAACTTCGCATTATCATCCCAGTGCTGATACTGCTCGATATAGGCATCATCAACATTTGGTGTAAATACAGTGTAGTTTTTATTACGGAACATCCACTCATAGAAGAAATCGTTGGTTACTAATCTGTTAATTCTTCCGTCTACCATCTCATAATCAGTTCCTTCTACACCATAGATTGCAAATAAGTAGTTCTCCTGGGAAGAATATAACCAATTAAGGAATTTCATAGCACCTTCTGGATTAGGAGCTGTATGTGGAATACAAAGAACTTCACCACCGGTAGCTGTGATATAACGTGGCTTATCGTCTGCTAAGATATAGTTTTTTAATACAGAAGTAGGTGCATTAGCCTTTACTGCATCAGAGATTTCAGTATCTTTACCAAAAGAGCCTTCGGTCCATATGTATAAACCAGTCTGCATACGGTTAGTTCTTTCGTTGTAGTTCGTGGATAATTCATCTGCATATAATCCTGAAGTAAACATATCT
>JAQZBN010000021.1 GCA_029238935.1 Herbinix sp.
ATTATATCAAAACCAGCGGTTTCATGCTATTTTTATGCCAGAATTTATTGAATTTTCAAGGTGCATAGTCACTTATTCATGTGCGAAGTTTGAGTTAATAATATGTCCGATTGTCCTCAAAGGTAGAATATGGTAATCTAATTAAGGAGTAATTACAACATGCGAATGATGGGTGCAGTTCTTGTTAGTGATATTCACAATTAAAAAGAGAGTGAGGACTTTTGAGTGAAAAATAAATTATTAAAAAGAAACTTATCCATGCTTATGGATTATTATGAGTTGACAATGAGTAATGAATACTTCGTTAACGGCTTCAAAGATACTTTTGTAACATTTGATTATTTCTTCCGTAACATACCAGATAAGGGAGGTTTCGTAATCACTGCTGGTTTGGAACAGTTTGTAGAATATATTCAAAGCATTGAATTTACTGATGCAAACATAAAATATTTGAGAAAGCAAGGTATTTTCAGTGAAGATTTTCTCAAATACTTAAGAAATTTCAAATTTACAGGCGATGTATATGTAGTTCCAGAAGGTACTCCTGTATTTGGGTATGAGCCTATCATAACGGTAGTTGCTCCGATTATCGAAGCTCAGTTAATTGAGACAATGTTGCTTCTTACCATGAATCATCAAAGCCTTATTGCCACAAAAACAAACCGTATGGTTCGTTCGGCACAGGGAAGACCCGTATATGAATTTGGTTCTCGAAGAGCACAGGGTTATGATGGAGCAGAATACGGTGCAAGAGCCTCCTATATTGGAGGAGCATCTGGTACTGCTTGTACAAAAGCAGGTGAAATGTTTGACATCCCTGTTATTGGGACTATGGCACATAGCAATGTACAGTTTTTAGTATCAGAATATGATGCATTTAAAATGTATGCTAAAACCTACCCGTCAACATGTTCTTTATTGGTTGATACTTATGACGTATTAAAATCTGGCATTCCTAATGCTATAAAAGTATGGGATCAAGAGGTTGTGCCAAGAGGTTTTAGACCAAAGGGTATACGACTTGACTCTGGCGACCTTGCATATTTGTCAAAGAAAGGCAGAGCGTTACTCGATAAAGCAGGTTATCCTGATGCAAAAATAGGAGCATCTAATTCTCTTAGTGAATACGTTGTACGGGATTTATTAACACAGCAAGCAAAGATTGATTGGTTTGGTATAGGTGAAAAGTTAATTACGTCTTCAACAGAACCGTACCTTGGTGGTGTTTACAAACTTACATCTGTTTTGACAGATGGAGAGTATGTACCAAGAATTAAACTTTCCGAAAACACTGAAAAAATTACAAATCCTGGATACAAAAAAGTTTGGAGACTTTATGAAAGAGAAACAGGAAAAGCAATTGCTGATGTACTTACTCTTCATGATGAAATTATCGATGATACTAAGCCTTATGTATTGTTTGACCCGAATGCAACATGGAAGAAAAAGACAGTTACAGATTACGTTGCAAAGGAACTGCAAGTTCAAGTTTTTAATAAAGGAGAATTGGTTTATCAACTTCCTACGGTAACAGAGCTTCAAGCATTCTGTAAAGAGCAGATTGATACTCTTTGGGAGGAGTTCTTACGTTTTGAAAATCCTCCAAAGTACTATGTTGATTTGTCGCAGAAATTATGGGAAATGAAAGAGGAACTAATCGAAGAACATTCTTTTAAATAACAAACATTATTATTAAGAGGCTCTTACGTAGTTGATAACTTATGTAAGAGCTTTACTCATAAGGGGGTAAACGATGAATAAAAATAGCTTATTTAGCAAAAAAGTCTTGCGCTTTTATTTTATATCTAGTCATTATGAATTAAATTGATAATGGTAGAAAATGTAATTAAAATATAGTATAATCTAGAAAAGAATCGCTATTTCTTACACATATGAACATTAGATATTTAATTGTTTCTGAAATATTAGTTTGTCAGGATGTGAGTAATTAAATTGGCTGTTGATTCTTACTGGAAGAAAAGTATTTTTATAGTATCGGAGGTTGTATATGGATATTGAAATACGTGATATGAAAGCAGATGATTATTCTGAAATATTATTGTTATGGAATAATGAATTAGGAAATCGCAATATTACTGCTGATAATATTTCTTCACGGCTTGAAAGAATGAATAAGGATAAAAACTACAGAACCTTTGTCGCAGTGTTTGAAAATAAGGTGGTAGGCTTTATTACGATGGTTCAAACAATGGCTATAGAGTACGAAATAGGATATTTAAAAATCAATGGTATTGCTGTAAAAGAAAATTTCCAAGGACAAGGAATAGGTACTAAACTTCTTAAATATGCTGAAGATTATGCTATAGAGAATGGAATTTCTCGACTTTTATTAAATAGCGGATTTCAACGTACAAAAGCACATGCCTTTTATGATTCAAAAGGGTTTGACAAATTGTCTTATTGCTTCTCTAAAAATATTAAGTTACGCTAATATTACGCATATCAATATAGTAGTTGAGGAGGGGATATCAATTGAAGAAACTCAGAATATTATTAGTATCTATTGTTGGTATATTTGTATTAGCTGGCTGCAATAGAACAAGTAGTGATCCTGATTTGCAGATTCTAGGTGTTAATACTAAAAATATTGACAGAATAGAAATAATTCATGGAAATATAATCTTATATCCAGATTTTGACCAGAAAGATAATTTAACACTAATTGAAGACTTTAGTACAGCCTTAGATAATACAGGTGATAAAATAGAAACCTTAGACGAAAATTTAGGCATTGATTTGGTTGATGCTGAAGCATATGCTCAAAATGATGCAGAAAATTATTTTGTCTATATTACTTTTTCAAATCAACAGACATTAAGTTTGAAAAATAATAGTAAGGAAGAACAACAAAATTGTGACGGTGTTTTATTTGATATAAATAATATGAAGTTGCATTGGAGTAAAGATAACAAATTTGTGGGAACAATGGGTTATTCAAAAAACTCTCAAAGTATTGAAAAAGCGTATTCGACATTTCTTAATGATATTAAGAATATATTTATTGATTTAGGAAATGGCGTATGAAAGAGTCTGAATATAATTTGAAAGTATGCTAATACACAAGCGGTTCAAGGGGATCTACGATCCGAATCATGGGATTGGAGCTTAGAGTAAGTTTTTTGGAATTCAAATAAAAAGTAATTGACTCTTAACTTAACTTCAGGCTTAGAATGCATATGAAAGGTACTTTCAAAATTATACACGGAGGTGAAGATCTTGAGAATTGGAGAATTTGCTGAGATCTGTGATACAAAGATATCAGTGCTGCGCCATTACGATAAAGAAGGGCTTTTGCTCCCGGAATTTATCGATCGTATCACAGGCTACCGATATTATTCTGCTAACCAAGTAGTCGATTTCAAAAAGATAACTGCGCTAAAACAAGCGGGATTCTCATTGAAAGAGATAAAAAGCATATTATCAAAATCAGATAATACAAAGGTTATCCTTGACAATATCAGCAGAAAGAAAACAGAACTCATGAGATTGCTTTCAAATCTGGAAGAAGCAAAAAACATTATGTTAGGAGCTGAAAATATGCAGAATGCAATTATTATTGAAAATGAAAGCGGAGTTGAGATGCGTTTATCAGTAAACAATCCCGTTATGAATTTTCGTGATGTCTGCGAGATGTTGGAAAAAGAAGTAAATCGTTTGGATTATCAGCGTATCTCAGGGTTTAGAACGTATGGTGAAAGGGATTCGGATTGGCTTGTGATTGCCGTCGATGTCATAAAACTTAACCAAGAAGTTAAAGTATTAAATGATAATATTCAGATTCCATTTGAATATGACGATGTGGTTGGAAAATGGGAAGTTGTTGGTGATTTTGCGGTAAAAGATGACTTTTATGCTGGTTCGAAAACGAATGAAGCTTTTTATGGTGATGTTAAGAAGCAAATATATTTCCTGCCAAGAGGAGAGAGATACTGGTGCTATGGCTGGACTAAGGGACTTCTTATCATAGAGACAGGCGATGGCACCTCAGTAAATCCATATGAAGTGGAAGAGCATAACGGACAACGGTATATGTTCATCCAAAGCAAATCGTATTATTATCGCCGTGGCGGTATGCCAACCGTACTCGTGCTTCGCCAGCTTGACCGTAACTCATATCGCAAACAGGACATCACCAGATACGATCACATTGATATGCCCTATGTGCCGGACAAGAATGTACTTGGGAAATGGAAAGCTATCTATTATCTACGCTCAATCGAAGAATTTGATCCGAATAATAAGGAAGACGAGGAAAGACTGTTTTTTAAACGGATTGAATTTTTAGAAGAAGGTAACTGTACCAGTTTATACGGTAATAATACAATCGAAGGTGACCAAATGCAGGTTTGGACTAAAGGTTATATTCTAAGAAAATGGGATCGTACAGCTTGTGCCTATGAGCTACGAGTTGATAATGACAAGGATTATCTTATAATTGAATGGAAAAGCGGAGATTATTGTTGGGGCGGATATGACACCGATTATTATGTATTTGTGCGAGATGACAATAAAACGAATACATAAGAAAAAATGGCATATTGCTGGAATCCAGAATAAGGACAGTCGGAATGAAGAGGGCAAAGACCAAAATAACGTGGGAAAGTATAAAAGGAAAGAATTACCTATAGAAAGTGAACCACTGAGCTAGCAGTTTAGTGCTTGTTTTAGAATGCGAAGTAGAAAGTTTATATTAGGTGGGGTGAGATAAATATGAAATACGAAGCAATAAACGAATTATCAAATTTTGAATATCACGATTCAATTATAGAAAAAATTTATTTTAAAAACAATCAAATGATATGGGAAGTGCGGAATATAAATGCGACAACAGAAAATAGTCAAAATAATTTTGATAATCATATGTGTGTTGTAAAAGCAGTAATGATTTTTGAAAATGCACAAATAGAGAGCGTTGTTTTCGGTGGGTATCAGATGTACGACTGTAATAATGTATTGTTAGAATCAAAAGAAGAAGTGATTGCATCACCGGAAGAATATGATGATATATTTAAATCAATAGACGGGGTTTCTATATATAGTTTAAATTCGTTTTCAGTTCTTGATGACGGACGATACAAAGTATGCTTTAATACGAAATGCGACATTACGGTTATATTTTCCAAATCGATTATAAAGTGGGATGATTACAGTGGAATGGCATGGTATGAAAGTGTGGAATTTAAGAAATACAGGGAAGAACACAGCCTTTCTTGGGTAAAATTTCTTGAAGAAAATAAAATTGGCAATGTTATAGATATAAAAGTAAAAGAAGTTTATTATCCGAGGATGGTTTACGTCGAGATTCTACCGAGTTTGTGCAGTCAAATCACCCTTAAAGTAGGCGATGTTTTTATTAAGGGTGAGATTCATAAAGCTGAAATCACCTACATTAACGAAGAAACGCACCAAATTTTATTAGCTATATGCGAAAAATCGTGAGGTATGCTTAATATTAAGTAGGGGATAAGTATGGTATTTATAAAAAAATGTTTTGTTTCGTTGATTTTGGTATTATATTGTTTTCTTCTGCCAGGTTGTTCAGTTGATAAAAACGATCAAAAGGCAGATGAACTATATAGTGATGATACGGATGAAGAATCAGATGAATTAAAAGGTGTTTGGATAGAATCAGAATATGAAACATACAAGGTTGGTATTACGAATGTGAGAGTAAAATGGTACAATTCATTATTTGATACAATGATGTTTGGACAGCCTTTTATTTTGGAAGAAAACATAAATGGTAAATGGAAAAAGGTAAGAAAAGAAACGAATAGTAATTATGGGTTTACTCTTGAAGGATTGATTTTAGATTCGAACAACACCAGATGGCATACATATGATTTATCTTGTTATACGGATGGTCTGACCTCAGGAGAATATCGCATATCAGCCAGCTTTTTTAGGAATACATTAGATGGGAATGATTATGGTGCTGGTAATTATCCGGAATACCAAGTATATGGATATTTTAACGTAGGAGATATAAGCACTAAGAGAAATTTAACTGTTTTAGATGATACAAAGATAGAGTATTTAAATGACGAATATCATTTTGCTATTTATTTACCAAAAGAGTGGGAAGGTTTGCAGGTAATTAAGGAGCAGCAAACGGGTAATAAAGAGTGGGATGAATTATTTAGAAAAATTGATAAAGAGTTTATAATAATAAATTTACGGCATCCTCAATGGACGAAAAAGACACCATATCAAGATATTTCGTTTGTTATATTTAGGACGGAACAATGGAATAAAAATTTGAATGCTGCAACGAATGAAGATTATGATTTACTTCCTCAAAGTGTGCCAGGGGGTAATTATTTATTTGTTATTCGATTAAATCCAACGGCTTACATTGGCACATTAAATGGCTATAACGAAGTTTTAGAGATTATCGGAGATGATTATTTTAATAGTTTTGTACATGATTATTAAACATACTATATATGACTTGTAACAATGGTGTAAAGCAATTATTCACAATTCATTATAACGGAAAAATAAGCAACTCATTAACTATCGTAGGGTTAAAGAGAATACGGTTTCACAATTGCTTCGAATGAGACTGGAGAATTATTATTTAATTCATAAAAACTTCTTGACTCTTACCTTAAGTAAGACTTTATGATTATGACATAACACAAAAAAAGGAGTTTTTTTATGTTGATAAAAATCGGAGAAGTTACAAATAAGTTTGGGATATCACATCGCTCTCTGTATTATTGGGAAAGCGTGGGGATTCTGAAAAGCAATCGCGGTGAAAACGATTACCGTTATTATGATGAGGATAATATTAAGAAGATAAAGCAAATTGTGATACTGCGAAAACTAAGGCTATCCATACCTTCAATACAAGAAATTTTTACTTCAAACGAATTGTCAAAAGTGATAGCAGTATTTGCAGATCATTTAGATGAAACCAAAAAGGAAACCGAACAGCTTAACGCATTGGGAACCATTTTAAGGCAGCTTCTTAATATGCTCAATGATAGAAATGACATGAACAGTATATATCAATATCTTGATACAACTCACAATACCGAATCGGATGAACTCAAAGCTGCTTTTAAAGCGGTTTTATCGGAACCTATAAAGGAAATTGCAGTAGAAATTCCTTCAGAACCGATTGTGGACATTACGGAGATCGACCTATTATTGGAACACATGACAAAAGAGGATATTGGTACGGTTACAGATGTAATCAAGAAGTGTTACATAAATACAAAAGAGATAGAAAAGCTGTTCTTCTATTGTAATTTTGAAAATCAACTTAATATGCCGGATTGTTCTCATTACTATAAAATTGTTCAAAATGGAGAGTGCATCGGCGCAATCAATTTAACTCATGTTGGTATGGAAGCCATGTTAATCCGTTGCCTTGCTTACGGTGATCCCGATAATAATATCTATTTATTCGAGCTGTTAAAACAGAAGCATCCTAACATCTTGTGTTGGAATATCTACTTTCCTAATAATGCCGATAATAAAGAAGATTTTTGCTATGATTGGGAGGGTAAAAAGCGTCAGTTTGCTGAAGATAACGGATTCTCTTTTTATACAGATGCCCGATGGCACCGCTATATCAAAATGCTAAAACCACATGATGAGGTTTATAACAGCAGCCGTTATCGGTTTGCCTTATTAGATGGTTCAATGGACGGAGTTTCCTTCCGGTTCTTTGGAGTAGATCAACTTGATTTCTATGATGGAAAAATGACGAATTGGCGGATCAACGACTGTGATTTTAGTGGTGCAATTATATACGACACATGGTTAGGTAATAGTAAAATTTATGATAGCTCATTGGATAACAGTGATTTTCGGTATGCTAATTTTACTGGAAGTACTTTTTATGGAGGTAATTTAAAAAACTGTCAAATAAATCAATGCGACATACAAGGTCTAACTATTGATGGAATTAATGTAAAGGAGGCATTGGAGTTTTATAAAAAACGTTCCAACTAACCATAAATCTATATTGGTTTAATGCATATCTTTTCTCAATGGTGTGTCAAATAAATAAGTTTTTAGCCAGACATTTAGTATGACATATTAAATGCCTGGATTACTTTTAAAAGTCTATAATAATATAATGATTAACCTCTCTTTTCTGCACAGCCAGGAAATCATCTGTGTTCTACTAATTATGTAATTGATCAGGATCAAATTGATTGCATTATAAAAATAGATATTTAATTTTAACTTTTATTTTGTAATAGAAATTTATGGTAGTGCATTGGTGCTTTTTGTAATACAATACATATAAGATAACACTATTTACAAAGCAAATTGAAATTTTTTTCACATGGAAAGGGACTGGGTTATGTATTGTCATATCTTTGTAGGTACAAATAGGATTCGTTAACCTAATAATTTATGATAGCTAATTACTTTAGCTTATTTTGTTATGCGAAAAAATATATCCTATGAGGTAAAAACCATGAATATTAACGATAAAATAATAAAACATTGTTTAAAAAATGTAATGTTTATAAATGGAACAGCATATGCGGGGAAGTCCACAATGGTGGCTATGCTTGCTGAAAAATACGGCTTAATTCATTGCGGTGAGAATTATCATGGAATCATAACCAGCGGAATTGCCACTCCTGCCGAATATCCTAATCTCTGTTATTTCGAAACAATGAAAGATTGGCAAGAGTTTATAAACCGCACTCCGGATGAATATACAAGATGGATTGATGGAGGAATAGATGAAATTGCGGAATTTGAAATTGCATATCTTATTAGTATTTCACACTCTCAGAAAGTAATTGTTGATACAAATATTTCGATTGATTTATTGCGTAAGATTGCAGATTATAATCAAGTAGCAATCATGCTTTCACCACAATCAATGTCTGTTGATTATTTTTTTGAGCGTGATGATGAAGATAAGAAATTTATTAAAGAACAGATTATGAAAGCAGAAAATCCTGAAAAAACTATGGAAAATTTCCGTGAGTGCATTGCTAGAATAAATAGCAAAGAAAACTATGATAAATTTGCCAATAGTGGATTTTTTACAATAATTAGAAAAGACGTTGTTACCGATACAAAATTGGAGACAATGAACTTATTGGCAAAGCATTTTGGATTAGAATAATAAATAACAACCATAATAGGGGTTGTCGCACTGGCGGTTGATCAACTGCTAGTGTGATAGCCTCTTTGGTTATATTACTAATTGTTTATTTTATTGAATAATGGTAGAAAATGTAATTGCAATATAGTATAATCTAGAAAAGACTTGAAAATTCTTGCAATTTATAGTTGTACGAGGAAGAAACAACATTGCTCGACAAAATGCTTAAAGAGGAAAATTAATCGCGAAGGTATATAGGAAGCAGCGATATGGATAGCGACATAGATATAGTCGGCGGAAGTATATCCTAATAGAGTAGCAGATAGTCAAAATATTTTAGTGATCACACTTTTGGATATCCCATTCAATTATGGATTTTAGGCATATAAACAATTATTAATGCGTTGCCATTGTTAATATCGAATGAGTTTTTTTACATCAATACAGCGATAATTATCTATTTGTCAATACAAAAGTTAAAGGAGGATCTAAAATATGGCGACTTGGATTAGTCACTTGATGATAGCTGACAATTTATTAATCAGAGGTCTAAACTTGGATAAAAAAGGATTCTGTGTTGGTAACATAGCCCCGGACTGTAATGTAGAAAACGAAGATTGGACATCATTTACACCTTCTAGAGAAGTAACACATTGGATGAAGGGTCAAAGTAAGTTAACTTCTGATTATGAAGACTTCTATAAAAAGTACATAAAAGATGAGTCATTCACTTCAAATGAGCAATACTCATTCTTATTGGGATATTATTCTCATCTCATAACAGACGTTGAATTTCAAAGATTTATTAGAGATGAACATCGTGTAAAAAATACATATGACCGAATAAAAACGAATGGAGATTTACGAGAGAAAGTAATAGGATATTCCGAGGATTTTGATACATTGAAAAAGATATTCGAGAAAAATAGAGTTTTTTATGATATTAAGGTTCAGGAAACGAATTACCTAAAATCAAATCCCACTTCTGGTTATAACACTGTACTGCAGAATTTAGAAGAGTTTCCAGATTACCTGGACTTTTTTCCCCAAGGAGCTATCATCAGAAAAATAAGAATTATGGCAAATAAACCTGATAATGATAGCTCTGAATATGAATTTTTATTCTTCTCAAAGCAAGAATTTGAAGAATTCATATATGAAACTAGTAATATGGTATATAGATTAATAAAAGACAAGATATCAGGGCAATAAAAATCATAAACAATGTCGCTATTCATCCGTATTAAGATTTCGGAAGGAACTAATAGTAATCCCAGATGTGAACTGGTTTGTGAGATTATTTTCCGCAGATAGAAATGATGACCAGTATATGATCCGAATCATGGGGTTTGATAAACTGTTGATTTCATATGCATAGCATAATTTGCTTATAATAATTTATTTTTAGGCCAGTGGGGTGATAAATATGCCAGAATTATGGGATATAGTAGATGAATACGGTAATAAAACCGGACGATTACACGAGCGTGGAACAACAATGAATCAGGGTGAATACCACTTATCAGTTAGCGTCTGGATTTTAAATAATAATTGTGAATTTTTAATTTCAAAAAGGGCACCTACTCAAATTACACCGAATATGTGGGAAACAACAGGTGGCAGTGCAATTGCTGGCGAAAATAGTTTGGAAGCTGCATTAAGGGAAACAAAAGAGGAATTGTCAATAACTCTTAACCCTGAAAAAGGACATATATTTACGAAATACACCTATCCTCATAGTAGCGGTGATGGAGCTGCGTATTTTGAGGTATGGATTTTTGTGCAAGAAGTTGATATTTCATCTATAGTTTTACAACCAACTGAAACTTGTGATGTAATATGGGCAAGCATAGAAAATATAAAACAGCTTATAGAGAATGGTCAATTTATAAATTATTCTTATGTTAACGAATTGTTTTTTACTGCTTCTGAATTAATAAACAAGTAAGAATATTTACTTTCGTTCGTTGAAAGCATTTCGAGGAGCGATTTGCACCGCATTAATAATCGATTACGAGTTAAATATTCTTTATAATCTGAGATTTGGAGGATTATGAAGTGAACCATCTGTTTTTAGTAAGACCATCTATTGAAGATAAAGCTGAATTTGAAAATATGATGCTTGAATGGGAGTAACTAGGCAAGCGTATTGTACCTGGAATAATGAGGAGTTATAAACCAAATTTTGATGAGTTTATTGAATTTCTTGAAAGATGTAATAATGGTATTGGTTTATCAGAAAATCAGGTTCCCAGCACCTTGTATCTATTAAAAAATCATAATAATAGAATAATGGGTGCTTTATCTCTCCGACATCGCTTAACAGATGAACTAAAGATGTTTGGAGGTCATATCGGATACGGAATACGTCCATCTGAAAGAAATAAGGGTTATGCCACAGTTATGCTAAAATATGCTCTTGATTATGTGAAAGAACTTAATATTAGCACTATATATATTTCATGTGACAAGGATAACATTGCTTCTTCTAAAGTAATTCAAAATAATGGGGGAGTTCTTGAATGGGAGGGTTATTATCAGCCAGTTAACAGAGTAATTCAGAGATATCGGATTTTTTTATAATGATACAACAAACTTAATTGATTGAAGTGGGAGAAGTTGAGAAAATGCAATGTTTTATTGATGGTCAAGAATACATTTTCATAAATGATGCTCTGAAAGAGGAAGTTACGAGAATGAGGTACTTTCAACTAGCAAAACAGATTTATGGATTGAAATTTGAAAAATGGTTTCAATCAGGTTATTGTGACAATCGTTTTGTTCCGTATATCATTATGCATGAAGATATTGCTGTATCAAGTGTGGCGGTGTGCATCAATGATATAAGCTGGCAAGACCAAAAAAAACGATATGTACAAATCAGTACTGTTATGACTTTGCCTGAGTATAGAAATAAAGGACTGAATCGGTATCTAATGGAAGTAGTATTAAACGAATGGAAGGACAAATGTGATGCAATTTATTTATTGGCAAATGATTCTGTCATAGACTTCTATCCTAAATTTGGTTTTGATGAGTATAAGGAATTTGAATACAGCAAATCCATAAGTAAAACGATTGGTACATATAGAAAACTTGATATTGAAGACCCTGATGATTGGAAGCTAATTATAAGCAAATATATGTTAGGAAATCCATTTTCGGAATTCAAAATAGATCATCTAAGCTTATTTGTATTTCATTGCATACAATTTGTTTCAAAGGATATTTATTATATTGATCAATATGACGCTGTTGTAGTAGCTCAATATGATAATAATAGGCTTATTTGTTATGATATCTTTACGGATGGTAATTTTCGAGTGGATGATATTCTAAGTATTATGGCGAATGAAAATACAGACATTATCTGTCTTGGATTTACGCCAAAGTCAAAAGAGGGGTACATAATTGAAGAATCACAGGAGGAGGATACCCACTTGTTTGTGCTAAAGGGTAAGAAAAATATTTTTAAAGAAAATAAGGTGATGTTTCCTATGTTGTCCCGTGCTTAATAAGCATAAGCTATTACCTTGATGTATTTGTTTACCAGAATAATAGAGTTCAAATATGATTATGTTAGCTCCTTTATGAATGGATATGCGTCAGTAAAAATGGATGGCAAATATGGGCTTATTGATAATACAGGCAACGTTATTGTACCTATCGAGTATGATACAGAAGTGAGATTTCATGAAGGACTAGCGGTAGTACGAAAAGATGGCAAGTGGGGTGTATTAGAAGGAAAAGAGCATTTTGATGAGTCTGATATTTGACAATTCAAGGTTGCTGTTAAAGAGGGTTTTGGTATCTAAGTAAAAGCAACCGGCAGATACAAGGTATTTGAAAACTATTTTGCATAGAATTACTAGATCGAAAGCCAAGTTATTTGGACAAAACGGTATGCGTACGTAAAACGACGAAAGTCATGGGGCTTGGTAGTTGCCGAGGGAAATCAAACAGAAAGTTTATGCTATAAATAATGGTTTTACAAGGCCCAATATTTAAGATTAAGATCATTCAGAAGCAGGCTAAGGAGGTTTTATGATATTATCAAGTAATAGCAATGATGAGTTTTGTGCAAGCATGGATACGATTGGGTTTAAGGCGAAAATAATTCATGAAAAAACCGTTTTGATAAAGATTAATTTAGCTCGTCCTGCCATACATAATCATCCAAGAACTGATGTCAACTTACTTTCCGAGGTAATACACTATGTCTATTCCAATGGTGGTACATGTGCTATAGCTGAAAGTGCAAATGGATACTTGAAAAATAATATAGAGCAAGCAGGACTTTCGGATATTGTCAATAATTATAACATTAAAGTAATTGATTTAGATTTTGAAGAAGTAGAGCAGGTTAGTATTACCGGAGAAGAGCATTACATACCAAAATGTTTCAAAAATTATGGAGTTCGTATTGCCATTCCTGCATCATCGAAAAGACCTAATATGATATTCTCAAATAATGTTAAGTTGTTTGTTGGTGCTGTTCCGAGGCGTATGTATCAGATCGATAATAAAACTGTTGATTGGCGACCACGTGTACACATCGATTTACACAGGTCGGTTGCTAACATCTTTAATTCAATCCAATGGTATTCCCCTTTTAGTTTTTTTATTAACGGTGGGTTGGCAATGTCTGAAACCAAAGGTGAATTCCGTTTTAAAGAGATCTTAATAAGTAATGATGGGATTGAACTTGATCTATATGTTTTAGAAAAGTATTTCAATGATTTTGAAATACCAGATTACTTAAAGGAATTTCAAAATAAGTAATTTATTGCTTCTCAATTGTCATCTGCTGTGTACTGTTGATTATTAATATAATATTATGCTTAGCAAATTCTGAAATGCTGAGTTATTGTGACCTTTGCATTATGCTTCATGATGTGAATGAAACATCAGCAGGATAAACTTGCAAATAAATCTGAGAGGAAGATATATGATACAAATTGAAGAAATACCGATAGAGAAGATCAGTAATTTCTGGAAAATGCATTATGAGTATCTTATACAAGATGAAATCATTTCAGATGATGAAGATAAAAAATATTTTCAGAGTGATGAATATCGGTCAGTAATTAAAGAGCATATGCTTAGAAATATAGATAAGCATCATTTGGCCTATTTTGTGGAGAAAACGAATAGAATTGGTGCAGTATCATATTGTATTTATCAAAGTGAAGATGGAAAATGCTTTATTTTGGACTATTGGATGTTCCCACAGTTTCGTGGAAAAGGAACAGGACATAAGTGCTTTGAAGCGTTGGAGAACCACACCAAAAAAGACGGTGCTTTATATTATGAAATCAATTGTGATGGTAGGCAGGACAGAATGCGGTTCTGGAAAAGCATTGGGTTTGTTCAAAACGGTATCGATGAGTTTGGAGTTGAATTGCTTATTAAGAGATAATCTTGAATTTGTCAACTCAATAATTGTAGGAAGGAATAAAAATGATACGAGCAGTTATTTTTGACATGTTTGAAACATTGATTACGCACTATCATAGTACACTATATTTTGGAGCACAAATGGCGGAGGATGCAGGAATTCCAGATGATAAATTTCAGTCACTTTGGCGTCCGACGGATCATAAACGTACGGTAGGGAAATTAACTTTCGAGGAGGTATTGGAGATGATTCTCCGAGAGAATCATTGTTACTCCGAAAAGCTTATAAAGGAAATTGTTGAAAAACGTATAGCGGCAAAGGAAGAGTGTTTCAGACAATTACATTCTGAAATTATTCCAATGCTTTCATCATTGAAAAAGAGGGGATTTTTAATCGGGTTAATAAGTAACTGTTTTTCAGAAGAAGCGGATGTAATCCGTAGGAGTGTTTTATTTCCCTATTTTGATGCTGTTTATCTTTCATACGAACAGGGGATTCAAAAGCCTGAGGAGGAGATTTTCCTAAGATGTATGGATGACTTATCTGTGAAAGCAGAGGAATGTATCTATGTTGGAGACGGAGGCTGTAATGAGTTGGAGACTGCTAAAATACTTGGAATGAAAGCAGTACAAGCAGCTTGGTATTTACAAGAAGGAACAACACAACCTTCAAAGCGAAAGCATGATTTCATTCAAATAGAAAATCCACTTGATGTGGTGAATTTAGTGGATCTGTAGAAGTTTATGAAAACATATTTATACTGGTAGACAAAACATCGTATTTTGAGACATGACTTTTTAGTTCATTCTATTCTAAAATATTTCTTGAAAGGAGGTGCTCCTGTGAACTGGATACAATGCCTGTCAAAAGCGATCAACTACATAGAAAAACATTTAACCGATGATATTAACATAGAGGAACTAGCAAGACAGTCCTATACATCGAGCTCTCATTTTCAACTTATTTTCCATTTGGTAATGGGTATGACCATTGGTGAATACATACGCAATAGGCGAATGAGTTTAGCTGCACAAGATTTGTTACAACCAACCAGCAAAATTATTGATGTAGCTATGAAGTACCAATATGATACGCAGGAGAGTTTTTCCAAGGCATTTACGCGGTTTCACGGCGTTACACCATCGAAAGTGCAGCGGGGAAAGGTTAAAGTGTTTCATCCGTTGTCTATTAATGTTACTATTCAAGGAGGTTTTGATATGTCATGTAAATTGATTGACGAGTTTTATTGGAGCAACATCGAAGAGCAAGAGAGTGAGAAACTGACGGATGCAGAAAAATACAGAAGAATTGCTAGTTGGGCGGGTAAGGCAAGGGGGCAGAATCCGAGTGTTTTTGATGCGTTGACTGAATGGATACTGGACGATTCCCAATGGAGTAAAGAAAAACTTTCAGAGAACGAGCAAATTTTGATGCAGGGAGTGTTGGCCCGGTTCAAAGAACAGAACGCGCAGCTTCGGGCTTACCTGTCAGAATTAGTGCCGTCCGGAGTAGTAAACACAGCAGTGTTTAAGGCATTGGATCGATTTGATGACGAGTTGTCGGGGAAGGCTTACGACAAGGGGTTGCAGGAAGTAGTAGCACAAGTGTTTGCAGACTTTTCTACCATGTTGGAGCGTAACATAAGGGTGAAAATTGCAGGAAATAAAACAGGACCTTCAGGTACGGATAGTGTTGATATATTTGGATATATCAATTGCTTAAAGGACTGCGATGCCGGGGTACAGTGGGCGTTGTTTATGCCGGATATGGTTGAGAGACAGCAAAAGGGCTTCAAAGTGGATACATTTGAATACAAAAAAATGTCCGCCATGCGATTTATCGGGCGGGAAGGCGATGATTTAGCCGATGTAGAGGTTCGTAAGAAGCTCTTTTGCATTCTGGACACCTTGAACGAGTATAAATCGGATCTTGACTATGATGTTTTGTTTATGCATCATTACGGACAGTGCGTGGATGTTGGTCCGTGGCATGGTTTTTGGGGAAGGTTTATGAAGGCAGATACGCCTGTGCCGGAAGGATTTATCTATTTCGACTTCATACTGCATAACGATGGCAAGGCTGGTCTGCCGTTCTTGTCACAGTATGCGTATGCTACTTTCTCCGGCGATATGAACGCTATGCATCAATGCGAGGGTTATGACAGTGATGCCATGTACGATGTCACGAGAAACATTATGCTTGGTCAAGGCATACAGATTCCGTATCCGGGTAAATATTGGACTGCGGAAGTATTTCTTGATGGATGCGACAAATACAGCACCGCTTATATGTTTAGTGCGGAGCTGTAGAGGGTATACGATGGTTTTTCCTACAATAGAACATTAATGTTCATATATGTTACTTCCTGTTCATTCTAAATAAAGAATTAAACGAACTTCCCGCTATATTTATGAAGCCAAGCCTAGCATGTAGACAAAATTGAATCTATTAATGCTCTGAATAAAGAAAAATTCAACCACAATTTTAGTAGAAACTATCAATTCAAGTTATTGAATATCAAGGTGTTTTTGATAAACTGAAATTGCAGCTGCAATAATTATGAAAGGATGGTATCTATGACAATAGGAGATAAGATTAGAAAACTACGTGTTGAACGACATATTACCCAAGAAATATTAGCAAAATATTTAAATATATCTTATCAAGCAATTTCTAAATGGGAGCAGAATATAACGTCTCCGGATTTATCTATCATTCCGGATATTGCTGAATATTTCGAAATTACAACAGACGAATTATTAGGTGTTAATACATCCAAACAGAAAGACCCTTACACTCGCCTTGAAAAGCTACTTTCGCTTTATCAAAGCAATGCAACCGAAGAAGATTTCTTAAAAGCTGTCTCTGCTTTTAACGAAGTTATTCTTCATGGCAATCCGACATCAAGAGATTTGTATCATTATGTTTGTCTTTACGATCTTCATGGAAGACGAGATATGGAGAAAGCCATCAATTATTGTTACAAAATAATTGCGGACGGTGAACAAAGCCGAGATGCGTATTGGTTTCATACTCAAACAAGGCTTTCATTAAATCTTGTAAGGAGTAATAGAGCAAATGAAGCGATACAATTTCAAAAGAATTGGCTTGAGCGTGAACCCAATAATTACCTTGCCTGTACTTCCGTTGCTTTTGCATATCATTTTGCGAGTGATTACGAAGCTGCTTATGAATATATTAAAAGAGCAGAAAAAATGCACAGCAATAAAGATGAAATTGATGGTGTCGAAATTGATACAGGTGCCGGAGATATTTGCAGAAGCCTTAAAAAGTATGATGAAGCTATTGAGTATTGGGATAAAGCTTATGAAGCGGATACCGGCAGCATCTCATGTCTGTTTTCAAAAGCAGAAGCTTATGAAGAAATGGGGGAACTCACAAAAGCGATTGAAACCTACCAATGCATAAAAAACTGGTTATCTCGTCAAGGGTATGACAGTATGGAACATGAATACCCTAATAAGAAAATAAGAGAATTAAGTGAAAAATGTAATTAATGCTTCAATAGGGGTTACGAAGTAGCCGATAATATCTATATGGAATACCTATTCTATTAAATTAAGGGGTAATTATTATTCAAAGTAATCACAACTTGATGAACTAAAACCTATAACTGATGAACAACATTAGGGACTACTTCCCAACTAATTGATTAATTTGAGGGAAATAGTTCCCTTTTGATACCCTATAATGAAAAATGTAAATTACCTATATTAATAGAATATTTTTATCAGACCATTAGTCCTTATATTGTTCATATTATATTTGAGCGCATTAAGTTTTCTGAATTTATTTAAAGGGTATTAATTTACATATTAATATAAAATATAGAATTATTTGGTAGAGATTATAATTTAATTGTAGTAAAATACAGATATAGATAACAACTGGTATATATTGGGACTGACAAATAATTGCATTTTCGGAGATTAAAGCATGAGAGATAAAATGATAACATTCTTACTTAAGAATGCTAATCCATCGATTAAACGCCGTGTTAAGAATGAAATTTTATATGACCTCGCGCTAAATGAAGCGGAGGAATATCAAGCACAGATTTTACAAGAACCAATGATACAGCATATTATGGCATGTCAAAAGGAAAACGGGTGGATAGGAACAAGCCTCCACGGAGGTATTGAAACACAAGAAGGTGGTACTAAATTCCTTGCAGAAAAAGCCCTAGATAAAGAAACGCCTGTATTGAAACGTGCCATGGATGCATTTGTTAGTACTCCGTTAGATGATTGGTGCTATGATACCCGTGGTATGATTATTGACGAATTCAAGGTCACCGGACATGGACATAACCTAATACGTTGTGCTTGTATTGCCCGAGCTGGTTTTGATGATGTGATCGACATCTCACCACAGATACAATTATCGCTAGATTGTTTTCAGCGTGTGCTTGAAGTTGACTCGGTATTGGAGATTACTCACCCCATTCGTGGTGGAAAACTGCGTGTTTTTAATGACAACGAAAAATGGCCTTGTCGGTATCATCTAGATATATTGGCCCACACAAGCTCATGGAAAAACGAGCAGAATGTTAAGATGGTTGCTGATTCTATCACAAAGCTTATGAGAACCGACCGCCCTGAATTATTAAATTTAGTTCCTTCATCTTGGGTTGGACATGCTTTAGGTCCGCTTGGAGGGTTTCCAGCACAAGGTTTGACAGTAAAAGTAACCTGCCTACTTCCAAGCCCTATCTCAATACCTAACCGTGGCAAACCGGAAGTTTATCAAATGGAGTATATGGAATGGTTTGCTCGTTGTGGTGTAGTAAGATATATTCCAGCACTGCGTGAAGCTTTAGATGATATTATTAGAGCTGTCGATGATGATGGTATTTGCCGCGCTCCTGTGTTGGAGCTCAAAGGATGGGGACCATACTGTGGTTCACAATTGGAAGTAGATTGGAAATCAAAAATTCGCAAATCTTGTGATATTACCTTTAGGGCACTGTTGATACAGCATTATGCCAATAAGGGAGAATAAGATGAAGCCGATGTAAGTCTGAGTCACAGTATAAAAATTTTGTGTAATGAAATGAGGTATAGGTGAAAGTATGAAAACCATTGAAACAGAACGACTGATTTTACAGGGTTGGCAACTTGATTATTTAGATGACCTTTACGAATACGCAAAAAATCCAAATGTTGGTTCAATGCAAGGCTGGGAGCACCATTCATGCAAGGAAGTATCTTTACACGCATTAAAGTCTTATATTGAAGATAATGATAGATGGGCAATCGTATTAAAGAAGAATAGAAAAGTGATTGGCATATAAATTTAAAGATAATCGTAATACCAGTAAGGAAATATCAAAAGTTATGTTGATAAATTACATGTTAATTTATTGAGTAAATTTTCGTTATCCTACTTTAGGTTGCCTGTTGCTAGTCGTTTTCTTAAAAAATATATGCAACAACGATTTTAGTAATAACTATCAATTCATATTATTGAATATTAATGATTTTTGATAAACTAAAATCGCAGCAGTAGATTTACGCTGTATAAATTACTACTTATCCCGTCAAGATTATGTCATTATTGAAAGAGAATATTAAATAAGGAGGCAAAGATAGGGTGGATGAATATAATTTTGTTAGTGTAAGTGAACATTATGATAAGCTGATTGATGAAGGTAATGACCCAGTTTATGATTCGAAATTGCTGAAAGAATATATGGATAAATCTGATGGACAATACTTCATCAATTGCCTTGACCTTGCACCAACGAAAGATGTCTTAGAAGTCGGAGTAGGTACTGGTAGATTGGCTATACGGGTAGCTAGAAAATGTAACGTATTCTGCGGAATTGATATATCTGAAAAGACAGTTGCCAGAGCCAAAAGTAATCTAAAAGAATTTGATAATGTGCATATTATGTTGGGAGATTTTCTTGAATATTCATTCAATACGCTGTTTGACGTGATCTATTCTTCACAAGTATTCTGGCACATACGAGATAAACAAAATGCAATCTCTAAAATTGAAAAATTATTAAAAAAGAATGGAATATTCGTATTATCTATAAATAAGGATCAGTCCGATGTCACGGATTATGTTTCAAGAAAAGTAAGAATGTTTCCTGATGATAAAGATAAAATTTTAAAGTACTTAGAAAACGCAAACTTGTGTAACATGCATATAGAAGAGATTGAAAACGCATATGTGATCGTAGCATATAAAAAATATAACGCTTAGTTAGAATTGATTAATAAACATATAATGCAAACAAACGATTTACTTGTGTACACTTGAAGAGTTATGAACGAGATATTTAGTTAATTCACGGTCTTATGATTAAAGAGTAGAAGGTTTTATATAACCTACATTGATTATAATTGTTTTTAACCTTGATTATGTATTATTTTGGGAATATGATAAGTAAAAGTAAGTAGATTTTATTTGCATTTCATAAATATTGAAAGAGGTATAAATACAATGAATTATCAAGCAATAAAAAAAGAATGTGAGGATAATACTCACTTAATCAGCATGGTACCTGTTAGCGAGATTATTCGTTTCGGGTATGAAATCGGGTTGAATGAAAACAGTAAAGTACTTGACTTATGCTGCGGTTATGGAACACTACTGAAAGTATGGAATGAGACTTATGGAATTTCGGGTGTTGGCGTTGACCTTAATAATCATTTTCTTTCCATTGGCAATGAAAGATTGCAACAAGAAGGAATAGACAAGGTTTTATTAATTTGTGATGATGTTACTAAGTATAAGGATGACGAGAAATATGATGTTGTTATTTGCAGTGAAACGATTGAAACGATCCAAAACACACTTGAATTAGGAGAAAAATTTCTGAAAAAAGGTGGGATTCTTGCTTATCAAAAGTTATATTCGAAAGTACAGAATCCTCCCCAAGAGTTAGTTGATTTTGATGGGGAGGTATTGCCACTTTTGGAGCTAAATCGTATTTTCAATTCACTTGGATTTTACATGACATGTATGGCAAGCGATACAAATAGTATGTGGGAACATTATGTTGTAAACTGGAGCGGTAAACGTGATATAAATATGTTAAGACAAAATCCGAATGATGAAAAATTAAAACAATGGATTGAAAAATGGTATCGGATGTATTTTGATTATCGTCGACAATATGAAGGTCAAGCTTTATTTGGACTTGAACGGTTCTGAAGTATATAGAAAAATATTGATATCTGTTGTGAATAATTATATATTTTGTACGATTGGAGATAGCAATGTTACATAAATTAATTTCAAATAATTATGATCTGGAAGTAAAAAATCTATCATTAATCGATCATCATTTTGGTACAGAAGTCTTTTTGGCAGAAACTAGTAAAGGGAAATTTATTGTCAAAACACTTCCGTTGGGCATAGTTGGAATGGAAAATGAAGGACATATCACGGAATATTTGTTGAACAACGATATTAGTGTCGCAAGATTATTAAAGGCAAATAACGGTATGTATCATATAGAAACCGATAATCTACAATTTCATATTCAAGAATATATTCAGGGAGAAACTTTAAGAGTAAATACCGCTCCTTCTTGGTTCATAGAAAAATCTGCTCATTTAATCGGTAAAATTCACTATGCCCTTAACAATTATAGTGAGCTTAAAACAAGTTTTGGTCTAGATTTTTTCAATGATGATAATGTAAATGGCTCAATTAGGTATTATTCCGAAATGTTGAATGAGGCAAACAAACAGAAGGATGATTCATTAATATATGCTTTAGAGGAACGTTTAAAACATTTAAAACGAATTTCAACATTTGTAATTGATGTAGATAAATTAACATATTCCAATTCACATGGTGATTTTCATATTGGGCAAATAATAACTAACAATGAAAATCTTACTGTGATTGATTGGACTTCAGCAAGCAAACTGCCAATTTGTTTAGAAGTAATAACATCATATGTGACTTCAGACCCCGAGTGTAAAAGTGGTCAAATTGATAGCAATAGATTGAAACGGTTTATAGATAATTATTCTAAATATTTTTCATTATCTTCATATGATGTAGAAATAATGCCATATTTACTTTATTACCAACAGTTAATGTGTCATTATACCCCTCCATATCGCAATGTAGCTGATTCCTATAAGCCAATTTGCGAATTGATAAATAACTTCACTAATTGGCTTTATCATAAAGTGGATACACTGTCCAAAGAATTATGTTAATGATATTAATGGTAATTCCTTATGATATAAAGCGAATAAATTAATGTGCAGTCAGGATACCTCACAATCATTTTCAAAAGCTAATTTACATGTATTAATACAATTTAATGAAAAGCGAAAGGTAATTTCGATTATGAAAAAGGGAAAGATAATATTTTTGAATGGCACTTCCAGTTCAGGCAAATCTACTTTAGCAAAGACGTTACAACGAAAATTACCTGAACCATATTTTTGTATAGCAATGGATACGTTTACGGATATTATTTCACCTTGGTTCACTGGTGATTTTAATGGAGAAACATCAGAAATTTTAGAGAGACAGTCACTTTCTGCGATGCATCATACAATAAAACTTTATTCGGATTTAGGATATAATGTGATTGTTGATGACGTTATATGTAAATGGGTTTCATCGCAGGGCATAGAATATAGATTGTTGGAGGAATGTGTTGAGTTGATGCATGATTATCCAATTTTGTTCGTTAAAGTATATTGTCCTTTGGAAGAATTAAAACGTAGGGAAATTGAACGTGGAGACAGAGATATTGGTTCAGCAGAAGGTAATTACAGTATATTATATCCAAAGGATGATTATGATATTGTAGTAAATACATATATTAATACTCCGGAAGAATGTGCAGATATGATAATTAATTTATTGGAACAACCAGAGTGTTATAAGGCATTTAAACAGTTAAAGAGAAAATTAAGTGTTTCATCTTTATGAATTGTTAAAATGGAAAGAATTACCTGAGGAGAGTGAACTACTGCGCCAGCAGTTTTAGTGATTGGTTATACTTGCGTATTGAAGATTATATATATTAGACAAAGAGGTTGAAAAAATGAGTAAATATTTATATTGTTGTCAAAACACAGTAAAAAATTTTTATGATCATATAATTCCTGTTCCGAATGATTTTGACGTTAATCCCGTTTTTCTATCAGGGATAGATAAAGAAGATTTTATGAACGGATTATCGGATTTAACAATTATAATCAGGTCCGTTTATGCTGATATAATACAGCAACCCGCAGAGTATGGGCTTCCGATGGTAGAGGATATTGAATATAGTTCGTTTAATCCTAAAGCCGCCGATTCCAAGAATTCAGCACACAGACTCATTACGTTATTGCATACATTGGTACAGAGTGGCGAATTATCTGACAGTGAATTAATTGTTGATAACAAGGTTTTCTCCGAAAAGTCTAAAAAACTAAAGTCTATTTACAAGATCACTAACTACAAAATGATACTGCATAAACTTTGCGAGTTCGGATTCATTTATGAAAATAACATACTGTCGTTTCCCGATAATAATTCTATCGTTCCTATACTGTATGCTTACATGAAAAATGTAAAATTGGAACATACACCTGTTTTTTCATTAAACTACTTTCTCGCAGCGGTAGAAATGCCTTCTCTTCCTGTTATTTTAGCAAAGTATATATCAGGTGATGAACGCGTATTTGCTGAACTTTTATGTGATTTTTTAGAAAAAGAAGGTTTCATAGTCGGAAGCACTTATCCTCACCTCGATTATTTATTTTCAATTGAATATTTGATTGATGCTAAAAACGAAAAACGAATCGCCAGAATTTATTCCGGGTATGGGAAACTGCTTATACGCTTAAAATTACATAGTAGCGACTGTTACGATTACTATCTTGAAAATCTACCTGAACGAATAAAACAGATATTTCGGAAAGAATCAAGTTGCTGCTTTTGCAAAGAACCTTGCACAACAAGGCTAACACGAACTTTTGAAGGAATTACATACACAGACTGTGGATATGGTAATTATTTTGACGTTGTTTCATATGATCCAAACGATATTAAGTATTACAAACAGATTGTTTCACTGGAAGTAAAGGCTGAGAAAACAAGTGCAAGAAGAAAAGGTACGAAAGTATAATTATATCAGGGTCATCCCGTTTTTAGGCTGGGCATTGTGACTTCCTATGTATTTTGAATGGATACTCAAACTTCTCAAGATTTTTATTTAAATACGCTGAATTAGTACCGGAATGGTCAAAACAATAAAAAAAGCTGCAGAGTATTATAATACTGCATGTAATTACTCCGGTGAGTTATGGAATTATGTTACTTCGGATAAGAATGGTCTTGAAAAATTCAAAACAAAAGAAGTTAGATATGCATTTGCTACCCACATGTTAAGAGCTAAAATATATACTGTTAGAGCTGTCATGATCTTGGAGAAACTAATAGAAAGAGTGGAGTGATAGATAGACCCGCAAGATTTGCATTATAATAATCAAAATTATACTAATTTCCAAAGATTCTGGTGGAAAAATTTACTATTCATTGATATAATAAATACAAGTACTAACTAGAAATTAAAATCCAACCGGAGGAACATATTTTGCGACTATAATTGCTGATTAATTTTCATAATTGAAAATTGAAAAAAAGTAGTATACACCTATTCCATTAGGTTTTTTTGTGTACTTCTTTATGATAGCAATTAGAAGGCATAATGCTTATAGAACTACAATTATGTAGTTTTTCGATCAACAGGATAATCTTTGATGAGGAGATCATCGTTTTGATAGACAAACGATTCATGTAATTTTAGGCTGCAGAAAGGCTCTTTTTGCAGTCCTTTTTTTGTTTTATAGTTCTATATATTAAAACCATGGAGTAGTCCTTAAATAGATAAAAGGAGGTACTCGTATGGCTTCATCGTTAAAATATGCGCCTATCGCGGATTTAATTAGTGCATTCGAGATTATGTACGAACAAAACAGAACAGAGGTTTTGTTATCAAAAATATACGGTTTACACAACGCTTTAGCATTTGTTAATTTTGGATGTATTTCAGATACAGATTCTGTATGTGTAATCACCCATAATCATGATATTATTACTTGGATTATATCGTATCTTTATACCCCAAATAGATTAGTGATCAATACATTTCATTCTGATGGTAATGAAAATATAATAAAACAGGAGGATTTTCATCAATTATTATCTGGTTATCATTATACGGAACCAATCTTTTCGAGTAGGGATGTGATTAACATAGAATACTCGGAGGATCCTTTTGATGTAGTTTTTATAGGAGTACACAACTTTGTTAGCTTGCTTTCGAATACATCACACAATCGATTTCATCTTGAATTAGGTGATGAATATGAGCTGTTTGAGAAATATCTTGTAGAAGTAAGTTATAAATTGAAAGATGAAGGCGTGTTAATTATACTTACGAAACCAGGATGGATACTAAAGTCATGGAAATTATTAGATGAACTAAGCTTATATCTGGACTATGATAATTACAACTTATATGTGAATGATGAAAGACATCCGAATACTCTCATTTGGCTAAAGTATATAAAAAACAATAACTATGTTAACGTAGAATTCAAACAGAAGAATATTATAAATCTAATGAGAGATAACAACATTGATCGTCTGTTCGCCCATAGAAACAATTTAATATTTCCCTATGTTGAGTTATCGGAAGATCATACGGAAGCATACGTTGATTTAGACCAAAATTCAGAATATATGCAGTATTTTTTTACTTCGGAGACAACACTTAATCTGTCAAAACTATGCGGTGGTTATACAGCCTGTTTAGTAACTCCCTCTGTTGCGCTATGTGCCTATAAGGCGAGTAAGAATGTCATTCTTTTTGAACGTGATAATCGCTTTCGAGAGAACGGAGGTTTAAAGTTTGTAAAATACGACCTATATAAAGGCCTTCCAAAGCTTTTATATAATAAGTATTTCAATAAATTCGATACGGTGATATGCGATCCACCTTTCAATATAAGACTAGATGAACTTACGAAGGATATTGATGAACTACTGATACAGGATAAAAAGAGTAAGGTATATATTATCTTTCCTAGTAAAGACAAAGCAAGGCTAGTCAGTGCAATGAAAGTGAAAGGCTTCTATTTGGTTGATGACGCTGATCAAATATGCATCGAATATGCCAGACCACCTAAAATTGTACGAATGAATGGTAAAGAAGCGATACAATTATATATGTTCTCTTATCTACGATAAGGAATTCATTTTGGTAATACGAAACGAGCATGCATTCAATGAGTGTGGGCTCGTTTTTATCTTTATAATGAATAAAGGATCATGAAATTCAATCGTATGATATCTGGTACAAGAACAATATAATGCGAAAAGATACTGAAATAAGTATTGATTGGAATTATAAAATGGTATAAGCTAACAAAGAACCTATGATACATAATAAAGGAAGTTTCCTTATGAATACTGATATTTTAAACAGATTAAAGGTGATTACTCCAGAAGAACAGGATATTCTGAATGGAAATATTCATATCAATAAAGATATCTACATGAGTCCAACATCAAATATTATTGATAACAAAAAGCTTTTGGAGCAGAACAAACTAATACAGGTGCGACCTCATACCCGATTTATACATTTTCCAGAGCATAAACACAATTATGTGGAAGTGGTATATATGTGCAAGGGGCATACTCTGCATATCATCAACGGTGAGAAAGTAGAATTGCAGGAAGGCGAAATGCTTTTCTTAAGCCAAGATGCAAGCCAGGAGATTTTACCGGCAGAAATGAATGATATTGCAGTAAACTTCATCATACTTCCTGAGTTTTTCGACCGCACGCTACTGATGGTTGGAAAAGAAGAAAATCAGCTGAGAGACTTTATAGTTGGGTGTCTGCGAAATGAAGAAAATCATACCACCAGCTATTTGCATTTTAAAGTATCCGAAGTATTACCTATCCAAAATCTCTTAGAGAATTTAATTTGGTCAATTCTATATGATCAGCAGAACGATCGAAGCATTCAGCAGGTTACGATGGGACTATTGTTTCTGCTGCTTATGAATCATATTGATAAGGTTTCTGTAGGTAATAATCAATATGAACAGAAGCTAACGATGCAATTATTACGTTTTATCGAAGAAAATTATAAAGACGGTAAGTTATCCGATTTAGCGGAGGATTTGCATTGTGATCTGTACTGGCTTAGTCGTATGGTAAAGAGATTAACCGGTAAAACCTATACTGAATTAGTACAGAACAAGCGACTAAACCAGGCAGCCTTTTTGCTGTCTACTACACGACTAACAGTCGCTGACATCAGCCTTGCAGTAGGCTATGATAATGTAAGTTACTTTCATCGTATCTTCCAAAGAAGATTTCATGCTTCACCAAAAGAATATAGAAGTTGCAAATAAGGACACTTTTTATTACAAATGGTGTTCTTTTTTTTTACCTTATTTTTGGTATACTTTACTACAAAGAAAGGGGAAATGTCTAGGATGGTAAACTATTGTTTAGCAATTGATATCGGTGCCTCCAGTGGGAGACACATTTTGGGACATCTTGATCATGGAAGGCTTCAGATTGAGGAAGTACATCGCTTTGAAAATGGAATGAAGAATATTGACGGTCAGCTATGTTGGGATCTAGACAGACTATTTCATGAAATCTTAGTTGGTATGAAGAAATGTAAAACCATCGGTAAAATTCCTACGAGTGTTGGCATAGATACCTGGGGAGTCGATTTTGTATTACTTGATCAAAAAGATCATAGAATAGGAAATGCGGTTGCATACCGAGATGACAGAACAATCGATATGGATCAATTAGTATATTCCTTTCTATCAGAAGAGCAATTATATCACCGGACCGGGATACAAAAGCAAAGTTTTAATACTATTTATCAATTGATGGCAGTCAAGAAACAGCATCCGGAGTATCTAGTAAGTGCAGAAAACATAGTAATGATACCGGATTATTTTCATTTCTTATTAAGCGGGATCAAACGATGTGAATATACGAACGCCACAACGACACAGCTGGTTAGCCCTATGACCAAGGACTGGGACAGGGAACTTATCAGGCTGTTAGGCTATCCTGAGAAAATATTTCCAAGGATCGAGGTCCCTGGAACCTATCTGGGTTACCTAACCAAAGAGATACAGGATGAAATTGGATATGACTGCAAGGTGATATTACCTGCTACTCACGACACTGGTTCGGCCATCCTAGCAGTTCCTACGAAGGATAATAATCCACTTTATATAAGCTCCGGAACTTGGTCTTTGATGGGGACGGAACGAAGCATTGCCGATTGTTCCTTGATAAGTAAGCAACTAAATTTTTCGAATGAGGGTGGATTTGATTATCGATTCCGTTATCTAAAAAATATAATGGGTCTTTGGATGATTCAATCCGTGAAGAAAGAAATTGGTAATGGTTTGAGTTTTTCTGATATCTGTAATTTAGCATCTGAAGAGTCAATCCCTTCCATAATTAATTGCAATGATAACCGCTTTTTATCACCGGACAATATGACATCAGAGGTTAAAAAAGCTTGCAATGAAACTAATCAACCAATACCGGAAGGGATAGGTCAGGTTGCGGCTGTGATCTATAATAGCTTAGCATTCTGTTATCAGAATACAGTAAGAGAATTAGAAGAAATGTCTATTCATACCTTTGATAGTCTACATATTGTTGGGGGTGGTTCGAATGCTGAATATTTAAATGATTTAACAGCTAGATTTACAGGTAAGACAGTTTACGCTGGACCTACAGAGGCAACTGCTATTGGAAATATAATCGCACAAATGATTTCTCTTCAGGTATTACCGGACTTAAGTTCTGCCCGTGAATGCGTGATGAAATCCTTTGATGTTAAGAAATATGAAAGTAATCCGAAAACGGTATAGGTTAAAAGACACAAAAAAGCTAAAAGACGCAACATAGGGTAACAAGAGTTATATAGCAGGAAAATAAAACGAGTATTGAAGTAATGTAGAATCACTGCAAAAGTAGTTTAAAGTAATATAACAAACAATATAACTGAGAAATATAGAGAAAATACAGAGATATGCAGAGATATGCAGAGATATATAGAGATATATAGAGAAATATAGAATTAACATAGAAATACCATAGAAGAATCATGGAAGAAAATAATCAAACGATTAATCATCATAAGGAGGAATTACTATGACAACGATGGAAAGATATCAATCTACAAAAGAAATCTATGCAGCCATTGGTGTAGATACAGAGGAAGCGATAAGTACCCTAAGTAAAATACCGATTTCTATGCATTGCTGGCAGGGAGATGATGTGACAGGATTTGAACATGCGGGATCATTATCCGGAGGGATTCAAGCCACTGGGAATTATCCAGGGAAGGCAAGAACACCGGAAGAACTAATGTCAGATATGGATAAAGCACTAAGTCTAATTCCTGGTATACATAAAATCAATCTCCATGCATGTTATGCAATCTTTGAACCGGGAGAATCTGTTGATAGGGATCAATTAGAACCGAAACACTTTAGACGATGGGTGGATTTTGCTAAAGAAAGAAAGTTGGGTATCGACTTTAACCCCACCTTTTTCTCCCATCCCAAGGCAATGGATGCGACATTATCCAGTGAGAAGGATGATATAAGAAAGTTTTGGATTGAGCATGGGAAATGCTCAATTAAGATAGCAGAATATTTTGCAGAGGAATTAGGTGTTCCCTGCTGCATGAATATCTGGATTCCCGATGGGTATAAGGATATTCCGGCGGACAGAACTTCCCCAAGAGTAAGACTAAAGGATTCTCTCGATCAAATGATATCCATTCCCTATGATAAAAGTAAAGTTTATGTGGCAGTTGAGTCCAAGGTATTTGGTATTGGTTTGGAAAGCTATACCGTTGGATCCCATGAATTTTATATGAATTACGCTGCAAAGAATAATCTACTTTGCCTACTGGATAATGGTCATTATCACCCAACGGAATCTGTCGCTGATAAGATTAGTTCTATGCTATTATTTTCCGATCATTTAGCACTCCATGTAACCAGATCGGTTCGATGGGATAGTGATCATATTGTTTTATTTGACGATGAGACGAGGGAGATTGCGAAAGAAATCATACGGAATGGGTATGAAAAAGTGTTCCTGGCACTTGACTTTTTTGATGCAAGTATTAATCGTATTGCTGCCTGGGTGATTGGAATGCGAAATATGCAAAAAGCTCTACTCTCTGCGCTTTTACTTCCAACAGACAAACTTACGTCACTTCAGAAAAATAGAGATCTGACAGAACTCATCATGTTGCAGGAAGAAATGAAATTATATCCGATTGGAGATGTATGGAATTACTTCTGTGAGATAAAGGAAGTACCTGCAACAGAAGATTGGTTTCCAATCATCAGAGATTATGAAAAAAATGTATTATCAAAACGAATATAATATTTTATAATAAAACGATACCATGTAGAAAAGTGAGGAAATGATATGAAGGTACTGGAAGCTGAATTTGTGAAAGGCTTTATTCGCATGGCCAATGATGGCTGGGAAATGGGTTGGCATGAGAGAAATGGCGGAAACTTAAGCTATAGAATAAAAAAGGAAGAAATTGAAAATCTCTCAGAAGACTTCACTTATAACAATAATTGGAAACCGATTGGGACCACTGTGAAAAGCTTAGGTGGGGAGTTCTTCTTAGTAACCGGAAGTGGTAAGTTTTTTCGTAATGTCTTAATAAAACCGGATGATTCCATAGCAATTATTGAAATTGATCATTTAGGTGAAAACTATAAAATTTGCTGGGGCCTTGTAAATGGAGGACGCCCTACCAGTGAATTACCATCCCATTTGATGAATCATGAGGTTAAGATGATAGCATCCGGCGGAAAACACCGAGTAATCTATCATGCTCATACAACCAACGTAATCGCACTTACCTTTGTATTACCACTTCAAGATGAAGTATTTACTCGTGAATTATGGGAAATGGCCACCGAATGTCCGGTGGTGTTTCCGGATGGTATCGGAGTTGTTCCGTGGATGATTCCCGGAGGACGTGATATTGCAGTTGCAACCAGTGAATTGATGAAACGATATGATGTTGCAATCTGGGCACATCATGGAATGTTTTGTTCAGGAGAAGATTTTGATCTAACCTTCGGCTTAATGCATACGGTAGAAAAATCGGCGGAAATTCTTAATAAAGTATTAGCAATTCAACCGAACAAATTGCAAACAATAAAGGAACATGATTTTAGAGAATTAGCGAAGGGATTTAACCTTACGTTACCGGAAAGGTTTTTGTATACGAAATAAAATATATAGTAAAAAAGTCTTGCGGCTTGATATTGCAGGACTTTTTTTATGAATGTATTCAATTGAAGTTGGATTATGATTCGAGCTTTGCGGTACAGTCACTTATCGTATCAAATAAAAGCAACAAATATTTGCAATAGAAAATATTTATTTAAATTTAAGTATAAGAAAGATAGCCTCGATTGATTACCAGTATAATGAAATATATATAGTTTTGATGTGCAAAGATACATTGATTTATTAATAATTTATTAGATTGTGGAAAATCATGGACGAGAACGCGGGGATAAGGTATAATCAATAAAGATTATTATTCCTGATACTTGTGATTATGAATAGCTTATTCAATACAATAAGAGAATATTTGTCCATATTATATATACTTATTTCAATTGAATATTTATTAGTTCATAGTATAAAAATAAGAGATCGTAGAGTGGTAGATAGTTCATATTTATATTTCTTAAATCAATCATAATATGGTCTTTTACTATATAATAAAGTTCTTATAGGAATACGTTATTGGTATATATAAAAGTTGAATTTATTTATTGATAAAGGGGGATAAACAATATGATTTCACCAGCATTTCACTTTACTGGTAACTGTAACGAAGCAATTAATTTTTATGAAGAGGTTTTTGACGCTATAGACAAACAGGTAGAATACTACCGTGATGCACCATCTAAACCGGGATTTCTTATAACAGATGATATGAAAGATCTTGTGATGCACGGGACCATGACCATATGTGGTACACCGGTTAATTTTAGTGATACTCTAGAAAAAACCAGTGTAGGTAACATGATCTGCTTAAATGTGTTCTGCCAATCATCAGATGAAGTGTGTCGAATATATCATAAACTGAAAGAAGACGGACAGGTTATAGTTGAATTAGGACCACAATTTTTTAGTTCAATGTATGGTTCAGTGATTGATCGATATGGAATAAAGTGGCAGTTAATCTCTTAATTTCTATCACTGATATGAGTGATACTATTGGCTACTCATATACTTAGTTCGTATTAATTGTTGTGATTGAGTAAAGAGAAAATGGAATATCATAATTTACATCAATATGATAATTATGGGAATACTAGACTATATTCGTATCTTAAGATAGTTTAGTATATTAAGGAAAAATGATAATAAGGAAATAACTACTTAATTGAACCAATAGGTATATTATTGTGGTCATTTAAGATGGAGATATTATTAATTATTTTGTGAGATTGCCAGGAAGTCGAGTCTTGAATATAGGAATATATAATAATGTAGATGAATACAAAAAGAAAAGGTGAGAAAATGCAAGATAAAAGAGAAGAAGACTCATTAAAACAGCAAATACTTGAGATCATGAAGGAAGAGCAGACAACAAGAAATGAACACCAATCAGTAAGAAATGTGCCGCAAGATTCATTAAGAATGCGGAATAGGAAACGCGTAAAAAAGAAAAAACATAAAGCTTTAAAAATAGTAGGCATCACCATTGTTACATTGCTACTCCTGATGGCCTTAATTCTTGGAACAAAATTTGGACGCAGAATGATTTACCGATCTGCCAGTGACTTTATGTATGAGAATATGGATAATGAGGACATCATTAATGAATATGAAGAAGATGGTAATGATCAATATACAGATGCTATTCGACAGGAAGATTATATTACGAATTACTTAATCTTTGGTATTGAAGAGATCGGTGGAGCAAGAAATACTGATTCCATGATGATCGCATCCATTAATACGAAAGATGATACATTAAAGTTAACCTCCTTACTTCGAGACAGTTATGTTGAAATTCCGGGATATAAATCAAATAAATTAAATTCAGCATATGCAAAAGGCGGAGCTAGACTTCTGGTAGATACGATCGAACTAAATTATAAAATAAAAATTGAGGGTTATGCATCGGTAGACTTTAAATCCTTTGAAAAAATAGTAGATTTACTTGGTGGTGTAACGATCGAGCTTGGTGAAAAAGAAGCGGAATATTTAAATACAACCAACTATATTTCAAAAAAAGCAAATCGAAATGTGAAACCCGGAATAAATAAATTAAACGGGAATCAGGTTATGGGATATTGCCGTGTACGAAAAGTCGAGACTCTTGGTGGGGTGAATAATGATTATGGACGTATTGTTCGTCAACAAAGAGCTTTAAAAGCTATATTTGATAGTTATAAATCTCCGAAAAACCTATTAAAAATTCTTCCGATTACAAAAGAAATTCTTGGTTATGTAACTACAAATTTGACTCAAAATCAAATCGAGCAAGCCATGGAAGATGTAGTAGAAAATAAAATGAATGATCTAGAAACCTTCCGTATCCCAGTAGATGGTGCATTTGATGCTCCAAAAAGATATAATGGTATTGGTTATCCTATTGTATTAGACTGGGAAACAAATCGTATTGAATTATATAAATTTATTTTCCATGATACAGAGAAAGAAGCAAAGGAAGCATTAGCATCTTTGGGTGATTAATATTTATTCATTTTTATATTCATTAAATCAGAGGTTATTATACCTCTGATTTTTTATTTCATGTAACTACTTAATAGAACTACTTAATAGAACTACACTTTATACTTAATAAAATTTCATAGGAAGGGTTTGTATTAATACTACAAAATTATTGAAATAATTATTTGCATTCGCTTTTTATGACGAAAGTGAATATATTGTTATATAAATATTTTAGGAGTTGTATATGGGATATTATGTTACTGTTGAAGAAAATGTAAAAATTTATGTGGAGGATCTTAATCCTGAGTGTGAAAAGACGATATTATTTATTCACGGATGGCCAGGAAACCATAATCTATTTGAATATCAATTTAACAAGCTTCCAAGTCTAGGTTACCGTTGTATAGGAATTGATACAAGAGGTTTTGGCCAATCAGATAAACCGTATCATGGATATGATTTTGATACTTTGGCAGATGATGTGAGATGTATAATTGATACATTGCATCTACATGATATCGTATTAGCAGGACATTCCAATGGTGGTGCAATTGCAGTCAGATATATGGCACGTCATATAGGCCATGGTGTATCGAAACTAGCTCTTTTTGCTGCTGTAGCACCTAGCTTAATTAAACGTCCTAATTTTCCCTATGGTTTAGACCGTGAAACAGTAGTAAAACTTATCGAAGGAACTTATACGGATCGCCCTAAAATGCTTCAGGATTTTGGTGATATATTTTTCTTTCAGCATATAACAGAAGCATTCTCTGATTGGTTTTTCCAATTAGGATTACAAGCAGCGGGATGGTCAACAGCTGCAATTGCGAATACTTGGTTGAAAGAAGTATTATTCTCAGACTTAGAGTCAATCTGCGTTCCAACGTTAATAATTCATGGAATACATGATGAAGTAGTACCGTATCAATTAGGAGAAATACAAAATCATATGATACGAAATTCAAAACTGGTATCCTTTAAATTCAGTGGGCATGCTTCTTTCTATGATCAAAAGGATGAATTTAATGAAGTATTAGTTAAATTTATAGAAAGCTAAAGGAACTGAGTACCTCCCGGAATTCGATAATTCCGGGATTTTATTATATCAATTTATAAATTAATATTATCTTGTTTATCATGGGAGTAGTTGAAATAATTAATTAAATATTGAAATAATGTCATGGTTCCAGTGGGAGAAAATTGAAAAGTTGATAATTTAAGCTAGAGATGAAATAAGTATACTTATGTAATAATAGATTCGTAAGAAGAACTGTCTCTTACGTTAGTAACATATTCAATTTTATATTAATTACTGAAAGCAATAACATTATTATTGAATATACTATAATTATAAAGTGTTCGGAGTAAAAAAAATGTATCATAAAACATTTGGATATTCTAAACTGGTGGCATGCGTACAAAGCCAAGTGGATGCAACTAGATATGTTAATCCTTCGGATTTTAATCTTTCTAGCGAATATAACATTGAAGTATTTGCGCAAGGGTTGGATTCCCCCATTGGATTCGTCTTTTCAAATAATGGAGATTTATATATTATAGAATCAGGGTTCACATCAAGAAACCCAAAATTGTTGCGTTTAACTCCGGATCGATTTGAAGTGATTTCTGAGGATTTTATTACACCTGTTAGAGGGATCAATTACATGGATGGTAATATCTATGTATCCCACGGTGACCGTATAACGATAATACGAGCAGATGGAACCAGACAGGATATTTTATCCGGATTATTGTGTAATGGTGATTACGGGATTAGTAACGTAGCTTTTGGTCCTGATGGGAAAATATATTTCGGGCAGGGGACAGTCACTAACTCAGGAGTAGTAGGATTAGACAATGAATGGGTATCCTCACATCCGTTTTTACACGATGAACCTACATTTGATATTATACTAAATGGACAAAACTTTATAACCAATAATATGTTTATTAAATCAAGAGAAAGCACTTATACAGGAGCATTTTCAAGTTATGGGATACCTAATTTAATGAATGAAATTAAAAAAGGTATTATTAGAGGTTCCGGTAGTGTACTACGGGCGAATCGGGACGGTACTGATCTTGAACTTATTTCAGGGGGATTTCGTAATCCTATTCATGTACGATTTGATCGTGAGTACCGACTTTTTGTTGTAAATCGTGGATATGATGTTCGGGGAAGCAGGCCCATCGCAAATGCACCGGATGAGTTACACATTCTTGAACCGGGGGTATGGTATGGATGGCCGGATTATGTAGCTGGTGAACCGGTAACCTCTCCAAGATTTAAACCGGAAGGTAGCCCTCAACCTGAATTTTTAATTGCAAATCATCCTAATATTCCGCCAAAGCCATATGCTGAGTTCCAGCCACATTCTTCTATCATGGGTTTTGATTTTGATTATACAAATTATTTTGGATCCTATGGAGATATCTATATGTCGGAATATGGAAGCCATGGTCCACTAACATTGGGGCGATCAACACCATATTATGGAATAGGACATAAAGTTTCTAGGATTAACAGAGGAACTGGGGATATCTCAACATTTGTTGGAAATAAATCTGGTCTTCCAGCCAATATTACCGGTGAAGGGGGATTTGGTCGACCGGTGGACGTTAAATTTGGACCGGATCGATCTTTGTATATATTAGACATAGGCCTTAGCAATCCAAATAACCTAGCGCAGCTTATACCTTATACTGGTTTAATCTGGCGAATTTCTAAAGCCTAGAATGTTTTATTAATTTAAGACTGTTGTACGAAAAAATTCTTACAATAGTCTTTTTGTTTGTCACTTTTGTTCTAATTTAATCGATTTAATAATGTTAACTCAAATAACAGAGGACATCATTTGTATGCAATTCTCATATTTTTAGTATTTATACGACATTACTTAAAAAATCATGGATCAGAATTACTATTAAAAATAAGAATTATAGACTTAAAATTAGAAATTATTAGGAAGAGCAATATAATCATAAAATAATGGAACAAATTCCTTGTCAATCTATTGTAATTTGCTATAATAAAAGTTATTAAGGAATATTTTGTTTGATTCATAGTGAGTAGGAGGGAGAGATGGAATAGCCAATTCACTATGATAAAACGAAAACTTGGGGAGGAATATATGAATAAAAAGACAAAAGTAATAGCAATCAGTGTGGTTATTATACTACTGATTGCCGGTGGCATACTCGGTACAAAGTGGTATCTTAACCGAGACACGGACCAGGAATTAGTAAAGGATGAAGTAGAGATGGTAAATAATGATAATGTTTCAACAACAGCCGTGATCAAAGAGGATGCTGTAAAGGTATACTTAAGTTCGACAGAGAATTCTCAGGATATGAGCTGGTATACTAAGGCTCATTCATTGAGCAATACGTTAACAGAGGGTGAAAGCCTTGATCTAACTGAAGTGGATAACGCTTCGGATGCAACCACAATCGAGATTGATGTAAATACCACATATGACCCGTTCCTTGGAATTGGAACATCACTGGAAGAGACAACTGTCTGGAATTTAATGCAGTTGACAGAGGAAGAGAGAAAAGCGTTTATTTATGCACTGGTTGATCCCGTGAATGGAGGAGGAATGACGTTGTTCCGTCTTACCATTGGTACCTCTGATTTTACAGGATTAGATTTTTATACATATTATGATATTAAGACAAAGGAAGGGGATCCTAATTGGTATCCTGAGAATGGAGAAGAAGGCTTTAGCATCCAAAAGGATGTGGACGCAGGTATCATTGAAGTTGTTAAAATGGTTCAAGAAGCTGCTCAGTTTTATGGAGTAGCAGATGAGATACGGTTTTTCAGTTCATCCTGGACACCGCCCGGTTGGATGAAAGCTGAGACAGCTAACTCAAAGAGCTACAGTAATAATGACCTACTTCTCAAGGGAGGTAGCTTAAATGATGAGTTTATTGATGATCTTGCTATGTATTATACTAGATATGTAGAAGAATATGCAAAACTCGGTATCCCCATCTATGGTCTGACTCTGCAGAATGAACCGATGCTTGAAATCGATTATCCAAGTTGTCACATCACCGGAGAGCAGGAGGGTAAACTGGCTGTATTGTTAAAACAACAACTGGAGAGTAGCGAAATACTAAAGGAAAGCGGATCTGATGTGCCAAGATTCTGGGCATTTGATCATAATCCTTCTGAATTGATTAGTTATATGACAGCTGTATATTCGGTAGAAGGAGCTTTTGAGGCACTAGATGGTGCTGCCGTTCATGACTACAGTGGTAGTCTTACTGAGATGGAAAAATTGAAAGAAATCTTCTATACGGACACCGATAAGTCCGTTCATCTGACGGAACGTTCGGTATGGGGAACAGCAGGAGCTGATTCCATTATCAATTATTTTAGAAATGGTGCAACCAGCTATAATGCTTGGGTTACAATGATGGATAGTGCAATCGATCATTATCAGTGGGTTGGAACTCCTTCCCCTACTTTATTTATCAGACAATCGGATAGTGATACCGAATACTGGGCTTGTCCTGAATTTTATATTATGGGTAACTTCGGAAGATTTATAAGACCTGGATATGTAAGAGTTGAATCCGATTATGGCAGTTCGGATACAATAACAAATGTTGTCTATGCAAATCAAGAGAATGGTACCATGACTGCTGTGGTAGTAAACCAGACAAATAGTCAAAAATCTTTCCGATTATTGTATGATGGTAAGCAAATCATGGGAACGATCCCCGCTGGCAATGTTGCTACACTTATATGGAGCGTAGAGCCGGAAAAAATCGCTGATCCAATCATAAATGCCGGTACCACTATGCCTGAAATAGCAGATACCAGTGAACGTACTTTTTCAGAAGAGGATGTGATCACTCTTGGGAATGAAGCGGTTACACTAGACGAAGCGTCTGCTTTTGATTCGAAAGGGTCCTTTCAATCCAATGTAACTTCCGGTGATTATCTGGATTATCTGTTGGATGTTAAGGTATCTGGAAGCTATTCGATTACATATTCGGTAGATTGTGATACGGATGGTGGCAGTGTTGCTATGGCTTATCAGGTTATTACCGGGAAAAAGACAAATCCTGCACAGGCGGGAGAAAATGCGGAGTATATCAATATTCCCGGATTATATGGAGCTCAGAAGATCAGATATGCTGTTAATCTGGAAGAAGGACTTCAAACCTTGCGTTTCTTAGCATATTATCCTGGTTTTAAAGTTACAAACATTGAGATTGCACCGATAAAAGAAGTTAGTATCGGGAAAGATGGAAGCACAGTTAGTGTCTTGGATTTCTATGATGCCCATGGATCCCATGCAATAGAAAATGATAAGAATATAGGATATACATCGGGTGGTTCTTATCTGGATATCGCAGTAAATGTAGAAGCTGCTGGGAAATATAATTTAAGCATGCTATATGCATCCACCGCATCTGCTCCGAGCATCACCTTCCAATCAGTCAAGGATGATGTAGTAACAGACCTTGCCACTTTAGCAGCTCCTTCTACCGGTGACTGGGCAGCTTATCAGACGTCTGAAGCAGCTACGATTGATTTGGCTGCCGGTGAGTATATCATTCGATTATTAAATAATGGAGATGGTGTTAACTTAATTGAATTTAACTGCATGCCGGTAGAATAATTGGATTTTGTAGAATTAGTTTCATGTGATTGGATATCTAAATGAAAAGTTATCATTAATAAGCGAAAGATAATCCAAGAGCTAAAGATTGAAAAGAGCTAATAATGTTCAATCGCTAATGTTATAAGTAAAAGCTAAAGGTAAGTAAATGCTGAAGGTAAGCAAAAGCTAAAGGTAAGTAAATGCTGAAGGTAAGCAAAAGCTAAAGGTAAGCAAAAGCTAAAGGTAAGTAAAAGCTGAAGATAAGCAAAAGCTAAAGGTAAGTAAAAGCTAAAGGTAAGCAAAAGCAAAAGGTAAGTAAAAGCTGAAGATAAGCAAAAGCTAAAGGTAAGTAAATGCTGAAGGTAAGCAAAAGCAAAAGGTAAGTAAAAGCTGAAGGTAAGCAAAAGCAAAAGATCTGTAAATGCTAAAGAAAGTAAAAAGTTAAAGATATATAAGTAAAATAATAAAACTTCCAAGCAATCCTCGAAGATCAGGTTTTATAGTTATGATCTTTGAGGATTTGTTTTTTGGCTCAATTAGCTGTAAGATTGACATAATATTCCTATATTTTAAGATTAAGTTTAGAGTGATTGAACGATAATTTGTTACTAATACTTTATAATGTAATCATTCTGATTGTTATAATATAAATTCGAGGTTTGTTTCATTTACAAATAGATTTCAGTATTATAATTATAGAAGTCACGATAATGAACTTGTTGTTAACAATAAAAATGAAAATAATTAATTTTTGCCCGACACTTCAGCTCTCTCAATCGTATTATAAGTGAAAGGAGGTAAGAGAATGATAAATTCTTTGTCGCGTACGGACAAAGAGATTGCGGATATCTATTCACGTCATGTTAAAACCATTTACCGAATCTGCTTCACTTATATGAAGAATGTAGCCGATACCGAGGATATCGTTCAAGAAACCTTCATAAAGTTGATGAAATCCTTCAAAGCCTTTGAAAACGAAGAGCATGAGAAGGCATGGCTTATCAGGACGGCAACGAATCTATGCAAAGATAATCTACGAAATTGGTGGCGTAAACGAGAAAATCTGGAGGACTACGGTAACATACAAGGTATTGATCATTTTCAGAGCGATACTATCCTTGAAGCCGTTATGAGCCTGCCGGATAAATATAAGACAGTGGTATACTTATATTATTATGACGGATACACCAGTGTAGAAATAGCACGTATCCTTACAAAACCGCAATCGACGATCCGTAACTATTTACATGAGGCACGCAATGTCCTAAGAACAAAATTAGGGAGTGATTTGAATGAGGAATAAAAAAATTATAGAAGCTTTGGATAAAATAGAACCCAGCGATGCAACACAAGAGCGTTTGCTTAAAAATATAATTAAGCAGTCCAGTAGAAAAAGAAAATCCCATCGTTGGAGACAGTTAGGGACTGTAGTTGCTGCAGTTGTAGTTATACTTACTGGAGCATTTGTATATGATTCTATCTATCTGCCGAATCAATTATCAATTCCACAAGAAGAGGATGATAACCAGCTGTCCAGTCAGCTAGATCCAACAACGATTGATCTAACCGATATGTCTAAAGAGATTAGGGGATTACCGGTTAATAATTTTAAATTGTCTGAGATAGAGCAATTATACGCTGCAGACAGAATAGTTTTCTTAGATTTTATAGACTTTTTTAAATATGAAGTAGACAGCTATGCGATCATCAAGGTTGGTGATGCCCAAGTATTACCTAGCACTGAATATAGTAGTGATACGCAAATAGCAACAGTTAAGGTATTGGAAACCGTATGGGGAGATGAACTACCGGATACCACGACCATTACACAATACCTCTATGGCGGCTGTACTGGAGACGAAGTAACAAATCTTATGCGAGAAGGCGGAGTATACCTCCTACCACTCATAGTGGATAAAGATAATTTTTATATTATGGGAGACTTAGATGTTTTATTTGAAATTGACAAGGAAGGGCATATCTGGTCTCATTCCGATTTTGAAAATTTTAACCGTTTTGATGGTGGAGATTATAAGTCTGTAACCGATGAAATAAAGCGAATTACACAGGATGAAACTATGATGCTGGCTTCCTCGCGATTTGGTATGGCGATGCGAGGGTTTCAACTGGCAGAGGTAACGATTCTCTCCGAAGGAAAAGACGAAGAGAATGAATATGGTTATTCTGAGGTTGCATATACTGCAAAGGTTGAAAGAACCTTAAGTGGGAATGATCTCTCAGATGAAGTGACCATCCATTCATATAGTGATGAAAATATTACTCTGAATAAAGGTAGTCGATATTTACTATTCATCGATAAATATGAAGAAAAACACTACATCAATTCCCGTATGATTGCCAGTGTTGGAATGGATGGAACAGTACAAAATCTTGGAGATGAAAGAGGGCCTTTTGCTGCATATGATGGTTTTACAATCGATGAAATGAAAGGTCTTGCTGATAAGGTGACAGAATATTTGAAAGTAAATCAGGAGTAAAACACTTATAATCAAAGAAATTCCTTTAATAAGACTTTGGTATGATCCTAAGTATAGTCTTTAATTCTGAGCAGGACTGATTGGAAGATATCCAACAGTCCTGATTTTTGGTTAGAGGTAACTATTTTCTTACTTCTATGTTTTTAACTATATTACTTTGCTAACCATTATGATTATGACAAAAATATAGTTTACTTCGGGATACGATAATAAAATAAAATGTATAAGTCTTGCAATTTTTTACAAAAATTTATATAATGGACTTGGTAAAATATTGTAATAATAGGGGAAAATTTATAATGTCATTAATTAAGTGTCCTGAATGTGAAAAGGAAATATCAAGTACGATAAAAAAATGTCCTAATGTATTATAGCTGATGTAGATTAAATTATTATAATTACGCTTTTTAAGGGTATAATAGTAAATTTATTCGGTTTGTATAATGTAATAGTTCCATTATAAAGAAATAATTGATAAGTGATAACGTAAGAATAGCGAAGAATAAACAGAATAGGGAGAGTCTACTATGGATAAACCATCATTTAAAAAATATCTAATTAATTCTATATATGCTTATGTTGATAAAGAAAATATGAATAATAAAAAAGTTATAATCATAACTACAACAGGATATATTTATGGTACCCTAGTGAAAGATCATTCATATTTTGGCATGAATCAATATTCACTGCATGAATATACAAACAACTTATTTGAACAATATTGTATTGAATATGATCTACCTGAAAAAAGGTTAAATGATAATGATGGTTTTTTAGAACTAGTAGATGCCATAGTTTATATACCTAATCCAAATTCGTTTGATTCTCATAATCGCTTTTCTAGTTTGTTCGTTTTCTATGATCAGATTGTGAGTATTGCCATTGGAGATCCTTTATAATTTTATATCCAATGTAACCAATGATACTAGGAGAAAAGATGATAATTGAAAATGTAAATGATTATTTATGTAAACATAATATTAAAAAGATAAATGTCGGTCAAAGTGGAGCTGATGTCTATGTAGTAGATAATACATACATTCTTAAGTGCGCCAGAAAAGATACTATTCAAGATGAAGATATCTGGGCGTCATATCTAAGAGAAGCAAGATTTTATGAAGCAATAGATAGATCTATACTAACGTGTATTCCAAATCTGGAGTATCTAAATTATACTTCGAATGAGATAATTCTCCTAATGAAAAAATACCGCATGGTAAGACATAATGAAATTAATCGAGAAATGCTAGCTAAAATTATGAAAACTATAGTCAAGGTTCATAATCATCCATTACCTGAATTTCTAAAAGGTAGTAATTCTGAATTAAAACTTATGAGTTCAGAGCAGATTAATGATTGTGTCAATGGGTGGTTGGAAGTATTATCAGAACATAAAGACATCTTTCCTACACAACCTCTTACTAGAATAGCTGAGAATATGAATGAAATTATTACATTCCATCATTTGAGTGAAAGAAAATTAGTGCATGGGGATTTTCATTGTGATAATTTACTCATGGATGTTGAAGGAAATATATGTATCTGTGATTGGCAAAGTGTGTCCAACGGTTGCCCATCCGGAGATCTATCGTTTTTTATCAGTAGATTATCGTCGGATCATGTTTATATCAGTGAGCAGGACATAATATCAATTTATTGTGAATGTTATAACACAGAGAATGGTATTTTTATCGACTGTAATAGTATCAAACAACATATGAGTGCCTCTAATCTAATAACTTCATTTCGATTTTGGCATGAATATCTTCATAACAGCGATGTTAACAGAGTTCGAGTCATTTACGACAAAATGATTGAAAATTTATTCGATTTCGATAAGAGGTGATTTCTATAATAAAACGTAAATATATAAATTGGAGTCACAATAACTGGATCGATAGTTATTCCTATAAGATCATTAGAGTTGAGGATTTCTACAAAGGTTATTTGTCATTTATTAAGATTGATAAAGTGAAATACAAGCTTATTGCAAATTATGAGGATTCAACGGTATGTTTGGTCGATAATGGGTATAAGTGCTTAGTGCTACTTCCTGATCATGAGAAATGGTGCTTAAGTGTCATATATAATTTATCGGATGAGATAGTTGAATGGTATTTTGACATTACCAAGCAGAACTCCATTGATGAAGAGGGAAACCCTTTTTATGATGATTTATTTTTAGACATAGCGATTTCTCCGGATTTCAATATTAAAATACTTGATGAGGATGAGTTAACAGAAGCGCTGCATGAGAATATCATATCTGATCATGATTATCAAATGGCATATGAGATATGTAATAAAATAATAAATGAGATAATACCGAACAAAGATTTTTTAGTTGATTATTTTAGAGGGCATCTTAAAAGTTTCTGTAAATAATTCTATGGTTTTCTATGTATTATATATCAGCTATACACATGACTTTAGGAGAGAGTGATGGCCAAGGTTTTCTGTTTCACGTAAGCAGTTGCTCTTTTTAATGAAATTTAGAGGATAAGAAAAATAAATCAGATCATTGAAAGAACCAAGATACTTTACGATATCTTGGTTCTTTTTTATGAAATAAATGTAACATTTTTACTTATCGTTTCATATGTTCCGACCAACTTCCTGCTAAAAATTTATTTTATGTTGATCCAGTTCATATTGAATTCATAAAGTCAATCTATATTACATCCATAAAATAATTTGGAGGTAAATTAATATGAAAACAAAAAAGAGATCAAAACATAAGAAATGGATTACAATCGGTATCATAGCAATAGTATTGGTAGGTGTAGCTATACCATCCTATATGAGGCCCAAAACCACAAACTTTGAACGTGTGGAAGCGAAAACCGGGGATATCACAACCTATTATTCGTTTTCAGGTAATGTTGAAACAAAAAGTCGTCAAACGGTAATGTCAGAAACACTTATGCAGATTTCATCTATCAAAGTAGAAGAAGGTGATATAGTGAAGGAAGGGGATGTGTTAATAGAAACATCCACCGCAGATGAAATTAAATCTAAGATAGACGGTATTATTACGAAAGTTAATATAGAAGAAAATGCACAAGTAATGGCAGGGGTTAAATTAATAGATATCGTAGATAATAACAACCTTGAAATTAATGTAAAAGTTGATGAATATGATATTTCAGCTTTAGCAGTAGGGAAAGAAACAACGGTTAAAATAGGTGCAGTAGACAAAGAGGTTTCTGGAGAAGTAGAGAGTATGTCGGAAGAAGGTCAGACTGTAAATGGTGTTACTTATTTTACAGCTAAGATTGACCTTGAAAAAGACAGCAGTATTAAGATCGGTATGTCTGCGGAGGTCACACTGATAAGTGATCAAGTGAAAAGTGTAGTTACTGTGCCTATGACTGCAATTCAATTTGACGATAGTAACAACCCCTATGTATTGAAAGAGGATGAACAGGGAAATGCGGTCAGAACGGATATAACCACCGGTATTAATGATGGTACAACAGTTGAGGTTATAAGCGGTGTTTCTGATGGTGAAACCATTCTTTATTCGAAGGTCACATCCACTTCAAGCGGTATGGGATTTGGTGGAGGCGCAAGAAATAACACTACTGGCGGGGGTGATAATTAATGTCAGAAATTCTTAGGATGCAGAACATATATAAAAGTTATTATATGGGGGAAGAAGAACTTGAGATTCTTCATAACGTCAATCTCACGATTCATTCTGGCGAATTCGTGTCGATACTGGGCCCCTCAGGTTCAGGAAAATCTACCATGATGAATATCATAGGATGCCTTGATGTCCCATCTGCCGGAAACTATATTTTATCGGGTAATGATATCAATGATCTGGATGAAGTGGAGCTGGCAAAGGTAAGAAATGAGGAGATTGGTTTTGTGTTCCAGAGTTTTCAGCTTCTACCTCGTATGACAGCCTTGCAAAATGTGGAGCTGCCGCTCATTTATTCCGGTGTTTCCGCTTCCGATCGTAAAAAGCGTGCGCAGAACATATTGGAACGGGTTGGACTTGGAGATCGGATGAGAAATCTTCCAAGTCAATTATCCGGTGGTCAGCAACAAAGAGTGGCAATCGCAAGAGCACTGGTCACCGAACCAACAATACTTCTAGCGGATGAGCCGACCGGAGCCCTTGATCAAAAGACAGGAGCACAGGTCATGACCCTTTTTGAAGAATTAAACAGGGACGGAAGAACCATAATTATGATTACCCATGATAATTCAATTGCCCGTCATGCCAAACGAGTTGTGAAAATCTTAGATGGATACCTCAGTGAACAAAAAGAGGAGGTGTATTAACATGCTATTTGAAAGTATAAAGATGTCCTGGGAAAATATAGTTCATAACAAGCTTCGTTCCTTTTTAACGATGCTTGGCATAGTGATTGGTGTTGCGTCAATTATAGCGTTAATCACGATTGTTCAAGGTGCTACCAATAGTATAAGTGATCAGGTCAATTCGTTAGGCGTCAATAAAATTATGGTCACTGCCATGGGAACACCATTAAAGCAAGGACTGACCGATGAAGATATTCAAAATATCGCAAGAGTTAGTAATATCGATGGAGTATCGCCAACCATATCTGGGAAAACCAGTGTTGTATATACTGGTAATGTTTTAGAGAATGTTACGGTACAAGGGAAAAATGAAGTATATTTTAAAACAGATACCAGTCTTATAAAGTCTGGAAGGGCCATTAACATTTTAGATACGAATAGTAAGAATCAAGTTGCAGTAATTGGCGATGATATCGTACAAGAGCTGTTCTATGGTAAAGATCCGGTCGGTGAAAAGCTAATGATGAATGGAACCACCTATACAATCATCGGTACGCTAGCAACTTCAAGCTCATTTGGTATGACCTCAAACAACAATACGGTCATCATACCCTATACAACAGCCCTTCGTAGTCTGGGTATCAAAAGTGTCGTTAGTTTGGATGTCTTTCTGGTAGATACAAACAAGGCAGATGAGACCGTCGCTAAGATCAAAAGTGTGCTAAAGGCTGCTTTTAATTATAATGATGATGCCTATTCCGTATATAACATGGGTGATATGATAGATTCTTTCCAAACTATGATGTCAATGATGTCACTGCTTTTAGCAGGTATCGCAGCAATATCTCTTGTAGTCGGAGGTATTGGAATTATGAATATGATGCTGGTATCCATCACAGAACGTACGACTGAAATCGGGTTACGGAAAGCATTGGGAGCAACACCGAATAGAATTCAACTTCAATTTATTATTGAATCCATATTCCTTTCCATCATTGGTGGATTAATAGGATTGGTACTGGGGGGACTCATTGCATATGTTGCAGCTTCTCTCATTGGTATTGGATTTTATGTTTCGGTATCTACCATTTTATTAGCTGTAGGATTTTCTGCTGCTGTAGGTATCGTATTTGGATATATGCCTGCGAGAAAAGCAAGTAGACTTAACCCAATCGATGCTCTTAGAAGTTTTTAGTTAGCTAACCGAAATTCTGTGTTATAATAAAAATTACAAATGAAGTATGACAGCTGAAATATCACAGATGAAGTAAGACAGGTGAATATCACAGATGAAGTAAAACAGGTGAATATCACAGATGAAGTAAGACAGATGTGAAATATGTCAGATGAATATGACAGATGAAATTGCAAATGAAATGTATTATTACACATGAATTATTACACAAGAAATATTACGAATGAAATATGTAATCGAATTGATCGATTAGTACAAGGATATTACAATTAGGAGGCAGTAACATGTTTCATATTTTAGTTGTTGATGACAATGAGAATATTAGGAAGCTAATGAAAACCTATCTCTTGCAGGAGGGTTATGAGGTATTTACTGCTTCCGATGGACTAGAAGCACTGGATGTTCTTGAGAAAGAACATATTGATTTATTGATTGTTGATATCATGATGCCGAATATGGATGGATATACTTTAACAGATGAACTCAGAGCATCTAAGTATAACTTTCCAATCCTTATGGTGACTGCAAAAGAAACCATTGAGGATAAAAAAAGAGGCTTTATGGCCGGTACAGACGACTATATGGTCAAACCAATTGACTTTGATGAAATGCTGATGAGGGTATCTGCGCTGCTTCGAAGAGCGAAAATCTCCAACGAACATAAAATAGTAATCGGTGACGTTACACTGGACTATGAAACCCTCATAGTTACAACAAATAAAGAATCAATTTTATTGCCACAAAAAGAATTCTATCTATTATTTAAGCTCCTCAGCTATCCTAAAAAAATATTTACAAGACAAGCTCTTATGGATGAGATCTGGGGTTTAGATAACGATACCGATGAGAGGACTGTAGACGTTCATATCAAACGCTTACGTGAAAAATTTGATGATTTGGAGGAGTTTAAAATCATCACGGTCAGAGGGCTTGGTTATAAGGCGGAGAAATACTTATGAAAAAGAAGTTTTTGTTTAAATCCATTTATGCTAAATTTGCTTTGATCTTTTTGGCCATTTGGTGGTTTTTAAATGCATTGACCTTTGGTGTTGTCATGCGTATCATGTCTAATTCCGGATTTCATGGATTAGATATCTACAGTACAGAAATTCGCACTGAATTTTTTAAGATACGATCAGCAACACAGCATACCTTTTTTTTCAGTGCTATGGTTGGTACGATCATCATTTTATTGGTGGTACGAGGAGTAGTAAAACCAATCAAACGGATTTCTGAGGCTTCGAAAGAAGTGGCGAATGGGAATTTCGAAGTAGAAGTCGAAGTAAAAAGTGCAGATGAAATCGGGCGATTAACTTCTGATTTTAATTTAATGGTGAAGGAGTTAAAAAATATAGATTTCTTACGAAAGGATTTTGTATCAAATGTATCCCATGAGTTTAAAACTCCGATAACTTCAATCAAAGGGTTTGCTAAACTAATAAGGGATGGTCAGTTTAAAGAGGAGCAGCTTTTTGAATATAGTGATATTATTGTTAGGGAAAGTGAGAGATTATCTTTACTTTCCTCTAATCTGCTTAAGCTCTCGGAGCTTGACAGTAAAATGATCCGTGAACATGCAACCACCTTTTTGTTGGATGAACAGCTTCGTAATACAGTATTAATTCTGGAACCGTTTTGGTCAAAGAAAGAAATCGATTTTGATATTAATCTTGAAAAAATATCGATTACGGCTGATGAGCATTTATTGCAGGAGGTTTGGTTAAATCTAATCCAAAATGCAATTAAATTTTCCTTACAACAAGGAACGATCAAGATTAATCTGTATCAAAATGAGGATAAACAAGCAGCAAGAGTTGAAATAACTGATTATGGTTTAGGCATTGCAGATGAAGATAAAGATCGTATCTTTGAACGGTTTTATAAAGGTGACAAATCACGTTCCAAAGAAGGAAATGGCTTAGGACTCGTTATTGTAAAGAAAATAGTTGAATTATCGAATGGTATCGTTTATTTTGAAAGCGAACATGGAAAGGGGTCCACATTTACGGTTGAACTGCCTTTGAATAATGAGATTGGGAGATGAGTATAAATATGACGATTCCATCTTTATGGAATGCTGAAGGATGAAATGGTACCATAAAATAAGTAGAGAATATCTCGTTAGATCTATAAAATAAACTATTTATTATGGACTTGTGGTTATGTTATCACAGGTCCTTTATATTTCGTAGTAATTGCTAAATATTCGATAAAGTACTATCCATGTACTTGTTTTATCTGAGTTTGATATTTATTAATAAAATATCTTGACATTGAAAGAATAATTCCATTATAATCCTATTATAGTTGAACAATTATTCAACTATAATAGGATATCTTATGATACATTTTATGAAATATGAAAAGATTGTGATATAAGTTATAATTCGATTAGATAGAAAAATCTTAACAAATAATTGCAGAGGAGGAATAGAATATGAATAAGATATGTTTTTTTGATACGAAACCATATGATAAAACATATTTTGATACTTTGAAGGAGCAATACAATATAGAAATTGAGTATTTTGAACCTAAACTAGGTCCAAAGACTGCATTTATGGCAAAAGGGTACGAGGCTGTTGTTGCATTTGTGAACGATAATATTGATAAAGAGACGATTGATATTTTGCATCAAAATGGTACAGGGCTTGTTGCAATGCGATGTGCAGGATATAATAATGTGGATTTTAAAGCAGCGTATCATAAGGTACATGTCGTTCGTGTACCAGCTTATTCACCTTATGCAGTTGCAGAACATGCCATGGCACTTTTATTAACGCTAAATAGAAAAATACACAGGGCATATGTACGAACAAGAGAATTTAACTTCAGCCTGAACGGCTTAACCGGATTTGATCTTCATGGTAAGACTATGGGAGTAATCGGCACAGGAAAAATTGGTAACATATTCATAAATATATGCAAAGGATTTGGGCTAAAGGTGATAGCCTATGATCTATATCCAGATAAAAATTCTGATATCCAATATGTAACACTGCAGGAACTGTTTCAAGAATCGGATATCATCTCTCTTCATTGTCCACTGTCAAAGGATACCTTTCATATGATAAACGAAGATACATTTGCATTGATGAAGAAGGGAGTCTACATTATTAATACCTCTAGAGGAGCTTTGATTAACAGTGAAGATTTATTAGATGCATTGAAAGAAGAAAAGATAGGTGGGGCTTGTCTGGACGTATATGAGGAAGAAACAGAATTATTTTACGAAGATATGTCTGATACAGTCATACGAGATGATGTTCTGGCTAGAATTATCTCCATGCCTAATGTTATAGTTACATCCCATCAAGCATTTTTAACAAAGGAAGCACTTCATAATATCGCAGAAACAACTTTATCAAATTGCAGAGAATATTTTGATGGTAATTATTTAAATAACGAGGTATGCTACCAATGTAGTAAAGGGGAAGCATGCCTGAAGAAGGATGGTCAAAGATGTTTCTAAATTAGTTGTTATTGTGTATTAGATAGAAGACTTAATCTCCTATAAATCGGCTCTGTCATTTATTTTGTGGAAACTTGGTTTGACAGATTATGATTTCATCTTAATTACTCAATATAAAATCCCGGAAATGCAATCAAAGCAAGAGTTTCATCCTTTACAGCATATCTTAGATTTTTAAAGATTAAGCATTGAAAATCACGCAAAATACAATTAAATTACAGTCTCCATAAATTATTGATGAATAGATAAGTAATTCAGTTCATTCTAGATATTTATTCAAATAGAGATATGCCATGCAAAAGGAGATTAGCATGGCATATCTCTATTTTTTATAATAGTACTAATCCTTGTTCAATACATTCAATTGCTTTCTCATACAAATTAGCAACTTTGGCCAATAATGGTGCAACCGCTTGGCTTCTTTCTTCATTTACACCCCAAGGTGAATTCCATCCCAAATACGGCGAGCAGCTTTGAAATGTTTTTGCTTCTTCCTCCATATAATCTGCAGCTTCCTGGAGCAGTTTTTCTGTCGCTTCTGGGAAATGGCATGCAATCTCTCTTAAAAAAACAGGTGCAGTTGCATGAGTTGAATGATAGATATCAAAGCAATAAGCATCTGCTAAATCTCTATCTTTTCCGGGATTCGAGTATGCTTCTGCCCATTTTCTTAAAGCTTGGAGCCCCTCATAGGAGTACCATCCACTTTCCTCAGGTTGATCTTTTCTTGTTCTTGCGTGAGCCACTGCATCCCTCAATGCATTGATTTCAGCATTCTTAGCATCATAGGTTCCTTTTTTATCACCAATGATCACTGCACCAAAAGCTGGGCAGATTTCCATCGCCTTTTCTGCTCTGTCCCAAGCTTCGGTATGGTATTCATTTGCTTCCGGTCCCCAATAAGAACCTCGTCCAAAAAAGATACGGTTTTCTTCGTCGTAACCACATACAACGTCCCATTCTGCACTGGTCATAGCATGCCATACAAGTACCGGTTTACCGTCATCAATTTGCGCTTGTATTGCAGATATCATTGTAGTGGTTAAATTTTCACCATTTGATCCATAACAAGGATACTCCGTATACTCATATCCCAATAACTTAATAAGATCAGTAGTCCACATCATCATACAGCAGGTGGGTCTGCTGGGACAACCGGTAGCAATACGGAAGGCTGCTCCAGATATTCCTTGAATGTACTCGGGTGAATATGGCTCTCCAAGATAACTCATAATCACACGAACCCCTTCAAACAACGGTTCCTTAACTTTGTAAGGTTTTACATCTTTTAAAATCTTCATTCTTTATCCTCCTATATTAATAAGCTCGATCGTATTACGGACCTTCTTGTCCTAATTCTATCGGCCTATTGGTATCCAAATTTCTTCCGAATAACTATGAGATGCTTCGCAGTAAGTTTCAAATTCTTGTGTTTTCATCCGTTCAAAGCCTGTCTGCGGAAACCATACTTGATAGATATATTCCCAAGTCTTATGTATCGCTTTCACAAATGAATCTGAATCCGCCGGAGGCGTATTGAATACAGCATATTGAGCGGAGGGTATCGTTATCCTTACACATTCATCATTAATATCATTAAAATCATCCACTTGGACACCAATAACATACGAGATATCACCACTGTTAGCATCATGATCTGTAAGCATTCCAATATCCCATCGTAGAGCAGGATCTATTTTTTTTCCGATTTTATCATACAATTTACAAGCATGATATTTGTTCCAGTGTTGCGGTGCATCAATTTTATTCGCATTGTTATGAAAGGAAGTCCGACAACGAAAACCTGCAAGCTTAAAGGATGGTTTTGATACAAATCTTGGAGATATTCCAAAGTTTTCGAAACTATGTTCCTTAATGACATCAAATTTATGGAAGAGATTAAGGCTGTTTTTGGTTTCTCTGTACTGTATTGGAGATATCCCAAATTGATTCTTAAAAGCTCTAACAAAATTCTCGTGAGAATTGAACCCCCATGTAAAACCAATATCCTTGATGTATCTATGTCCAAAAGATATCTCAATGGCTGCATTTGATAAACGTCTTTTCCGGATATACTCCATTGGCCCGCATCCAATCACTTTTTGAAAGAGTCTACAAAAATGATATATGGAATAACCAGACATTTCAGATAACTCATTCATTGTGATTTCATTGTAAAGGTTGTTTTCGCAATAATTTATCACATTTTGCATAGTTTCATAGCAGTTCACGTTTATCACCTCACTGGTTTCATTATATAACACATAATCAAAGAATGCTTGATATTTTTTGCTAATTTACCCATTTTATTACAAAGGTTAAACGGTTATAGGAATGGCTGGAGGGACTGTCTTAAATAAAAGTTTAATTTGACTTGATTTCGTAATTATATTACAATAATACATAAGGGTGGGTGAATTTGATGAACAATGATGAAAAGATATTAGAGGCATTGAACGCTTTACAAAGTCATATGAGCGTTATAAGTAATAAGATGGACAGACTATCGGATCAGATTACTAATGTTGAATTGCACCTGGAAAATGTCACTGATAAAAGTATTGGACTTCTTATGGAGCAATATTATCCTAATGTTGAGAAATTGGATGATGTTATCAATAAAGTTGATGAAATACAATTTGATCTTGGTGGAATTAAAAGAGTGGTGATATCTCATAGTAAAGATATTAATAATTTAATGAAAAAGTAAAATAAGCTTACAGTCGCAGTAGATTGTAAGCTTATTTTTTATTGAAAGTGTTGTTTCATCTTATATAGGATGTGAATAGTCTTGGCTCATAGTTTTTGATAAAGAAGATACATTATGAAACTTAGGATATAGTGTATCGTTCTAGTAACAATCTCCATTATTGTATTTACTTTTAATATTTCATTGAAATCAGTAACTAATTGTGTACAGTCTTCCAGTGTTTAGTAAAATGTTGATTGACATTTTATGGGAAATGATTATACTTATTTAAAGTTAAAGATTTCTGAACAATATATGTAATATTTCTGTAGGAGGAGGGGTAATATGGATGTTATTGTTATAGGCGGTTCGCCGGGAAATGGGAAAACAACAATTGGTAGTGACCTACATAAAAAATATGAAAGTCCATGGTTTGAATTTGGCTGGATTCCGGAGTTTACAATGTTAAACCCTCATACCAGAATCGGTATGAAGGAGGAAGAGCAGATGACTTTTGAGAATCTAGTTTTGGTAGTAAAAAACTATCTCAAACATGGATTTGAAAATATCATATTAACTGATTTGAATGATATGAGAATGCTGGATATACCGGAATGTTTTAGCGAATATAATTATGTGATTTTCACCTTATATTCCGAAAATGATAACGTGATTAAAGATAGAATACTTAATCGGGATAATGGAAATGAGTATAAAAACTATGAGAAATCGATAGTAACAAATAGAAAGATAAAAGCGAGAAAGCTATTACCAAATGAATATAAAATTCGATCAGATAATGCAACTCCTTCCGAGATTATTGATGAGATTTCCAGATTACTTTTAGCTCATAAGAAGGATTCGGATTTTAACTTAAGTGATTACAATAGAGAGGATTTCAGTACCTATATTACCGAATAGTCTTAGGAGTTATTTATAATAATCACTGATTCACATGAGTGAGAAAGAAATAATGCTTGGAGGCAATATAATTAAATTAGCATGCTATCTAAGTATCAAGCAGCAATCTTTTATATGTCCTTAAAGAGCTTTATGATTTTCTAATTGAATGGTGAAAGTACTTAGTCATGATTTGTTATATTTTATATGTGAGGTATGAATGAATGAACGAACAAGAATATTATTCTTTACTGGAATCGAAAAATACTAAAGTAAATTTTATATCAAAATATTTAGAATACCCAAAACACAATATTTCAGATTTTGTATATCACTTTACCTATGGTGATGAATATTTAAGATTACTAAAACAGTTTAATCTTGAAAATATTGCAGGAGTAAATTCCACATTGGGTAAAGCGCTGAACATTATGAATTGGTTAAGCAAAAAAACATATTACTGTGGGTGCAGTAATCTTAGGGATAACGATATAAATTCGATCATTCAATATTCCTTTGACAAAGGATTTGATGGGGCTATCAATTGTGAACATAAGGCAATTCTTTTATCCGATTTTTTGATCGCGTTGAAAATATATGCCCAACCTATCGTATTTGAAGATTATTCATTGAATAATACAAAGGATGAGATTATAAACATTAACTGTCATGTTTGTGTCAACGTTTATTTACAAGAAGAAGAGAAATGGGTTATGTTAGATCCATCTTTTAATGCCTATTTCACTGATGAAAACGGAAACACGCTTAATATTTTTGATATGAAAAGGCTATTAAAAGACAATAGGTATATCAATTTGGCTCACTATTCATTAAATGGAAATAGTGATATATTTAGAAGTGCTTACCCTTCTAATTTTATTTATTCAATGGCTTTTCGTATGAGTATCTGGGATGGTAACGCAATAAACGAACGGACCTATGAACAAAACATTTTATTTCCAACAGATGTTGATAATACAAGATATTATCGAATGAAGCAATTGGCTAATGGCATAGATATATCTGAAGTTGATAAAAATTATGATAAGGTAAGGTATATATCCATTGATGAAGTACTTAGAAAACCTTTTTTTGATTAAATATCATATCGGGTGAATGAGATAAATAAGGGGTATCGCCTTAAATGGATACCTTATATTACAATTATCCAGCTCCCAAAACGACCGTGATTGGGAATAAGTAATGAGAATGAAAAGTTCTGAAAAATATAATGATGTTTTATGAAGGAGATTAAATAATGGCAAAGTTGGAAAAGTTCGAGATAGTAAAATGCGGGCCGTACAGGTTTATCGGAAAGGCTGTGTATGTTCGGAATGATTGGGGAAATCCACATAGCGCAACAGGAGAAATAATTCAAAGCGTATGGAAGGCGAAGGATTGGATTTTCAAAACCCTTGATGTAATGACGGAATATACTACGGACGAGCCTTACGGTGGTGGTCTTTATATGTGGGATAAATATGAAGAAAAAAATCAATTAATAGGATACATTATCGGTAAATTCATGAAAGCAGATACTCCAGTCCCGCATGGTATGGATTATTTTGATATACCCGAAGGATTCATTGCCAAGGGATGGGGAGGTTATGTTGAGGGGGAGGTTAAAGATATACTCAGTAAATCTGAAGAATATGCTGATGCGTCATGGTTTTGGGGCGGAGAAGTATTTACTGATTATGAAACGCTAGGTAACGGTGTTAATGTTGATGGTCTTAGCGGATATTTCATTTCGTGTACATTAAAAGAAACACCGCAAGCGTAGGCGCAAAATTTATTATTGGCTGAAAGAAAAAATGAACTGTATATTATAAGCAAAATGAAATGCTATACAGGATTTAACTCATTACATAATGGTACGTCTCATCTTCGTTATACTAATTCTATTGTAGGTAACAGCCATCGCTATAAGCATCTGGAATACTACTTACCCACAGAAAGCCATTGAACATATGTGATCCCGTGAGAGAAAGCTTTCATGATGAATTGTAATAACATGTTGCTCCTCTTGGATGGGAACATATAAACTTCCTGAGGGAATACACATTTTAATGTACGGAATATGTCTGAGTCAGATGAATTAAGACCGTTAATAATAAGCAGTGAAAGGGATATCGCCTTAACATGAGTAAAATATTCAATATTTAACCTGTTATTCCTTAGAATGGTTATGTCAGAAATATTGGCGACACCCCAATAATATAAGTGGTGAAAACTTATGTAAATTAAGCTTTTACCATTTTTTTTGATAAATAACTTTATTTTCCACATATTTCATTTAACGATTGATATTAATTTAAATTGTGCTATAATACTCTTTGCCTTAAAAAAGGCACAACTAAATATATTTAACCTTCGGTATTTTGACTGGTAAAACCCAGCAAAACCAGGCCGACTTGGAAAGATATGAAAATATAACTACCAGGAGGAAGCAACGATGATTACGATGGAACATGTATGTAAATCGTACAAAGTAGCAAAAAGAAATGCAGGAATGAAAGAAGCCTGTAAATCACTATTTCGTAGAGAGACCGAGACGATACGAGCATTATCTGATGTAAGCTTTACCATTCAAGATGGTGAGATGGTAGGTTACATCGGCCCGAATGGTGCCGGCAAAAGCTCTACAATCAAAATTCTAAGTGGAATATTAACACCCGAAAGCGGAAGATGCTTGGTGGATGGGCGTATACCGTGGAAAGATCGCATTGAACATGTAAAACAGATTGGTGTGGTCTTTGGTCAACGTTCGCAGCTGTGGTGGGATATTCCTGTCATCGATTCATTCGAGCTATTGAAAAAAATCTATGCGATATCATCCCCTAATTACAATCATAATCTAGAGGAACTCACGGAATTATTACAATTAAAGGAGTTATTAAGGACGCCTACGAGACAATTGTCACTAGGACAACGAATGAGGTGTGAAATTGCAGCATCATTACTGCATCAACCAAAAATTTTGTTCCTGGATGAACCAACCATTGGTCTGGATGCGGTTTCTAAATTAGCAGTACGAGATTTTATCTTAAAACAAAATAGGGAGCATAAAACGACTGTCATTCTAACAACTCATGATATGCAAGATATAGAGGCTTTAGCAAATCGCGTTATACTGATTGGAAAAGGCAGGGTACTCCTAGATGGAACATTAGAACATATGCGGCAAATTGTTACAGAATCTGATCATGATGAAGAGAGAGAGAATAACTTAAGCCTTGATCATATAGTTGCGAATTTGTATCGTAGCTTACAAATTCTATAGGAGGGTGCCGTGAACATATATTATTACTTTTTTCGTATACGATTTCATATTGGACTACAATACCGGGCAGCATCCATTACATCCCTGATTACACAATTTCTTTGGGGTTTCATGGAGTGTCTTGCCTATAAAGCTCTTTTGGATACCAATGCAATAGCATTTCCAATGGAATTTTCGGCTCTGGTATCCTATATCTGGTTAAAAGAAGCTTTCCTGGCTTTGTTCACAACTTGGATGACAGACAATGATATCTTTTCCATGATCATTGACGGAGGTATTGCTTATGAATTATGCAGACCGGTTTCCATTTATAGTATGTGGTATTCCAAAAATATTGGTGGAAGGCTAGCAGCGGCTGCATTAAGATGCGGACCAATCATTTTGGTGGCACTGCTTTTGCCCAAGCCGTTCAGATTAATATTTCCTAAGAGTATGTTAAGCTTAAGCTTATTCATTGTTACGATGTTTCTAGGTCTTTGTGTTACTGTTGCCTTTTGTATGCTAGTATACATATTGTCTTTCTTTACCATATCCCCGCAAGGTTTACGAATGGTATTAACCGGTGCAGTGGAATTTCTATCAGGTGCAATAATACCACTTCCATTTATACCGAATCCGGTGAGGGGAATCCTTGAACTACTTCCTTTTGCCTCCATGCAGAATGTACCATTACGAATTTATAGTGGAGATTTAAGAGGAATAGCTATGGTAAATGCAATCGTTTTGCAGATATTCTGGATAGTTGCACTGGTTCTCTTCGGTAAAGCACTCTGTAAATTGGCAGAACGGCGAGTTGTCGTACAGGGAGGTTGATTATGATAATGATTAGAAATATATCACTATACTTTATGTATATTTCAGCTATTTTACGAAGTACCATGCAATATAAAATATCCTTTCTATTGATGGTAATCGGTCGATTTCTGGTGGCCTTCAACAGTTTCCTTGGACTATATTTTCTTTTCTCTGGATTTTCAGAAATTAAAGGATATACTTATGGTGATATTTTACTATGCTTCTCGGTAATGCAAATGTCATTTTCTTTATCCGAATGTTTTGCCAGTGGATTTTCTGCTTTTTCGGGTATTGTTAAGAGAGGTGATTTCGATCGAATATTGCTGCGTCCATGTAGTCCGATTTTGCAGGTACTTGGTACAAAATTTGAACTTGGAAGAATTGGACCAATGGTAACAGCAGTTTTAATGCTTGTTTTTGGCATCCAAAACAGCCAAATAAATTGGACAATCGGCAAAATAGCTGCGTTGTTGTTGATGATAATTGGTGGAACACTATTATTTACCGGATTATTCATGATCGGAGCTACCATTTGTTTTTTTTCAATCGAAGAGTCAGGCTCTATGAATGTTTTAACTTATGGTGCAAAAGAGCATGGTAAATATCCGATTGACATTTACGGGAAAGGTATGATGCGGTTTTGTACCTATATCGTTCCCTATACTTTAGTACAGTTTTATCCACTACAATATCTGCTGGGGAAAACTGAAAAATTGCTATATGCATTTTACCCTCTAGGAACATTAATATTTTTATTGATTTGTTATGCATTCTGGCGGTTTGGAATACATCGTTACCAATCGTCCGGATCATGAAATGAGATAAAGCCAAAAGGAGAGTTGTAGAGCATGGGTTCTGCATCAATAGAGTTTGATCAGAATTGATGGGAGATGGGAATGGTCGCTATTCGTTATGATTATTCTACTAATACCACAATTTTTCAGGATACCGTTTTTCCTTAAAAGAAGTAGTCACTAACTCACAGTGCGATTTTATTAATACTATATTTTGATATATTATAAATGCAGTTCCTTGAAAATTTTACAGGAACTGCATTATATATTTATACGAATGATATTTATAGATGAGGACAATTAAGTATGAGGACTATTAATATTTACAATTATTATAATAATTTTACAATAGTTCCATAATTTATTTGATTATATGATAAAATCTTGATACAATTATTATGAATTGTAGGGATTCGCCGTGTGGTAACGCTTCTATAGAGCAAATATGTATATAGATTATTGAGAGGACATTATATGAAAAAAACAACTTTTATATTTATTCTTTTTCTTTTTATTTTAATTATGATGACTGCTTGTTCGAAACAATCTGACTTCAAAGATACAGATGAAAATTATGTATTTACGTTTGATGACATTAATAATCTTGATAAAGATAATTATATTAGCAAGACGCTCGAGAATGGGAAGGATTATTTTTTTACGAAAAGTAATACAAAATTGAATGGTTTTAATTGTTTGTATGGTATCGTTTTGTATGATGAAAATGAAAATAAAGTAAAGCTAACTACATGTGTAGACTTACTGCCTAATACAGAAAAAGCTAGTCAATTATTTAAAAGTAGTATTAAGATAGTTCAGTTTTTATATGATTCTAGCGTTAAAGATGTAAATACAAGCGAATATGAAGTTGATGAATTATTAATTATTGAATCCGAGGATTATTTTACAATAATATTAAGTAAAGATAATTTGTTTTATAAAATAGAAATTGATGGATTGTTAGTACATGAAGAGCAAGTGAAGGAAAATCTTTTGAAAAAAGTAAATAACGTGTTTAATACTAATCTAGAATGAAAGATTGGATTTGTGTCTACATTATTGACACAAGTCCAAATTAACAGAGGTGAATTGGATATGGAGAACAAATATAGGACATGGCATAAAATACAAGGTATAAGCTGTATAAGCTTTGCGATTTTTATGATTTTCTTATACGGGATGATATATGCTGAGTTTTCATATAGATCCATTATTATTATGGCTGTTATTGCAATAGCTTCGCTGATAACAACGACAACTGCAGGCTTAATTAGATCCTTTATTGGACATAAAATGGGACTTAAAACAACTAAAAAAGATTGGGTGATAGTAGGTATGGCCCTTATTCTTGTCATTATATATCTTATATTTAAATACCTTTAAACATTCTTTGTTGCTTTATAGAATAGAAGACTAAGTAATAAATTATGAATGACGGTATGAAAATTTATCTGATATTAAAAACAATATGTCTAAAAAGATTTTATAAACGAGTTAACAAATATATTAACATACAATGACGATTGTTCTTTTGTACCAATATTAGTGATTAAAGCCTACCGCTCGTTAGTTCTTTCTATTTTTTGGGGGCTTATATTTATAAGAGCAATCGTATCTATTAACACTAATAATAATGTAGAAAAATCTAGGAGGAATAATGAGAAAAATATTACTGGCTTCATTTGCTGCAAATACTATAGAAAAATTTATAAAAAAAATAGAAATACAACCAGAGAATAAAAATATCGCTTTTATTCCAACAGCTTCTAATATTTATCAGGATTGGAAGCCAATAGATGATAGACAGAAACTTATTGAGTTAGGGTTTAACGTTAAAGATATAAGTTTAGAGGGGAAAACAAAAGAACAACTATATTTTGAATTAGAAGAAGTAGATTTGATTTTTGTTGCTGGAGGAAATACTTTTTATCTTCTAC
>JAQZBN010000135.1 GCA_029238935.1 Herbinix sp.
AGTAATAAAAGGGAGGCACTACTTAATGAATGCGTTTAGCAAAAAGAAAAAGATAAAGGGATATAGAGAATTCTTATATATTTTACCTTTCTTAATTGTGGTATTAGTATTTTCTTACTATCCCCTATACGGGTGGATATACTCGTTTTTTGATTACCAACCACCACTGGCATTTTCTTGGGACTCTTTTGTAGGATTAAAGTGGTTTAAAGTATTATTTAAAAGCAAATCCTTTATGAATCAAACGGTGGAAGTGCTTCGTAATACTTTTGCTATGAGCGGTATTGCGTTGGCATTTTCGTGGCTCCCTATGTTTTTTGCTATCTTTCTTAATGAAATCAAAAATGTACCGTTCCGTAAGTTTGTTCAGACAGCAACTACTTTACCGAACTTCATCAGCTGGGTATTGGTTTACTCAGTAGCATTTCTTCTTATGAGTAATAACGGTATGTTCAACTCGGTTGGTATGGATCTGGGTATCCTCGATACACCAGTTGATTTTTTGAAATCAAACGAGCATATTTGGTTCAAGATGTGGTTATGGTTGACTTGGAAGAACCTTGGATGGGCTGCCATCATGTACATTGCGGCGATATCCGGAATTGATACTGAATTATTTGAGGCTGCACGAGTTGATGGAGCAAGCCGTCTGAAAATTATACGTAATATAACAATTCCTAGTATATTGCCTACATTTTTCGTACTTCTATTATTAAATATTTCAAACATCCTGAATAACGGTATGGAACAATATTTTGTCTTCCAGAACTCGTGGAATAGGGAACATATACAGGTTTTGGATTTGTATGTATACAATTTATCTACCAGTAAACCACCTGTATATTCCGTGTCAACCGCACTTAGTATGTTAAAGAGCATCGTAAGTCTGGTTCTGCTGTTTGCTGCGAACACCTTCTCTAAGTTAGTTCGTAAGGAAAGTATAATATAAAGGAGTGCACTATGAAAAAGGAAAATCAGTTAATTACTAATAAACGCAATAAAATAAAAAAACATTCCTTTAGTGATCGTTTGCTGGATGTAATCAATTATACCATTTTTTCGCTGTTTGCTTTTGTATGTGTATATCCGTTTTATTATATTTTTATAAATACAATCAGCAACAATAAGATTAGCGAAAAAGGCGGTGTCGTATGGATACCCAAGGGAATACATTTTCAAAACTATATCGATGCATTCAGAATACCCGGACTTGGGCAGGCTGCAATGATTTCGATATCCAGAACGGTAATTGGAACTGCTTTAACGGTACTTGTAGCAATATTTTTGGGTTATATGTTTACCAGAGAGAATTTATTTAAGCGAAAAATATGGTATCGTTTTGTAGTTATTACCATGTACTTCAATGCAGGTATTATTCCTTGGTATCTAACAATGATGAATTTGGGACTTACCAATAACTTTCTTGGATATATTTTACCTACTATGATATCACCTTTTTATATCATACTAACGAAGACCTATGTAGAATCGACGCCGAAAGAGATACAGGAGGCGGCTGATTGCGATGGCGCCGGTGTTTTACAGATATTTTTCAAAATAATGCTACCTATCTGTAAACCGATTTTAGCTACGATAGCGATCTTTACGGCAGTAGGCCATTGGAATTCCTTCCAGGACACTTTGCTTTTAATGACACAAGAAAAATTCTATACGTTACAATTTATTCTATATCGATATTTGCAGTCTTCACAATCACTATCCGCTATCATTAACGCAACAGCAGGTAGTGCGGAGGCAATACTAGCTAACACACAGACGCAAACATCAATTAGAATGACAGTTACCATTATCGTAGCACTTCCTATTATGATGATTTATCCTTTCTTCCAGAGATTCTTTGTAAAAGGAATTATGATCGGAGCTGTAAAAGGATAATAAAGATAATATTTATACAAGCTATATATTGTATTGGAATGATATCCTTTATAAAGGGATCAGAATATATTAACTTTAATTTAAAAGAGGAGGAAGATTATGAGATTTAAAAAACAGCTTAGTTTTGTACTTGCTATTATGTTGGTTGTTTCATTGTTTGCAACTGGTTGTGCTAAAAAGAATGATAAAACAGACGACAGTGCTAACAACACACCCACCACTAAGGTTGAGGACAACAAAGACGATGCAGGCAATACTGATACTGCAGAACCGGCCGCTTTGGAGCCGATGGTATTAGAGGTATATTCACAACCAGCTAACTTCCAAGGTGAGCAGCCCGGTTGGACAGCTAAAATCTTAAAAGAAAAGTTTAATGTTACTCTTAATATCATTGCTCCACAGGTAGCAGGCGGAGATATATTCGCAGCTCGTTCTGCATCTGGCTTCTTAGGAGACTTAGTTATCCTTGACAATGCCGACATTCAGGCTTGTATTAAATCCGGACTGATTTTTGACGTTACTGAGGGAATGAAGAAATTAACATCTTTTGAAGAATTTAAGGGTCAGCTTGATGTATATAATTCTTCTTTAGAAGGCGTAGCTGAAGGCGCTTATTATGCATGGCCTACAGAGATGACTAATACTAGTCCTACTACATTTACACCTACGATTCCTGGTGTAGCACCAACTCTTCCTTGGGATTATTATGCTGAGGTAGGAGCACCTGAGATGAATAACCTCTCCGATCTTGTTAAGACTCTTCGTGCTATTCAAGACAAGCATCCAACCAATGCAAACGGTGATCCCAGCTATGGAATTACGTTATGGCCCGATTGGGATGGAACCTCAATTGAGAATGCTAATCAGCTTACAAAGTGGTATGGTCAAGAAGTAAACGGATCTGTTCTGTTAGATGCAACCGGTAAAAGAATTCCTTTAACAGATGATAACGGAGCTTATCGCAAGATACTTCAATTCTTCTTTGAAGCAAATCAGGCTGGGGTTGTAGATCCTGATTCAGGTACTCAGAACTGGGATTCCGTTAACTCTAAATTTAACTCCAAACGTGCATTCTTGATCTGGAATGATTGGCAGCAAGGATTCTGGAATACAACAGATCGTGGTAACAACGGCGAAAATTATATTATGGCTCCTCTGAAGGACATGTCTATCTATCAGCCTTCCGATCCATTCTTTGGTAGTGGTAGAGCATTTGCTGTTGGTACAAATGATCCTGCAAAACAAGAGAGAGCTATGATGCTCTTAGATTGGATGTCCAGTCCCGAAGGTTTGGAAGTTGTCCATGGCGGTATCAAAGGTTTCACTTATGAAGATGCAGCAGATGGTAATGGTTTTGAACGTACAAAGGCCGGAGAAACTGCTCTGATGGATAACTCACCGGTACCCGAAGAATTCGGCGGCGGTCTGTATGCAGATGGTATGCTTCAGTTAAATCAATGGATGGTAGCAGGTATTGCTACTAACACGAATAATAATACAACCTATTCAACAACTTATTGGCCTGCAGAAGTTGAGAAGGCTAA
>JAQZBN010000136.1 GCA_029238935.1 Herbinix sp.
TGATATGATTCCCCTTAAGTAGACAAGGTAAATAACCAAAATCTACTTAAGGGGGTTTTTTATGCCTAAATATACACGATATTCAGCAGACATAAAGTTATTAGCTTGTAGAGATTATCTGTCTGGTGAATACTCAATAAATGATATTTGTACAAAATATGACATCTATATTTCAGAAGAAGGTAATAATCCTATCTGGGATTGGATTCCTGCATTTCTTGAGAATGGAGAAGATACCTTTTTAAAAGGAAAAGGAAATGCTAATTACAGTAAAGAATTCAAGTGTATGGTTGTAGAAGAATACCTAAAAGGTAAAGATTCTTTAAGAAATATAGCTGCCAAATATAAAATCTCCTCAAAAGAATCGATTAGACGGTGGGCTTTGTTGTATAATGCTGATAGAGAACTTAAGGATTACAATCCTAAACGGGAGGTCTATATGGCAGAGGCAATGAGAAAAACAACCATCAAAGAACGCAAGGAAATCGTCAAATACTGTATCGAACATAATCGTAACTATAAAGTAACTGCCAGTATTTATGATGTTTCATATAGCCAGGTGTATTCTTGGGTGAAAAAATATGATACTAATGGCGAGGAAGGGTTAACAGATAAACGAGGTCATCATAAAACAGATGATGAGGTTGATGAATTAGAACGTCTTCGCAGAGAAAATGTTCGTCTTAAGAGGCAACTTGAAGAAAAGGACATGTTAACTGAACTATTAAAAAAAGTACAAGAATTCGAAAGGATGTGAGACTGGCAAAGCTTCTCCATGAATCAAAGTATATGGCAATAAAGTTTTTTTATGAGACAAAAAAATGGAGTATTAATTGGATGTGCAAACAGTTTGAAATATCTAGAGCTGGTTACTATAAATGGCTGCACCGTGAAATACCAGAACATGAATTAGAGAACATCAAGCTTGCTGCAATAATAAAAGAGTATGATGACCGCTTCAACCATGTCCTGGGCTATAGAAGAATGACATCGTGGATTAATCACTTCAACCATACCAACTATAGCAAAAAACATGTACATAGGATTATGAAGAAACTAGGAATTCATTCTGTGATTAGAAAGAAGAAGAAAAAATATACCTCATCAACGCCAGAAGATGTAGCTGAAAATAAGTTAGGCAGAGATTTTTATGCTAGTGTACCGAATGAAAAGTGGGCAACTGATGTAACTGAGTTTAAAATTCCTGGTGAGAAAAAGAAGTTGTATTTAAGTGCAATCCTTGATTTATATGACAGGTATCCTGTTGCATATGTTATCAGCACGCGAAATGATAATAAGCTTGTGTTTAAAACTTTTGACAAAGCACTTGCCTCAAACCCAGAAGCTAAACCGTTATTTCATAGTGACTATACCGAAGAAAATACTATGCCGAAGTTTTAAAATAGTAGTATAACTCTTGATTTTATTTATAATTCTTCAGCATAGTTTTTTGTCTAATATAATTCTTCAGCATAGTTTTTTGTCTAATCCAATGAGTAAAGAATCTTTTTCATTTCTTTCTTTTTCCAAAGTTTTTCTTCTCCAGAAACAACCGGTGCAGCTTTGTTCATTGCATCACTCATCATTTCAAGCGTTGCAAATGCATAGAATCCAGAAGTTGTAGACATGCTTTCGTGCCCAAGTAACTGCATAATAAATGGTAATGGTACACCATTCTTATATAGATCCATTGCTTTTGTTTTTCGCATCATGTGACAATGAACACGTTGCGGAATATCATTACAAGATTTTCTGGCCTTATCAGCAGCGGTTTTCAAAACAAGACTTATTGTGTCTGTCGAAAGTCTGTGTGGTTTTCCATCTAAAGTGCTGTAAAATAATGAATTTTCGGTATTCTCAGTATGAAATTCTTTGAGATATACCTCTAAGTGCTTTACTGTCTTCTGTAGAAGAGGAACATTTCTACTTTTCTTTCCTTTGCCAATCAAAGTCACAAATGGATTAGCCATATCTAAATGCAGAGAACTAAGGTTTAAATCTGCAAGTTCTTGAACTCGTGCACCTATATCATAAAGCATGATAAGCATCATTCGATTCCTACGATGTTTTGATGTGCTTGTATCATATGCAGATAAAATAGCTGCAGTAGCGTTCGGTTGTAGATACTCAATAGGTTTCTTTTCTTCTTTTTGCTTCTTTATAGTACATATATTGGAGTATATTCCTCGCAGTTCAAAATCCTCTTCACTGCAGTATTTCAAGAATGATCTAATGGCGGTAAGCTTCAGATTAATAGTTTTTGGAACATAGCTCTTTCCCTTAAGCCAACTTACATAATCCTTTATGTTATCTCTAGAAAAAACATCAAATGTTACTTGCTCATTTACTATGGATTTTTCAATTTCTAAATACTGTAAGTATGTCTTTAGTGATTGCTTATAAGCTTCAACTGATTTATCTGAAAGATTTCTTGTCACAGGCATGTAATCATGAAGATAACTTCTAGCCAATTGCCAAAAATCCTTTTCCTTCTTCCTTTTATATTTCATACGATTCTACCTCCGGGATTAATTCTTCAGTAGAAATCATAAGCTCGTTGTATTTCGGGAAGAAGTCAGGTATTAAGTGAATGTAATAATACGTGCTTTCAATTCCTGTATGTCCCATATATCTCATTAGGTATGGGAGCATTGCATGGATATCTTTGCCTTCTGTAGACCACCTCATTATGTTTGCACAGGCGAAGTGATGCCTAAAATCGTAGGCACGTGGTTTTACCTTTCCATCTCGCTTAAGACCTGCAGCTACCCAAATGTTTCTAAAATTAGATGATATAGCTGTGGAAGAACACATTCCTCCATATCCACCAGGAAAAAAGTATTCTCGGTTTGAAAGGCACTTACTTATTACCTTGTTATATTTAGTCAGATATTCAATAAGTTCATTTGATAAGAATAATCGACGATCTCGGTGAGCTTTTGATTGGAGGATATCCACATATCCCTTATCTAAATGTACATCTGAGCACTTAAGTTTACGGGCTTCCGAACACCTTACACCACAACAATACAAAAATCGATACAATGCAGGCAATACATATGGTCTGCCCAGTGCTTTGTGGTGTAACACATACTTATTGCATTCTTTAAAGAAACACTGGATTTCATGCTCAGTCAATAAATACACTTCTGCATGATATCGCTGGATAGTAAATCTCTTATCAAGCACATATGCGTTACTAATTCCTATACTTTGAAGGTATCTGCCAAACTCCCTGATTGGAGAAATCCAACTTCTATCTCCTGTGGTCGATTTCTCCGCATGTGCTAATGCCCATCCTTCAACAGTATCATAATCAGGAATAAAGACATTTTTATGATCCCAATTATAAATATCAAGTTGCTTAAGATAATAGGATCCTGTATGGTATTGAATACCTAGAGCATTTTTAAACGCTAGGAAATCGATTATTAGTGGCCTAAGATTACTTACATACTCATTCATGGATTCACCTCCTTGGAGATGTCAACCATGGGTAGAACACATTCCCTGAGTCTTGTTTCATCTGTTGTTATGTATATATCTGTTGTATCTGGAGTGGAATGACCAAGTATAGCAGCAATGGTTTCTATCGGCACTTCATTTCTTACCATAGTTGATGCTGCATTGTGACGGAGCATATGCATTCCATAAATCCGATTTCCTTTTTCAAGACCAGCTTTTTTAAACACTCCGCTGACAATTGCATGACACGATGCATGATCAGTCAATGGAGTAAATGGTGCAAGACTTCTTAAAAAAAGAAAATCACTTTGAGCATTGGGACGTTCTTCTGAAATATATCTTGTAATAGTATTTCCTACAGCAGTTGTAAGTGGTAGGAAAACCTGATTTCCGGTTTTACTTTGCTTAAATGTAATTGTTTCATTATCCCAATCTATATCTGATAGACGGAGTTTTATTAGATCACAAGCCCTGATACCGCAAGACAAACCAGTAATTACAATGGCTGCATCTCTTAAAGTAACTAGTCCATTATCTATAATCGATTCGATTTTTTGATTCTCTTCTTTGGTAAGAGTGGGAATAATTCTTTTAATTCTGGGAGCATGTATACCAGCAATGGAGCATAAAAGATCTTCTCTTTCCAAGTATCTAAAAATACCTCTTAATTCACACAACACTTCTCTTTGCCGAGTCTGCTTGGTTTCTTTTATGTACTCAATAATCATATAAGATTGAAGAACGCATAGATGATTTATTCCTAGCCTATTTAAAAACTGCAAGAAACAATACATTCCATACTCATAAAAGTGTACAGTATTTTCGTTGTCATAAATGCTACGTAGATATTTCTGATAATCGGCATAAATAAGCATATGATGAGAATTATCTGGAATTATTCTTCCATGTTTGAGCATAGCAAAATCAAAGTATCCAGTATCATGATAAGAATCAACTAACCTAATAAATCTTCCTTGTGTATGATAACGATTTAAACTAAATTTTCCTGTTTTCTTACTGATAACATCATCAGCGTATTGTTTACCGATTTCATATGAGTATTCTGAAATACCTTTTTCACTGCAAAACTTTTTAAATCGCCTAACAACACCTTCATAGTTAAAAATGGTTGAATCATTGTAACCAGCATCTCTTACTGCTTCAATGCATTTAGCACAAATAGTATCGATTGTCATCTTAAAGTACCTCCTTTTTTGGTACTTTAATTATAAAATACTATGCCGAAGAATTATTAAGAAAAACAGGAATTATATACTCATTTCAAAAACTTCGGCATAGTATTTTCCTCAGTATAGTCACTATTATACCGAATTCGATATAATAGTGAT
>JAQZBN010000071.1 GCA_029238935.1 Herbinix sp.
AGATTACAGTTACAATGGACTCTATTACAATACAAGCATCAGAACTTCAAAAATTATCTGAACAATTACAAGATAAAATCAATACATTTAAATATTAATAAGATTGAATTAAAAGTTGAATAAATAAGATTGAATTAAAAAGACAAGATAACAGATTAAAATCTGTACTTTGTCTTTTTTTTCATATATAGAGGGAACCGTCAGATTGGAAAGAGCAAAATGTTTGATAAGTACAATTCATTGGTATATAATGGAATATGTTACGTAATGCAAATGACTGACTTGTCATTTATTTAGAGAGAGGGAAATATTATGAACGGAAAAAGGAAAGATGAATTTCTAACTAATTATGTTTTATTTGACTTGGAAACAACAGGATTAAGCAAAGAAGATGAGATTATAGAAATAGGCGCAATTAAAGTTGTAGATGGAAAAGAAATTGCAACCTTTGAAGAACTTATAAAGCCCAATAACCCAATACCGCCATTCGCGACAATTATTAATGGAATTACAAATGATATGGTTAAGGATGCTAGAAATATTTCAGAAGTATTAGTTGATTTTTTAGCATTTATTGAGGGGTTTTCACTTGTGGGACATAATATATCTTCGTTTGATATTCCTTTTTTGAATCGTAAACTAAAAGAAAATATGTATGCTGAAATTGATAATGATTATGTGGATACCCAAAATTATGCTAAATATCGAATAAATGACATCGAAGATTATAAGTTAGGTACAATATGTAAATATTTTGATATTAATATTCTTGATGCCCATCGAGCATTTGCAGATTGCCGGATGAATAAGGAGTGTTACGAAAGATTAGCCCAAATTGAGCCAAAAGGATATTTTAATAAAGATGCGAAAACAGGTAATAAGAAATTTTGTATTGAGTTTTGTGAAACAACGATAGCATTACAGACACTGCATGTTTTATTGCTAGAAGTAATAGAGGATAGATTAATTAATGAAAAAGAAGTTGTAAAATTAAAAGATTGGCTTGAAAAGAATAGTGATTTAAGAGGAAATTATCCTTTTGATAGAGTCTTTAATGTTATTGAGAAATCATTAGAGGATAATATCCTCATGAAGGAAGAACTAGAGGAAATGTTAGAGTTATTTACAAAATATACAGATCCGGTAAAAATGGAAACAGGAACGCTTAACATTAAGGATTTAGCTGGGAAATTAGTATGCCTTACAGGAGAGTTCAAGTATGGGCAAAAAACTGAAGTTATTAAATTGTTAGAAATGAAAAATGCTACATGTAAAGATAACATAACTACGAAAACGAATATACTTATTGTTGGAGGTCATGGAAGTGCTTCATGGAAATGTGGTACATATGGAGGGAAAATAAAGAAGGCTTTGGAAATGCAGGAGAAAGGTTTGCCTATACGAATATATGATGAAGACGAAGTGATTTCTCGTTGTATGTCAGAAGCTTAATAGAAAAGATAGATGAATAGAAATTGTATTTAGTAGTAGTACGATTGGAGGAAGGGCATGGAGAATAATGTTACAGTAGGTGGAAATTTTACAAAGTCTATCAATTTTGCGATGCAGCAAAATTACGTTCCTGTAATACGTAATTTGGTTGTTAACAATGAGACGGAAAGAGTCCTATCAAATTTGGATTTGAAGATTACCGTTGATCCAGAGTTTGCAAAGGAATATACGTACCATATTAATGAGATTCCAGCAGGAAAGTCTATAGAGATTTCACCTGTAAGGATACAATTAAAGACAGATTTTCTATTTTCTCTAACAGAGAAGATAACGGGAACTATTGCAGTTGAGTTGTTCCAAAATGCTGAAAAGATTTATTCGTATGATGGAGAAATCGAACTTTTAGCATTTGATCAGTGGAGTGGCCTGTTATTTATGCCAGAAATCATTACAGCTTTTGTTACTCCAAATCATCCGAAGATTGCAGGGGTTATTCGGGACGCATCCGAAATTTTAAGAAAATGGATAAACGATCCTGCATTTACTGGGTATCAGACAAGAAATCCAAATAATGTTAAATTGCAAATGGCCGCAATATATACAGCACTTCAGAAGCAAAGCATTGTTTATAATAATCCTCCAGCAAGCTATGAAGTGATTGGACAGCGTGTAAGACTGCCACATGTGGTCTTAGATCAAAAGCAGGGAACCTGTCTTGATCTAGCAGTTCTTTATGCAGCCTGTTTGGAAGCAGTAGGTTTATTTCCACTACTATTCTTTATCAAAGGGCATGCTTTTGGTGGATGTTGGTTGGAAGAAGAAACCTTTGCAGACTGTATGGTTGATGACGTATCTGCAATTGAAAAGAGAATTGTAGCAGGGGCTGAGGAAGTGCTTCTTGTGGAATGTACAGATTTTGTGTCGGGAAAAGATACGGAATTCGATAGAGCATTAAAACATGGAAAAGATCATTTATATGCACTAAATAATTTTGAGTGCGTCATAGATGTACAACGTTCAAGAGGCAGTGGTATTCGCCCAATTCCACTTCGACTAGAACAGGCATACATGAGTAGTAGTGATTCGGAAGAAAAAACAGAAAAAGATAAAGTAAATGAGCAGGCCCCTGCTATCTTAGACAGCTCTATGCTTGGAAGAATTGCAGAGGGAAGTAATATAGCAATTACAAAGCAGAAAGTCTGGGAGAGAAAACTTCTTGATTTTAGTTTGAGAAATACACTTCTTAATTTTAGGGTTACGAAAAATGCTTTTCAGCTCATGACAGCTGACCTTAGTGAATTAGAGGATAGACTGTCAGATGGAAAGGATTTCCGCATTATGGAAGTACCTTCTGAATGGACGGTATCATTACGTGATACAAAGATGTTTGAAATCGAGAATGAGAAAGACTTGATTAAGAATATTGCAACACAAGAATTTAAAAGCTATCGCATTCGAACATTTCTTGATGATAATGAGCTAGATAAAAATCTAAAAAGCCTATATCGTTCCGCTAAAATGTGCATGGAAGAAAACGGAACCAACACATTATTTCTTGCATTAGGTTTTATTCGTTGGTTTGAAAGCGATGTGTCAGAAAAATCTAGATATGCACCAATCATATTGATTCCGGTTGATATTGTTAGAAATGTACGTAATAAGGGATATGTTATTCGAAGTAGACAAGAAGATGCACAGGTAAATATTACATTGTTAGAATACCTAAGACAAGATCACGACGTTACTATTTCAGGGTTGGATCCGTTACCAGAAGATGACCATGGAATTGATTTGCCACTTGTTTTCAATACCATCAGACAAGCAATTAAGGGGAAAAATCGCTGGAATATTGATGAAATGGCATTTGTCGGGTTATTTTCATTTGGCCAGTTTGTTATGTGGAATGATATTCGTAATCGCGTGCAAGAGTTAGAGCGGAACAAAGTTGTATCAAGCTTGATTAAAGGAACAATGAATTGGATACCAGAAGAACAGACAATTACAGCAGACAATCTTGATGCCAAGATTGTACTAAAGGATATGGCAGTACCAGTAAGTGCGGATTCTTCACAAATGGTAGCGATTGCGGCAGCAGCAAAAGGGCAGAGTTTTGTACTTCATGGACCGCCGGGAACAGGCAAATCTCAGACTATTACGAATATGATTGCCAATGCATTGTATCAAGGGAAAACAGTTTTATTTGTTGCAGAAAAGATGGCAGCACTCAATGTGGTTCAGAAGAGATTAGCGGATATTGGACTAGATCCATTCTGTTTGGAATTGCACTCTAATAAGACAAACAAGACGTCGGTTTTAGCTGAGTTAAACAAAGTGTTAGAAGTCGGTAAATTTAAATCTCCTGAAGAATATGAAGTAACTGCAGCTAAAGTTCATGAAATTAGAAATAAACTAAATAATATTATAGAAGAGCTACATACTAGGCGTGAGTATGGTATTTCGCTTTATGAAGCGATAGAATTATTTGAGAAAAATTTGCAACAAAAGGGAAAAATCACATTTTACCGGGATAAGCTTAATGAAGCAGACAAAGATACAATTGTAAAATGGGATGAATTAATCAGGCAGTATGGTGTAGTAATTGGTGAGATTGGAGTGTATGCATCACATCCATTAGTTGGTTTTGAAGGAACGGATTATTCTATTGAGCTGCGTGATAGCTTCCAAGCCGAACTGAGTTCAATGATTTCAAAGCATAATGAAACTGATGTACATCTACAGGCAATTTGCCAGTGGGCAGGCTGTTCTGAAAGAAAAGATAAAAATGTTATAGAGACACTAATTAAAATTATTGACGCTGCATTGATGCAAGCAGTTACATTGACTTGTGTTATTGGGTCTAAAAATTATGATGGTATTGTAAGTCAGGTTAAGCATTTAATTAATATAGGTAACGAATATAATCAGTTATATACAACATTATTAAATCAGTTTGAACCTTTAATATTTGATTACCAAGTAGAAACAGCGAAGTTGCAATGGAAGCAGGCAGATAATTCTTGGTTTCTTTCGAAACTAATTAAGCAGAATAAATTATTGAAGGAATTAAAGCTCTATGCAAAGGATTCTGGGTCAATAACAAAAAAAAATATTTACTCTATTTACAATAACTTAAGCATTTTTGCAGCTAAGAAGAAAGAAATTATAGAAACACCTATTGAGTTAATTTCACAGTTATCAGGTCTCTTCATGGGGGAGACTACAGATTGGAGCTCAGTAAATGCTGCACTTGTAAAGGCTGATGCTATTAGAAATGCATGTAATGCTATGCCTAGTAAAGGTTTACAAGAAATGGTATCAGCTATAGAAGGGGTTGACACATGTTCTGAGTTATCTACACATAAGAAAATAGTTGAAGAGTATATTGTAAGTCTACGCAATTTCATATCAAAATATAGAATAGATATGGTTTTGGAAGAAACAAGCGTTGATTGGTTTAATAATACAAAACAGATGTTAGAAAGATACCAAAATAAAGTAAGCGAACTACGAAATAAGGTAAACTTTAACCTGGCGGATAATCAGCTGAGAAATAATGGACTTGAGGCTGTAAGTATTGCATATAAAGAAGGTAAGATTAATTCAGATAACCTTTTCTCAGCATATACCTGTAATCTTTATTATGAACTTTTATTAATGACCATTGGAAAAGATAATTACTTGAAAGATTTCAATGGTAAACAGTACGATGATCTTATTGTTCAGTTTAAAGAAGCAATTGATAAGTATCAACAACTTACAGTTCAAGAATTAGTATCAAAATTGTCAGCTAAGATTCCATCTTATGGGACTGCAAGTGCAGCTACGTCGGAGATGGGAATTTTAAAAAAAGCAATTAAGAATAATGGAAGAATGATGTCACTTAGAAGATTGTTTGATCAGATACCAACGCTTCTCAGAAAATTGTGCCCTTGTATGCTTATGAGTCCGATTTCTGTAGCTCAGTATATTGATCCGTCTTTCCCTAAGTTTGATTTGGTAATATTTGATGAGGCGTCACAGCTGCCTACTAGCGAGGCAGTAGGAACAATTGCACGGGGTGAAAATGTAGTTATTGTTGGTGATCCAAAGCAACTTCCACCTACTAATTTTTTCTCTTCAAATCGTATTGATGAAGAAAATAGTGAAAAAGAAGACTTGGAAAGCTTACTAGATGACTGTCTTGCAATTTCAATGCCACAGGAATCATTGAAGTGGCATTATCGATCAAAACATGAGAGTTTAATTGCATATAGTAATATGAAATATTATGATAATAAGCTGTATACATTCCCATCACCAAGAGACCTTGTATCAGAAGTTAAGATGGTTCATTTAGAGGGATTTTACGACAAAGGTAAAACGAAGCAGAATAAAGCCGAGGCTATTGCTATCGTTAACGAGATCATACGCAGACTTAAGGATGAAGAATTACGTAATGATAGTATCGGTGTCGTAACATTTAGTTCAGTTCAGCAAAACTTAATCGACGATATGCTGTTTGAAGAGTTCAAAAAGCATCCAGAATTAGAAGAGATTGACCATAATTCAAAAGAAGCAATCTTTATTAAGAATCTTGAAAATGTTCAGGGAGATGAAAGGGATGTCATTCTATTCTCTATAGGGTATGGGCCTGATGCAGATGGTAATGTATCTATGAATTTTGGACCGTTGAATCGAGATGGAGGCTGGAGGCGATTGAACGTCGCAATCTCCAGAGCAAGAAAGTCGATGATTGTATACTCGGTTTTAAAACCAGACCAGATTAATCTAGCGCGTACGAGATCAGAAGGTGTTGCAGGGTTAAAGGGATTCTTGGAATTTGCGGAACGAGGTAAACATGTTTTGGCACAACGTGCTGGAAGCAACACAAAGAAAGAAGAATATTTAGTAAACGAAATTGCAGCTTCAATATCAAAAATGGGATATGATGTAAAAAGTAATATTGGCTGTTCTGAATTTAAGATGGACATAGGTATTGTTGATCCGAATGATACAGATAAATATTTACTGGGTATTTTACTTGATGGGGATAATTGTAAACAAGCATCTACAGCGCGTGATAGATTTGTGTTACAGCCAGGGGTATTAAGTGGTCTTGGCTGGTCAGTAATGCGTATTTGGACACTCGATTGGCTTGATGATCCTGAGCGAGTTAAAAAAGAAATTAAATCTATGATTGATATGGTAGTTGCTAAGGGTGAAACAGTAAAACCTGAAAAGAAACAGACATATGCCAAGATTGTATTTGAGAAGGATGATGAGGTTACAGCTATGGAATCCTCTGGTGCTGTATATAAAACAGCAGATATCACACACCAAGGAATATCAGAAGAATTCTATTTGGCACAAACATTGTCAATAATTACTTCGGTTGCGATGAGAATCATTGAGATAGAAGCACCAATCAGTAGAAAGTTATTGATGAGAAAAGTGTTAAATGCATGGGATATTTCTAGAGGAGGTTCTCGTGTTGAAGGAATCTTTTCGTTAGCAGTTGCAAAAATCGAGAAGCATATTACAAATGATGAAGACAGAGAATTTATCTGGAAAAAGAATCAATTTCCTGAGCATTATAGTATTTATCGCGTGGAAAATGTAGAAGGTAATAAAAGAAATATGGATGATATTCCTTCAGAGGAGATAATTAATGCAATTATCGAAGTCCTAAGGGAGCAGATAAGCATTTCAGACTCTGATATGGTGCGTGAAACAGCAAAAAAATTTGGATTTTCAAGATTAGGTAATATTATTGAAAATTCAGTTAGACATGCGATTGGAAGAGGTGTTTCTAACGGAATTTTATTACGACTAGGAAATGGAAATATAATTCTTGGTGAAGAAAAAACAGTGTGATAGGTAAGGAGCCAACCATGCAATAGCTTCTTATTTCACCTTAAAAACTAAATAGCACAGCAATCGGACATAGTCCTTAATCTTCTTTGGAGATTATTTGGACCATGTCCTTTTATTTTAAGTTACAAAATTAATATACGTTATCAATCTCAACCTTGCCCACCCGAAGTAATAACAACAGTTTTGGTAGATCCAGACCACTCTACGAGGAAATCCATTGCTTCAGAAACAAATCGGACGGGAACCATGGTACTGCTATTAATGATTTGAGGTGGCACATCCATGATACGATCATCATACCATCCGGAAGGTGTTAATACTTTTGCAGTTCTCCTACCAATTACCATTTCCATAAGAAGGATACCTGTGATATTATCAGCAATTCGAATCGTTTTTGTCGTGCTATCATAAGCTACTGAACAATCCAATGCTTCTGATAATGCCCGAACAGGCACTAAAACTCTACCATCTTTAAATACTGGAGCAACGATTGTAGGTACTGAAAAACCATTTACAACCATAGTAATCGGCTTTTTGGCGTCTTTAATTTTTTGCTGTTCAGCTAAGCATTTGCGATAGGCCTCAGCTCTTAAGAGTTCCTCTTCGACCAATGCCCAAGCTTCTTTGTATTCGTCACTTTGAATATAAGCTGCGAAAGCATCATCTTTAATTTTTTTGATTTCTGCCTGCAAGGTATTCATATTCATGGTTCTCGTGGTTTCAACAGGTAATTGTTTATCAGAAAGGGTCCCTGGAATACCCTTTATGGATAAAGAACCTCTAGTGCCTGATGGATTTGCATTATTGATATTCCCCATCCAGGAATAGTGGGACATATATTCATCTAAATCTTCCACTAATATGGCCATATCCATTGTAAGTGATGGGAAATAGGAACTACTACTTCTAACAGATACTACATACTCACCTTTTGGGAAAATCATATTGGGTATAGCCACGAAGTAATGATTATCAGGCATGATATTTCCTGTTGCAGAGATGCCGTAACTTGTTGTCTTAAAGGAATAAGAAAAAATGGTTTTATTAGCACCTTTAATCGTTGGGTCAATTTGGGATAGCACAATGACCATGTCTTCTCTATCCTCCTCACTGAACACATATTCATGATAGGTTGCCAACCAAGTTATTCTTGTATCGCTGTTTAGTTTGATACTTAAAGGTTGGATAATGCCCGAACTTGATGCCAGACTGTCATAATAATTGTTATATATCGTATCTCCCTCAGCTTTCGTAAAGGTTTCCGCAAAAGCATTGAAATCATCGGTCCGTTCTGTTTCATCTGCTTGAATGGTGCTTATCGGTAGTACCAGAATCAGACAAACTGCTAACAGAAAAGATCTAATCATTTTTTTCATATTTATACCTCCAATTTATAATAGTATTTAGTTTAAAAATCTTGGTCACGAAGCATTCCAAAATGTATTGTATTGAGGCTCTACTCAATATTCCTAAGTATATTATAGAGATATTTCTATTAAGCCGCTATCACCTAGAGGGTGATTTTTAGTTGTGTATTTCCATATATTGTAATAATATATAATCAAAGTCTTTTTATCAATGTGAAGAGACAGCGGGAGGAAATAAGTCGTGAAAGTTAAGAGTTTTGATGCTAGGAAGCTATATTTTTCTGAGAAATTGATAGATGCCATGAACCATATAACAAAGTACCCCCTTACTGTGATTGAAGCACCAATGGGATATGGAAAGACCACTGCTGTGAAGGAACAGCTTAAGGAATCAAATACCAGGATACTGTGGCAGACAGTTTACGATGAATACTCGAGCAATTTTTGGAATGGATTCTGTATGCGTTTTAAGGAGCTGAATGAACAGAATTCAAAAAAACTCCTAGGGCTATCATTACCTAACGACAGTGTTTCTAGGGAGGAAGCGCTTAAGATAGTCGAAGACAGCATCGGAAGTGATAAAACAGTGCTTGTAATTGATGATTACCACTTAATTGATCATCCCGATGTCCATCAATTTATAACTTTTCTTGTAAGGAATGAAATCACAAATCTCCATATTGTCCTAATTACTCGTCTCATCAGGATGGAGCATTTTGAAGAACTAAAGTTGAAAGGCTTTGCTTACCATATAACGAAGGATGTACTTGAGCTATCACCTAAGGAAATTATGAAATATTACAGAGAGTGCGGGATTCTCCTAAGTAGTCAGGAGGTTGACAGGCTTTATATTTGTACAGAAGGGTGGATCAGTGCTCTATATCTTTTTATGTTGGACTGGGTTAAGGAACCTAGCATTGAAAATGATTTAATATGCGATGATTTACCGATGATATCCATCTATAGTCTGGTTGGAGATATTTGTAATCAGTTACCTGAAAAAATAAAGGAATTTCTATTTTGTGTCTGTCATTTTGATCATTTCACTCTGAATCAGGCAAAGTATATGTGGAATGAAGAAGTGAGTCAGCTTCTTGATGAAATCATTGAAAGAAATATGTTTGTAACCTATAACATGAGAGAAAAAAGTTATCATATACATCATATTCTTAAAATTTATCTGCTTGAGCAAGTGGACAAAAAAGACATTACATATAAGAAAAAGATTTATGTCAAATCGGCATCGTGGTATCAGAAACAAGGAAATTATTTTATGGCAATTTGTGAGTTTTATAAAGCAGGGGATTTTGATGGGCTACTTACTGTTGTGGAGATGGATCGAACCATCTGTATGACAACCGAAAATTCAAACCTTTTTATCAAATTTTTTAATGAATGCCCTCTCGAAGTGAAAATGAAACATCCTCTTTCTGTACTAATGTATGCATTGTATCTTTTTACTTTAAATGATTTTAAAATGTACGAAGCAACCTGTGAAGAATTTATTAATGTCATTCTTGAGAATCCGAATTTGAATGGTGAGGTCAAGGATATGTTGATGGGAGAATTTGAAATTATCCAGAGCTTTACAAAATATAACAGCGTTAGCGGTATGTATTTTCATCATCAGAGAGCCATCAAACTATTAAGAGAACCATCAGTTTGCATGCCTACAGACGGAGCATGGACCATGGGTTCTCCATCCGTACTATGTATGTTTTATAAGGATTCGGGGAATCTTGAACAGGTGGGTAAGGATATGATGGTTGCCATGCCACTTTATTGTAAGTTAACAAATAACCATGGTTACGGAGCGGAATATGCCATGTCGGCTGAACGTTATTATAATATAGGGGATATTATAAACGCAGGCATTGATGGACATAAGGCTGCTAATATGGGTAGTAAAATGACAACCACGGGTGTTTATTTATGTGCAGTTTTTATACAAATTCGTTTAGCTATGATAGCAGGTGACTTCGTTGAGGTAAAAAGGCTGTTGAATATTCTAAGTGAAGATGAGCAACAAAAAAACGATTACCAGTTTTTGTACATGATTGACATGGTTAAGGGCTATGTTTATTCACAACTCAAACAAAAAGATAAAATCCCATTTTGGATAAAAAACGGGGAAATAATGACTAGCAGAATTTTCTTCCATGCTAAACCATATTTAAACATTGTTTATGGAAGGGTATTGCTTATAAATGGTGAGTATTTAAAGTTAATAGGAATGTCGGATTATTTCGTTGGAATAAGCAGTGTGTTTCCTAATCTGTTAGGATGCATCTATAACCATATTTACATGGCAGCTGCTAACAAACTTATTTATAGGGAAGAAGAGGCATTAAAGTCGATGAATATAGCACTGGATATGGCTATTCCTGATTCACTCTATATGCCTTTTGTTGAAAATTGCGACTTTATAAAGTCCATATTGGAACAGATTTTAAGAGAAGGAAATTATAAAAAAGAGATTAATAGGATTATTAATCTATACGAAAAATATAAGATTGCTCTTGAGAAATATAAGGGTGGGCATTTTGATGATGCAAAGAAAAAGCTTACGCAGAGGGAGGTTGAAATTGCAAGGAGGGCAGCTCAGGGTTTAACGAATAAGGAAATAGGTGAGATGTTGTATGTTTCACCAAATACGGTTAAGACTCAGCTCAAAAGTATTTTTGAGAAGTTGGGAGTTAATTCAAGATCACAACTGGAACAGTATCTTGATGAATAAGTTCAATCACTTCTTTAAATACATAAGCTCTTTTACACGAAATATGTGTAAGGGAGCTTTTATAAATCACCCAATGGGTGATTCAAAAATATGTTTCTATTACCTATTATTAGAGATGGTACTAAGTAAATTATGAAACATGGGAGGATATAAATGAAGATAATTAATAAATTTTCTTTGATAGTGACTATATTAAGTATTATTCTCTGCTTTTCAGCTTGTTCAGGAAAAAATACAGAGAAAGCTGAAGAGGCAGTGGTGGTATCAAGTGAAGACGTTGAAGTAGAATCTAATTCATCAGAAGAGGTTATTGACGGAAATGAGGAGTTACAACCTGATGGTGCACAATTCTCATATACCATAATGACCAAAGATATTCAGGAAGATGGTATCGTTGGCCAATACCCTCAGCTTGTTGATTCCAGTAATCAAGAAAAAGAGGATGAGATTAATAAAATTATTATAGATGATATAATGGGTTTAATAGAGGCAAAAAAGAGTGAGGCTGAGAAACCAAGTGATTTATTACTAAACATTTCTTATGGGATTTCAGGATTACCTAATAAGGTACTAAGCATTTCATATTTAGGAAATTCATATGTTGAGGGTAGTGCTTATGTGCAAAACTTTTATCATTCACTCAATATTTCCTTGGGGGAAATTTACAGAGTTCCTTTAAATGAGCTTTTTGAAGTGGAAGATTTTTTTGTTAAGCAATTCAAATCAGGATTGTATTCACCTTATTCTGACGGCCTCAACCTGGAGGACGCAGGGACATCATTGTATGATCTAATATCAGCTGAATATGATAGCGAGGCACTAAGTAATTTGTTCAACAATGAAGATGTTGATTATATTTTGAAGGAACAAGGAGTTTTGTTAAGTATTGAAGTACCACATGCCCTTGGCGATCACTTGGAAATGGCTATACCATATGAAGCAATCGAATCCAATATGTCATATGCGCATCCAATATGGGAGAATTATCTATTTATCGGAAGTGCAGGAACAATAGATAGTTCTAACGCAGGGTTTACGTGGGATGTTTATCGGAATGACAAATATGGTTATTCACTAAGCTATCCACTTATTTACGATCAATATTTTGAGTCGGATAATGTTGACGGTATTATGATGAATTCAACTGACGGCATGTACACTTTAACAATTTGGGCAATGAATAATTTGGATGGTAGTGGCGGGAACAGACTCTTAGAAGAGGCTAAAAGCAGGGTTAGTTATATATCTGAAGAATACAGTGATGATGACTCATATAATCTTGTATATGAAGGAGGAGGCGATGATACCACAATTCAGTTTGTAGAAAGTGGATATGTGAACGGTGAACATGCTGTTTTTTATATCATTTCATATCCAATGGATGAGCTATATGAATTTACAGATATCATTGCGAGAATGGATTCCGAGCTTTATATAGATTAGACATTTCTTTGATATCGGAAGAAGTTAAAAATCAAACGTTTTTTGATTTATCAAGAGAGGTCTCTCTGTGAATAATAAATAAAGCGTGTTCTCAGCAAAAAAATTTGCAGAGAACACGCTTTATTTATTCAAAAAGATTTTTTACTTGCGAGCTTTCATAAAACTTGGTAGCTTCTTCGAATATTGAAGTTTCATTTATGTCAAGAACCATTCCTTTTATACCGATTGGGTATACGCGAGTACCCTCAGTACGTTCGTCAATATAAAATGCTCCGTAGAGGGTTCCTCCAGAAATCCAACCTTCATTCTCAAAGAAAACTTGCGAGTTTTCTATGCCATCCATTGAATAGGGTACAATACTAAATGATATATAGACTGCTACCAGATTTGGATTCACATCATCGAGTGGGACAACATCATAGTCATCTACACGATAGCAGGGAACAGCAGAATGATTGATATCAAAGCCATTTGCTGCAGCGTAACTATAGGCTGTGCGAAAAATAGCTGAACTTTGAATACAAGCATCTATTGCATTGTCTCGGTTGGTACCATCAGTAAAATGATGTAAATAACTATAATCATCTACTTCTTCCGTAGGGACGAGATTACTTACTTTAAAAAGATCATAGTTTGCGGTATATAGGGTATCATCCCCGTCAAATCTCAAAATGGCCGCACTTGTGGTAAGATCTTGCATAATATTGAAACTTACACCACTATCCATTATGATTCTATATTCTGGATTAAAGAGATAGGCATACTCTGTGGCAGAGTAATTCTCGGGTTCCATAAGCTCCATAAGTATAGAATAGGCTTCACTAGAGAATGACACTATTTGAGATGAATCCCTCACTAATTCACATGTTGCAGAAGTACTCTCTTTAGCCAATAATAAGGTATTCTCTAAAAAAGTATTTGCATCATCTGATACTTGTGCATTTGAACTTTCATTCATTGTATTATCATCCAAATAAGTATTATCAGCACTATCATCTCCGCTAAAGACAATAATTCCTAGAAATATTATAGTGACACATGAAAATACTACGAACCACAACTTCCCCCTTTTTTTCTTAGCGAGTGGCTGAATACTTGAAACTGTCGGAATGCAATTCCCACAAATACTGCAAAACTTACTTCCATCAACAAATTCTTTCCCACATTTTGAGCAAAACATATTTTATCCCCCATTATAATTAAATTATTTAGAAAGCTATATTAACATTATAATTATAAAAGATTTACAAAAAAATGAAAATCACCCAGTGGGTGATATACACTAAAATCAGCCGACTAAACCAGTGGGTGATATACACTAAAATCAGCCGACTAAATCGGAGCAGATTGAATTGTTGAGCTTTCCTATAAATATGCCCACATAACTTTGAGAATAAAAGTCGATTAACGTATTAACACTTTTTTCACTCTCTGAATAAAATATAATGATTATAGGAAGGGGGATTGGATAATGAGAAAACTAAATCCTCTAAAAGT
>JAQZBN010000137.1 GCA_029238935.1 Herbinix sp.
TGTTATCCAGACCGATTCATCCATCTGAAAAACACCCTGTAAAAATTTTAATTTTTATTACCTATATGCTCCTTCATGTTATGCTTTAAAGCTTTGAATCATTGCATAGATCTTTCAGAGTATTCTCCTTTATCAAGATTTCTTCCATTGGTTTACGTGCTCGAGGCTCTGGACTTTCATCCGGATATCCAATTGCAATTGCACTTACCAACTGTAAATCTGGATAGCCCTTTTGCTTTCCTATCTCTTCTTCTGTATATACTGTATCCCTAATCCAAACTGCCCCAAGTCCCAAATTAACGGCTTCTAAGCAAATATGTTCTATTGCTGCTCCAATAGATAACAAATCTCCTATCAGCCAATTATCATCCTTTTCACGATAAACCAAAATTAATGTGATTGCATTTTTTATAATTTTCGCTGATGTCTTTGAGCTATTGATATATCCCGGTAATTCATAATCGTTTTTATTAAATAAATCCAGCATTATATCAGCTACTTGATTTTTTGCTTCATTTTCTAATATCATAAATTTCCACGGTTGTCTGTTTTTAGCCGATTGGCATAGCCTCGCCATTTCGATTAATTTATAGATTTTTTCGTTCTCAATCTTTCTTGATTGAAACATTCTAATACTTCTTCTGACTTCAACTACTTTTTCAAATTCCATAGGTTTACCTGTCTCCTTATCCTTTACTACTTCCATTCTATATAAGGTAAACAAATATTTCCTGTCATTTCTTGCTTAATTATATCTGCTTTGCTTTTATGCTACTTGGCTCTCCCGTTTCCATTAGATAGCGGATGCAGGCATCTACCACGTCAGCATCAAACTGGGTACCCTTATTCTTTTGTAATTCTTCTATCGCCTGTTCTTTGGTAAGTCCATTCTTTCGATATGGTCTGCAACTGGTCATTGCATCATACGCATCTGCTACACACACGATCTTAGCCAGAAAATAAATCTGATCACCAAGTAGGCCGTCTGGATATCCTTTCCCATCAATTCTTTCGTGGTGTTCACGTATAATCCTTCGGCAGTCGGTGAGAAAGTTAAGATCTCTTAATATATTATCACCTTTTACGGGATGCTTTTTGATCTCGTCATATTCCTCCGGCGTTAATTTACCTTCTTTGTTCAATATCTCCTCAGCTATGCCTATTTTACCAATATCATGCAGAATACTTCCAAACTTTAGATCGTTAATCTGATCATCATTTAACCCTAATTCTTCTGCAATTTTCACGGAATATCCCATTACGCGCTCACAATGCCCTCCAGTATAAGCATCTTTCTCATCAATTGCATTCGCAAGTGCCCTTACCGTCTCAAAATAACTGTTTGAGTTTTGGCGAAGTAACTCCTCTAATTCTTCATTCAAGGCGGTTGTCTCTTCATAAAGAGCGCTAGTTTCTTCATAAAGGGCGGTTATTTCTTCTTTTTGAGTGAAAATTTCATGGTTTTTATTCTTTAAATCCTCTTCAAACTGGTATCTCTCTTCCGTCATCTTATTAAATTGACCACCCAAAATAGCTATTTCGTCATTTGCTCTCATTGTGAAGCGGTAGCTTAGATTACCTGCAGCTACTTGTTTGGCTCCTTCTGTCAGTTCCTCAACTGGCTTTACAAGCTTACTTGCAATATAATAACCGATGAATGCTATAATCACAGCACATAGGAAAACTACAGCAGCAATTATAATCTCCGTTCGCTTCAGTTTTTCCAGGGCTGCTTGGTTATTGTATATAACTTCTATAACATTTCTTTCATTTGCTCCTCTGGCCCCAATAATTTCATATGGAATGTATTCATAGTAAGCCTTTACATTTTCGTACGTTCCTTCTACCACAACTGTTTCCATTGTATTAAGAGCCTGATTAAAATACTGCTCTTTGGAGGATGAAATCTTAATGTTATCTCCATTCCCATCTTTCTTATAGGTCACACCTTGATAATCATAGAGCAAAATGCTGCTCACAAAGCTATTTTCTTCCAGTAATTGATGCTCAAAGTCTTCAAACGTAACATTGGTTGCATATGTATTATTGCTTTCCATCTTTGTTCCAGTTTCAAATATATAATTACCGTCGAAGGAGGGAATATAACAATATTTTGTCAGATCTCCTGAATTAATAGACAAACTTACTCGCGAGGATGTAAAACTACCCGAAGCACGTATTTCGTCCAAATATTGAATAAAATCTGGAAAATCAGAAAAATTTAGTCCCAAATCGTTTTGGTCAGTAGACCATATTATCGTATTGCTGCTATCTATTACATATAATTGGAATTGCTCACTACCGTTTAGAAAAGATGCAATGTCAAAGTCAATGCTATTTTTTCGTTTATACTCGTCTCTGATATTATTAAGAATAATTTTAGCCTGCTCATCGATAGGCTTTTCATTGAGTAGATTGACATAATCGGCATTTCTAATCATAGTAACTGCCCTGTCGTGTACCAACTTTCGCTTTTGTGCAAAATCCTCTTCCACACTGTTATTCATTGTAAAATATTGAAAAGTTGCCAACAAACCTGAAACAGAGAAAACAATAAGAAATAGTAATAAAAATAGCTTAAATTTTAGCGGGAAAAATTTTATCTGACTCATTCATTCTCCTTCTTTATCACTCGTAAGAAATTATATGTTGCGTTTTTCGTTGCTTTTATTATATATAAACTATTATGAAAACTACAACTAATTTTTTCTCATAAATTCCATTTTTTGATATAAAATGACTTTTTTGTTATATTATTCTCCGTATGCCACTATAATTCATATCTGAAATCTAATAAAGAGTAGAGATTTCCTTTAACGTATATCTCTACCCTAACCAGCTTATAAAATTAATATTATTATATTTACTCACTTGTATCAATTTCTATATCCCACCATATCTACTATACTACTGTATTATTTTCCTCTTCATACGCATCTTCCAACTTCACTGAATCTTCTATCTGTTCCTGTAGGAATTTCACACAGATGACCGCCTGTGCCCAGTTTATAGAGACCTGACTATGCCAGCTCTTTTCCTTGGCCACACTAGCTATGATATGTAACAATTCCTCTAGGACAGCTTTTGTGAGATAACTGCCTCTCCAGTGAAAGGTTAGAACCTTTCCTTTTTTGATTGCTTGTTGGCAACGTTTTGCTACATCTTCCTGCTTGGTAAAAGAAAGCTTCTTTTCTTTATAATAAAAATGATTATCATCATTGCATGCGGGAACTTTGTATATTGAAGGCTCGTGATCCTTGAAAATGCTCTTATCGTCCAAGTTAAAATAATCATATCTAACTTCTTTTTTCCCTAATGTATTATCAAAAGTAGCATCTATA
>JAQZBN010000022.1 GCA_029238935.1 Herbinix sp.
CCTGATTCGTACCAATAATTCGCATCATCCGGGACAAAAACAGATGGCATGATCATACCCCGAAAAAGATTGTTTCTTATGACTACCTTTTCTCTTGTGCTTACAAGGATTGCTCTCGTAGGACACCGGCTAAATTCACAGTGTTCAACAGTCAGCCTTGGATATCTCGAAGCATTCTCCAACGAATTACTTAGATCTGAAGAACCATCGAACGTTAGCAGTGTATCATATTCATTCAACTTCTCTACCTGTATTACCGTTCGGCTGCCAATACACAACAAGGTTTCCTTATCATTAAAATCCACCAAATCACCAATAAAGAATGCTTGATACCCAAAGCTCTGAGGATGCATAAACCGAACAACTGCCTGGTTTGGTGCCGGTCGTTCCATCACATCAAAATGGAATCCATGCACATTAATGCAGTCATCATGGGAACCACTGTAAAAACTATTCCCAATATAGATTTCTCCGGTACATCCTACGAAGTGATTAAAATCAGCGAATCCTGCTGCTGTACGCTTTGTTTCCTCCCTCGGAGCAAAACGACAGTCATTGATTATAATCGTATTCGAGAACTGCGCTGTGAGACCAAGTCCATGCATATAATGAAAGCCAACCTGTTCAAAGCTGATTTTCTTAGAACAGGTGATAAATACTCCAACCTGTGTGCGGATATCCTGACGGAATTGATAACTGTGACCGACTACAGCCCTCATTTTCTCAGTAAAATTCAATTTTAATTTATGCTCTGCAAGCTCTGTAATACTGCTTGCTTTGTCAAAAAAATTATCAATCCGCCAAGTTTTATCCGTCTCCGGTGCATATTCTTGAACTTGATTATGTTTTTTGCACCAACCTCTTCCACTCCAGAAGAGCTGTCCTTCTCTCATCTCATAGTCAGAATCCGGATGTATGGTTAATACCAGCTCTGTACCATCCTGAGAGATCTCAGATACCACTGCTTCCGAAATCGTTGGTCGCTTAAAATCGATATGTAAATTCTGAATAATAACATCTTCACTGTGATCAATGACCATAGTTGTCATCTCACCATGATAAATAAGCGTTGCTCCGTTGCCTTCCAATATGATATTCTTTCCGTTAACTATGTGGATCCCTATGGTTCTGGTCACATCCGGGTTTTCTTCCTTTGTTGCCGTATTGGTAATATAGTACTCCCTTTTCACAGCTTCCTCCGGATAAATATGATAGGCACCAGGTTCAAATTCAATGGCTGAGGCTTCATAGTTCTTCGCCATCTCAACTGCCATTTGAATAAAACGAGTACAGTCCTCTCCGGTATCCGGTACGATACCAAAATCCCGTAGTTTAATTATTTTTCTTTGAACCATAGGTAAATTTCCTCCCTGTATCATAAACGTGATATCTTATTGTATCATAGCATTGCGGAGAGCTTCCACTACTTTTACTGCCTGGCTCTTTGATCCGGTCTGATTGTAATGAACACCATCTCCAATACGAAACTCCTCTTTTCCATAGGATAAGGAATATAAGTCATTGATGATCAAGTCATAATGTTCTGCAATTCTTCTTACTCGCTCATTTCTCTCAATCACTCGTTCATTATCCGTATGATCATATCCAGTATCATCATGATAAACCGGTGTGGAAAGAGCTACGACGATCGGTGCATCACTTCGTTCCCTGATAAACCGGATGGTCTGTTCATAGAACTTTTCATACTCATCGGCGTTAAGATGATGGGCATGCAGGCCGTTATTTAGATGGATGGCATTGTATTCAAACCGTTTGTTATTTAACAGAAATCCAAGTTCCGTATCATAATCCTCATTATCCATACCCCTGGAGGATGCCATCATATTCACTACTGCCTCACCTTGAAGCAACTCCATTACCGGTCCTTTATAGTCTCTGGTAATAGAATCTCCAATTAGTAAAACCCTCGGTTTCTCCAGGTTGGTTTCATCTTCAATCCAAAAATCGCACCATTCAATATATTCTATTTTACTCATGTTCTACTCCAAAAACAATGGTTTTTCCTTTTACTAAGGATATGGTATAGGTATCCTCTGTCGGAAGCGTTTGTCCATCATAAGTTAATACACCACTTAACTTAGCAAAAGAGAATTTAATTGTTTCATCACAATTCGCAGTTACGGTTACTGTTTTTATCTTATAATGCTCCATTACTACAGAAATCTGATGTCCACCTTCCACGGTTAGATCTTTGCAGGAACAGCTATTCCATTCATCCGGAATGCCATACGCCACATAAACGGTATCTTTTGACCGATGTACAAACATCTCGCTTAAAGCTGCCGGTACCATAAACCCAGCTTCTACCGTAAATGCATCGGAGGATTCCCCTGCATTGGTATCAGAAATCTTTAAGATACCATTTTGATTTGGATCACCGTTGACAACGAAGGTGTTACGGGCACGGAAGCCCATACAATAGATTTCTAACATCATTCGAGCCATATTCCCTTTTCCACATCTAGCTGCAAAAATCGATAGATAAGGAAAGGACCATGCTGCATATTCCATAAATCCTTGATCAATTACGGTATTTAACGATTTCTCCGCTGTTTTGCTATGGATATCTGTTCCCAAAGGAAAGATCGGATAAAGTTGGCAAAAATGACGATGGGATTCAAATACATCTTCCTCCGGGAATAACGGATATCCCTTATCGGTTGTTTTTAAAGGTGTCAATTTCTTTCTAAACTCAGCATACTTTTCACTATTTTTCCCTAAGAGATTGGAATAATTTTCCATGTTCTCCAGGAGATAATGCAAGGAGCTGATTACTACCGTCGCATCGTCTTTGATTAGCATCGGACCATGTTTAAATACCTCCGGTGAATTGGTAAATGGAATATGGTAATAACCATCCTCTCCTTCATATGCAATTCCCATGTACAGGTTAAGCACTTTTTCTACAAAAGGATAAACACTACTTTCTAATTTATCAAGTCTTCTGGAGAACTCATAGTACCAGCAAAAATCGGTAGCAACAAATAACTCCGGTCCCAGTAACATATTCCAGAAGCACCACTCACCGCCAACACCGTATCCATCCGGACCCATCATAACCGGACAATGTATGGCATCTTTAATGCCAAACAGCTTATATGCCCGTTCGGATAACCGAGGCATTGATTGTGTATAGTAGTTAATATAAGCTTCTGCTAGTTCTATATGATTGGTTTTGTAAACCGGCCAATAACAAGCCTGCACATTCAAATCATTATGCCAGTCTCCATACCAAGCAGGCATTCTGGAATCATTATTCCACACACCCTGTAGGGTAACCGGCCAGGAATTCTTTCTCTCGTTGGAGAAGATTTTATACATCTCCTGATAGAAGGATTGTTGAAGACGATCGTTTGGTATCGTGATATCAAAACGGTTCCAGAATTCGTTCCATGAAGCATCATGAGCATCCTTAAACTTACCTTCCATCTCTACATAACTGTGAAGAAGCTCTGCGTTCTTATTCACCAGTTCTTTCTTTGTTGTACTGCTAAGGAAGGACTTAAGTTCATCCTGGTCTTTTAAGTTATCTGCATTTAATGTTATGTAGACATGACCGGGCTTTTCAATCAAACTGATTACTGCTAAACTACATTCTGAATATGGCTGCAGAACATGGGTTACCTGTTCTTCCTTCTCTTCCTGATACTTCGGATAATTCCAGTAAGCCAGTTGAGGCAGATTTCCATTTGCAGTATCCCAACCCTTGATTTCTACCTTGGAATTTGTGGTATCTAATTGCACCTTTAATACATTCACATTAGAATCAACATATACCTGGCAATTTACCACTGTTCCATTTTGTAGAGTTACTTTCATATCCGAGCATCCGGTATCAAGATTAATCTCTCCGTAGAAATCTGTAATAACATCTTCCAATGAAATATTTAAACTAAGGCCCGGAAGATGGGTACGCCACATTCTTGGTTCCTGTAAATTATTCTGTACAGTGTAAGTGCCGTTATGAAATTTCTCCGGCTCTCTGACAAAATCCTGGAACTTTGCGGCCGGCATATCCTCTGTGGTATCTCTTGTTTCCCATAATCTCACATGATCTACGGAAAAACGAAGAGACTTTTCAACTACATATAAAAATCCTCCCATACAGCCATTGCCCCAAAACAGACCTTCATTAAAACGTTTTGGCATCCAGTCAATGACCAGCTTTTTCTGCTCTTTTGCCATAATAAACTCCTATCTGCATCTTTTCCTCCAGTGAACAACCGGGTGAAAATATATGCTCTTTGTTAAATATAGTTATCACGTCCAAAATTAGGGGAAGATAAAATCATCTTCCCCTTATTATTTACATTGTATTACATCCTTTTATAACGATTAAATCTATAACCACTCATAATTAGTTCTCTCATTCCATCAACTAACAAGAATTAACCCCTAGTTAATTTGAAGTACTGACTGTCAAAATCACCCCATAAGCTGGTTTCTATACCAACCTTCATCAGGGTACTTCCGTGAAGTTTTAACTCCGTACCTTCTACCTGATACATCGCATTCGGATCCAGACCCTGTAATACGAGGTATGGCATTACATCTCCAAATTGATAACCCTGGCGGAATGCAAATACCACAACTTCTTTTTCATCCTGACTGATGTATTCCACAGCATGAAGAGAACTCTCTCTCACGGAGGACAAACGGTATTGCTTACCATATTGAACGGTTTCTCTAATGTCCTTGTAAATAGCAATGTATTTTTTAAATTCCTCTAATACTTCCTCATTAAAATTACTGATATTTGCACCAATTCCAAGAACGCCCATCATGGAGGAATGGAAACGATAGCTGTAAGGTCTCTCGTATTTTCTATCACAATGAGAGGATGCATCGGTTACCCAGCTGGTCATAATTCTTGGGGCATAGAATAAGGAAAAGCCTTCCTGAATGAAAAGTCTTTCGTATGCATCGGTATTATCACTTGGCCAGCATTGATCTGCGTACTGAAGAATACCAAGGTCAATTCTGGAACCGCCACCGGCACAAACTTCAAATTCTACATGAGGGAACTTAGCCCGGAGTTCTTTCCATATCTCATATAGAGCCTGCGCATGCTTAAACCAAAGCTCTTTATCCTTCGCTGTATCGCCAACACTAACATCCGTTAAGGTTTTGTTCATATCCCACTTTATAAAAGTAATATCTTTATTCTCAGATAATAAACCTGACATGAAGCCGAGGATGTATTCTTTTACTTCTTTCTTGCTGATATTTAATGTATATTGATTTCTTGCCTGCATCGGTTCCTGATCCTTAAAACGGTAAATCCAATCCGGATGAGCTCTATATAAATCACTGTCTGGATTGACTGCTTCCGGTTCTACCCAGATACCAAAGTCCATACCAAGGCTCTTTACATAATCAATAAACTCAGAGATACCCTTCGGGAATTTTTCTTTGTTTACATACCAGTCACCAAGTCCTGCTTTGTCATTGTGTCTCATGCCAAACCAGCCATCATCGATAACAAATAACTCAACACCGATCTTTGCTGCTCTTTCTGCCAAAGCCTTTTGACTATCCACTCTTACATCAAAGTAGGTAGCTTCCCAGGAATTATACAGTACTCTTGCGAGACTGCGCTTCGGAAAAATATGATCCACTTCAAATGCGTGGAGCTTGCGACTCATCTCACCGTAGCCTTCAGATGAAAATCCAACTGTCATTGCAGGAGTTTTTATGGATTCCCCTTTCGTTAAGGTGAACATGAAATCAAAATTACTGATTCCTCCTGTAATCTTAACATTATCATAGATCGTCTTTTCAAAGGAGATCTGCCAGTTGTTGCTGTAGCCTAATAGACCAAACCAAACATTTCCTGATTTTTCGGTTGCAGTACCATCATCTAGAGCAAAGCTCGGATTAAAATGAGGACCTGTATTTCCGCAACGGGACTGAATGGTAAATGCACCGGTGGTTAAATATTGATCATTGATATTCGATTCACCCGCCCATTTTCCGGTTAAATATTTTACTCGATAGTTATTTAGTTTCGGAATGCTTAAGGAAGCTGATTTTAAGTTTTCAATGATTACCTCTTCACCGTCATTGTAAACTTCAGCATAACGGGAAATGATATCGTATTCTGCGTATACATCATAAAAGAGAGTAACATAAAGATCGGAATAGCTGTTTTTATATCGAAATGTTAGACGATCCATGTCCTTATTTACGGTTTCGATCGAATAATCTATAAATTTCATATCCAGTTTTCTTATCTCGGGATAACTAATCTTTAAGCAGCTTTCTAAGAAGGAAAATCCGGTCCAAAATCCGTACTCTTCTCTCTCTGCATTGATATTCATATCGAAGCTGCTATGTCCTCGTTCTTTCACTAAATAAGATAAATCCTCACCGTGAATCTTATCACCCCAGTAAATATTGTGTGGGCAATGTTCGTTAGCAAATACATAGGATGAATTCTTTGTCTCAATATTAAATAAGTTATTGTTATATGTAATCAAGGGATACCTCCAAATTATGACACGTTGTCACTTTCTTTCTTAATGTTTATCAATTCTTGATTTATTGTTATGTAAGCCGTAAGATCTACATTCGTTGTTAAAATAAGTTTAAATTTTCTAAAAGAAATATCAAAAGCACTTAAAGAAGGAAACCTTAAGCTTTGATATCAAAGGACATGGTTTTGTCAAAACAAGTAAGTCCTATGAGTACTGAAGTACCCATAGAACATTTTTCTATCTATTTCATTATCAATGCTGCGTATTATTTAGGAAATGATTCATCGGCCTGATAGATTTTAAATAGCTTCGGTTCCGCTTCCATCAGGGAAATTCTTATCTTTGATTGTATTTGTTCTGTTTGCATGGAACAAAGATCATACATAAGATATTCCTCCTCTGGATCAAGCCCGATCCGTACTGCATCGAGAACCATAACTTTTTTCTCTTCCGAACTATAATTAAATACCGCAAGATAAGTGATATTTTTTATCTCATCGTATCTTAGGAAGCAATCACAAGCCCTATCTCCGGTGTTTCCTTCCACTGGTCGAAAGCTTACTCCTGCTTTTGCAATCCGGTTAATCTCTTCGTTTGTTAAGACCTCCCGTGTGCGCTTTCTAGCCTCTTCAATACGAAAATCATCACTGTCAATCATCATCGTCCCCGCAATTGCAGAGGAGATATAGCGAGTTAAACCTTCATTATAAAGAATTGGATCCAGATGATTGTAGCTGTTATATACCACAATATGATCCGGGTCATTGAACCGATAGACGGTTTCGTTCATCCACCAGCCATAGGTTAAAGAATTTAACATATATTCCGCAAAATTAATCGTCCCAAAAATGTCACAGGAAATTCGGCGGCTATGGGCGTACTGGCTTGGGAATAACGGCGCGATGGAAAGACTGATGAAAAATTCTTGATGATCGATCTCTTCCTTCATCATATCTATAATCTGTTGCATTCCATAATTATACGCACCGATACCTGTGGTGATTTCTTTATTAAAATGGACACCTTCTACAGCTCCGTGGGTCATAAAATCCATCTTCACATATTGATATCCCCATTCCCGAAACTTATCAAATTGCTTCTTTAAGCGCATGGTATTGCCCGGATGGGTTGGATCAATGGAATAACCAGAGTCAAGAGGCGGTAGGGTATTTCCCTGTTCGTCTTTTAATAACAACTCTTCCCAGATATACTTATCCTCCGTACCATCCACGATACCGGAGGTGTTTTTTCCTCCCCAGAAAGTAAATGGTGTGGTATAGATCCCTGGTTTCTGACCATTCTTCTTTACGTGATTTGCTGCCGCAATCAACTGCTCTTCCGTTAACTTATTCCAGCCAGCGTCAAAGTTAATAAATACGACTCCGTTGGCACTGAAGCTGTTGTGTTGTAACTGTTCTTTTACAAAATCAGAGGAATTTACATAAATGTCATAATTAATATCCTTGGCAACTGCCGACCAGCTGTTCCACCCCATCGGGATTCCTTTGTCCCAAGGAAGAGGTGGTGTAATTATGCCATTGGCTGCCCCATAAGCTTCCATTCCACAGCGATAATCCTCATAAAAGCCAACAAATATCTTAGGTGAGGATACGGTAGTCCCGGTTACATAGCCATGGGGAAGGGTATCTCTTGTCTGTTTGGAAGTAATTCCACCAAATACGGTAAGACCTGTTAGTTCTTTGTTACCACCCTGTTCTGCTTTAATACCTGTCTTCCAGGTATCGTGGGTAACTGATCCGAGGATCACACCATGTCTGGTATCATTGTTAAAGATTGAAGTAACTTCATAACTTTCTGTAACCTCCGAAATCGGCATTGCGTTATAACGAATAAAATCATCGTTGTCAAAAGGAACAAATAAAAAGCGTAAATCCCCATCCTCTGCAAAGGTTAACTTATCTACCGATAGCGGTGCTATGTAATTGGTTTTTACAGTACCCTGTGCTGTAATAACAGCATCCAGGAGAATATAGTCCCAAACTTCATAAACATAGAAGTTTTGGAATAGGGCTAGACCATCTTCCAGGTCTGTTTGTACGGTGAGCCTGATCCCCTCGCCAAAGCCATCGATTTGTTTGACTACAGTAAAACTTCTTTTTCCACCAGAAATTTTACTCGTTACCGTAGCTCCATCCGCTAGTTTCATGTCAGCAGATACACCGGTGAGTTTCATCACTCCCTCTTCATTGCAGATATCTACTGTACCCTCTACCAAATTATAAATTAATCTGGCTTTGCCGTTTGTACATAGGATTTGATTCTCCTTTTGTACTACCCTGATGTTGTTCTTACAAAAGACTTCCTCATTCTCCATGATGTCCTCCTCGCTTATTCCATTGATAAGCCATTGTTCTAAAGTTATCTTGTACTCTCCAACAATACATTACATATGAAACCCATAAATTATGAAAAGCTGATAAAGCTTTACGTTGCTATGTGCGAAATATCATCATAAATCTTTATCAGCTTCCTTACTAAGTAGTTATCTTTCTTGCTAAACTATTTCTCCGTAATTTTAAATATCTTCGGTTCCGCTTTCTCCAGTGAGATATTTGCTGTTGTTTGAATATCCACTGTAGTCTTAGACCACAAGTCATACATCTGGTATTGTTTATTCGGATCCAGACCGATACGGGCAAGATCGACTGTCATTTCCTTCTTCTCACTGGAACTAAAATTAAATACTGCCAAATAAGCTGTCTTTGTATCTTCATCGATTCGAATAAAGGTATCACAAGCTCTATCCTTCGTATTTCCTTCTACCGGACGGAAGGAAACATGGGCTTTCGCTACTTCGTTAATTTCCTCATTGGTCAGGATTTCAACCGCCCTCTCTCTGGCTCCCTTGATACGGAAATCATCACTATTGATCATCATCGTACCGGCAATGGCAGATGAGATATAACGGGTTAATCCTTCATTGAAAAGGATAGGATCACGATGATTATAACTGTTATATACAACAATGTGGTCCGGATCATTGAACGGATACACTGTATTGTTCATCCACCAGCCATAGGTCAGGGAGTTTAACATATATTCCGCATTATCGATGGTACCGAATACATCACAGGAAATTCTACGACTATGGGCATATTGGCTTGGGAATAACGGTGCGATGGAAAGACTCACAAAAAATTCCTGATTCTCAATCTCATCTTTTAAGATATCCATGATCTGCTGCATTCCGTAATTATAGGCTTGAATTCCTGTAGTGATATCCTTGTTATAGAAGACACCTTCTACGGAACCATGGCTTAAGAAATCCATCTTTACGTATTTGAAGCCCCATTCTCTGAATTTATCAAAATTATATTTGATCCACATCGCAGTTCCGGGATGGGTAGGATCCAGGGAAACACCTCCATCAAAGGCTGGTAAAATTGTTCCGTTCTCATCCTTTAATACGAGATCCTGCCAACTGTATTGATTATTCGTTCCTTTCACAGTTCCTGCCGTATAACCTCCTCCCCAGAAGGTAAATGGTGTGGTGTAAATGCCAGGAATCTGTCCATTATCAATGACATGCTGTGCTGCTTGTTTCAACTGTGTTTCATTTAAATTATCCCAGAAAGAGTCAAAGTTAATATAAACAACTCCGTCTTCACTAAAGCTGTTGTCCTGCAAGTTCTCTTTCACAAAATCAGAAGAATCGGTATAAACATTATAGCTAACTTTATCTGCCACCGCGGACCAGCTGTTCCATCCCATCGGAACGCCTTTATCCCAAACAAGCGGAGGTGCAATTACCGCATTAGCCGATCCGTACGCTTCCATACCATCTCGATAATCATCATAGAAACCTAAGAAGATTTTAGGTGAGGTTACCGAAGGTCCTGATACAAACCCATGGGGTCTGGTATCTCTGGTTTGCTTTGAGGTAATACCGCCAAATACTCTGAATTCTGTAATGGCATCGATTCCGCCTTGTTTCACTTTGATCCCGGTTTTCCAAGTATCATGGGTTACAGAACCAACTACCATACCTTTGCGGGTTACATTATCAAAGATGGCTGTCACTTCGTAGCTTTCCACTGCTGCCATTAAAGGCTGGGATGAATAACGAACAAATGCATCATTATCAAACGGAGTGAAGATAAACCTCGGATCTTCTCCTTCCATATTGAGGACAGCAGTTTTAAAATCTCCCCTATTGGCCATAATCGGAGCTATATTATTGGTCTTTACACTATCCTCAGATGCAGCCACCGCATCCAAGAGAATATAAGGTTGCTCTTCATATACATAATAGTTCTGGAATATGGTAAAGACATCCTTCTTATTCGCAATCGTTACCTTAACACCTTTTCCAAAGCCATCCTCCAGAGTCTCTGCTTTCACGTAATCTGATCCATTTCTGTTTAGCTCCGAGCTCCTAACGGTGGATCCATCCTCTAAGATTGTCTCTGAAAAAACACCGGACAAGGTAGGTGTTTCTTCCCCTTCTCTAAATATATCTGCAAGACCTGCTTTCACATCATATACAATCTTTATAGAACCATTGGTAATATAAAGTGTATTGTTCTTCTGCTCTACAGTAATGTTGTTTTGAACCAATATTGTCTTATCTTCCATTACCTCTCCTTGTTCCTCTTCTGTCATATTATCCTGGTCGGATACGGTATTACCCGTATCCTCCTGGTTTGATACGGTTGTGACCGTATCCTCTTGTTTGGTTTTTAGCTTATTATTCTGATTTATATAAACTACGACAATGATTAATAGGATTACCAATCCTCCAAGGGCTGCTAAGTACTTCTTATTAAAAGTTTTCATTCTCAACTCCCATCTGCATGCATCGGATACATGGAATACATATCGTATTTTTAGGTAAATCAATGCATTTACATGCTACTCTGATATTTATCCTACAATACCTACTCTGTCTAGATTCTCTACAATCTTACGCTGAACGAAGAAATAGCAGATTAACAGCGGAGTAAGGAAGGTTATGATTGACGCTTGTTTTAATGCTTCAAATGCCAGATCATTGGTGGTTGCCGTATCAAACCAGAGTCTGGCTTGGTTGTTAATATACCAGTTATTTCCGTCCTTGAAAGTCTTATCGATGATAACTCCAAAGTAAGGCCCGTCCGTATGGAAATAGTTCGTATAGTAGGTATCACCATAAGCCCATACAAAGGCTAAGACTGCTACCGTAAGAATTGCCGGCATCGCATTGGGAAGCATAATCTTGAAGTAAGTTTTATAAAAACCGGCTCCGTCAATTAAGGATGCTTCTTCAATTTCCACCGGTAATCCTTTGAAAAATTGCCGGAAGATAAAGATAAATAAACTTTGATTAACACTAAACCCGAATAAAGCAAGCAGATACAAGGTGATCGGTTTATTAATTAAGTCAATATCATGACCAAGAAATAACTTGAAAAGGCCTAAGATATCAAAATGTTTAAAGTGTAAATATTGTGTAATTAAAAAGGATTGACGAGGTACTAGGAAGACAAATATAACGAGAAAAAATACCAAATTCCTTCCTTTAAACTCTGTTCTTGCCAGTGAATATCCTGCCATCGCCGACATAAATACCTGAATGAAGCAGATGGCAAATGCATACAGGATGGATTTTAGCATAATTGTTGCATCGCCTCCCATGATGGAACGAAACGTAAATTCCAAACTGTTTACTCCAAACTTACTTGGGATCCAGATCGCATCCGGGGATCCCAGTTCTCTTAAGTCGGTAAATACCATGGGAAGAAGTGTCAGGATCGGATATAGAATGGCAAAACACACACCGATAATCAATGTAAAAAAGAACACGTTAGATAACATATCCAGGAACTTTTTTCTTGTAAAGGGATTTTCCTGTCTGATTGCTACCTCACTTTCGGTATTGGTTTTCAAAGCTGTAGTTTTATTTTTTCTCAATTAAATTCACCACCTTCAAAAAGATCAGGACAACGCCTAGTGCCAATAATACATTGAGCATATATACCACGGACAGTGCAGATCCAATACCAATCTTACTCTGCGTAAATGCGAAGTTATATACTTCCACTGCAATAGAAGAGCCTAGGAATAAGTCAATCAAGGTATAGATTACAGTAAATACCGTTACATTTGCCAACAACGGAATGGTTACCTTCCAAAATACGTCATAAGAATTGGCACCTTCGATTTTTGCAACCTCGTAATGAGATGGGCTGATGGACTGTAACCCGGCCAGGAAAATCATTGTCTGAACACCGGTTCTTGTAATTAATTGAAATATATTTCCGATTACCTCTGACAGAAAAAGAACTACATTCCGAGGTAAGAACGTGTATTCAAATAATAACCTAACACCCATACGATTTCCAAACATACCACCGGCTGCGGATTCGATCAGGCTTCGTCCCGTACTGTTCTGGGTCCACTCTGTAATTAACTGGAGGCCTAATACGATAGGGAGGAAGAATATAACACGGACAATACCTCTTCCTTTAAATTGTCGATTGGCTAAAATAGCTAAAAAGAGACTAAAGATAACAATCAGTGGAAGGTTCGTAAATATACTGGCATTTTCATCCGCAAACAACCGCTGTAAGGGATAGCTTAAGGTCGTAACTTCCTTGGTAAACAGATCAATATAGTTTTGAATTCCGCTGAAGGTTAATACAATACCGCCCCCATCTCCCACTTCAACTTTGTTGAAGGAATAGAGGATGGTATTCTTAATCGGAACTGCAAAGAAAATAACAAATCCCAATAACCACGGTAAAACAAAAATAAATCCGTTTAATTTTCTGCTGGTGGAGTATTTCATCCGTTTTTTTACTTTTAAACCTTTCGATTTCAATGCATTTCCTCCCTTCCTACTGATGTATCAAATATCCAAGTGCTTCAATTTCCTGATCATTTACAACTACCGGATATTTATTATAGTTTGTGATTACAGTAACACCGTTTTTATAAACTGTTTTATATACATTCTGATCAACGATCTCGTGATTTGTAATTTCCATGGAGTTAATCTGGCTGAATGCTTCCTCATATTTTTGATATAAAGCTTTCATATCATCACCGATTAAGCTGTATTGTCTGGAAATATAATCTGTATAGAATGAATTCTTAAGAACATCCAGATTTTCTGCGGTAATTGTAAATTTGGGATAGCTGCCAAGCTCCAACGCCTGTAAAAGGAAATAATCCTCGCTTGTTCCTGATTCATTCACATTAAGAGTTGTATATCCAATCAAACCGTTCATTACCAACTGTCTGAAAGGAATTTCTTCGGCTAAACCGCCATATCCGCTGCTTTCTCTGGAGATATCAGATGCATATTTACCATAGATAATCTTGTTCATTTCAGGATTATTTAAGGCCAGGGTCTTTGTTTGTGTTAATTTTTCTAGATTCGTATTTATAATCGCTTCGGATTCGGTTGGAGTAACGATATCATCCTTCCTATAACTTGCATAATATTCCGTAGCTAAATCTCCAATGGAAAGCATATCATATGATTTTGCATCCTTTATAAATCCATCTACAACTGAGGTTAAATAAACCGGGTTAAGAAGATGATATGTTTTAGAAAGTGCTGTCAGTGCACCGGATGCATAATCATAACCATATACTAAAACGGGATAATTATCTAAATTATAAATGCCATGAATACTGTCTTTAAAACCGTTTCCATTTTCATATATCTTAGAAAAATCGGCCTGCAGGAATAAATCTTGTTGATTTTCCTTCGCATAAGTCATCAGTTCTTTTAATTCCTTCTTAGAACCATTCGCTCTGGTTAGATTTGCACGGTTCATTACTTTATGGCTCAAGCCGTCATTGAAGATACCCATATAGTTAACAACCAGAGGGATATCCCCTAAATCCTCCATGATGCTTTTCAGCTCATTATAGGTCGTCATGGATATTACCTTGTCATGAGGTAAACCAAGAATTCTCTCATCTAAGGTAAGGGCTCCTGTGACATCCAGATATAATTTAGCTTTTTCATCATAATGAACAGTTAAGTTATATTTTTGTACCAGATAATCCTTGTAGGATTTTGCCATATCATAATAGGTAACCTTGGTTGGATATAATTTATAACGAACATTTAAATTCATATCCATCGTACCGGTGGAGGCCATGAATCTTCCGCCACTGCTATCATAAGGACCTAAAATACTAACCTGAGCATATTGTGTAACATCAAAGCTGGCAAATACTCTGTTATAATCTCCACCACCGCCGTCTTCCGTAGCAGATGCAAGGGTTGCAGTGATGATACCTGTTTCATCTCCCTCTTCCACGATTCCCATAAAACCACCTGTGGAAGCTTCTCCTTTTCCGTAGGTCATACCAAATACCGGCATATGTAGATTTTCAGGATAAGAATTCAGATAATAGAAATTGCTATAGTATGTATTATTATACAAAGGTCTGCTGTAGGAACCGAAATTGGGATCAAACTCATTTAAGTTAAGCAATGCTCCTGCTCCATCTGGAACAAGGATATGGCCGTCTGCAACTTCTGTAGGACCAACGGAACCAAAATAAGGGAATAAGTCCACTCTGGTCAGTGTATAATACTGATTGATATTCTGTATTTGATCGGTCGCTACCTGAACCAGGAAGTCATCTCCGTCTAATTTAGCCTCAATCGGAATAATGAAATTTGCAGGCTCTTCAATACTAACAGTAATACCAAAATCAGCACTATCCGCCATCAACTGTTCTGTTGTATAATTAAGAACTTTCGTCATCTCAATTAATTGCTTTACAATACTAAGCGGTGGTGCAGTGGAATATTTATTATAGTAACAATTTTCCTCATCATTCACTGCATAGATCAGGGAAAGAGCTGTTTTATACTTATTAAGATTATCTTCTGTAATTTCCCCTGCCGCTGCTTTATCCTCCAACGCTTTGATAAAGGTAGTCTCATATTTCTCAATAGTTATCTTCTGTGGAATATACTCATTGATACGATAGGAGTCCAGCTCCTTTAAGTCGAGGGTAATTCTTACTCCACCCTCTATTCGATCAAGCTGAAACGTCTTATTCTCTACTGCATAGGTAAAAGAATCCCAACTTAAGACAGTGTTATCTTCACCCATATAAGTGATTTTGATCAGAGATTTTTCATCTACCGTACCCTGTTCATGAACGGAATTCCAGGTTGTATTGGTTGCCTTATCTACTACTTTTAAATTCAAAGTTGCAGGATCAATATACAGAGCTTTTGTTTCCGTTTCTGCCACCAAGGTTTCTCCTGCATCCACTGCAATAGTGTCCAACGATGTAGACAACTCCTGCTGTGCTAACTCGGGCGGAGCCGTAAATTTAATCTGAAGTGTCGGTAACCATTTCAGCCCCAGAATCAATAAGTAAATGACCAATACCAAGCCGGCCAGCTTTAGGATGGTATGTTTCTGAAAGATACGAAATACTTTTAAACTAAACTTTTTAATTAATTCTTTCACTTATGTCACCACCTTTTCGAAATTTCTGTTGCTACCGTGCTTACAAAGCTTATTACTTTTTCTAACAAGGATAAGTACAATACACATAAGAATATAATGATAATTGCAGCTACCAATGTTACTAATAAGGTAACGATATTCTTGGACACTGAATACTCATGAATGGTACAGAGTCCACAGAAAATCAGAAAGCAGAACCATAGGGTTCCCAGATAACTAAATGACATCAGGATCGGGCCTTCTTCCCGAATAATGATATTACTGAAAAGTACGGTGATTAGTTTAAACAGGATTAAAGGCAACAAGGAATAGCAGGTTACAGTGTAAATATCCCGAAACCGTCCATTTCCGTTCATCAAACTGGTAGAACTCCAGTTACTGACGAAGAACAAAATCACCGGAAGAATACTAGCCATAAATAAGTTAAAGCTATTCAATGCATAGGTCGGATAAAAGTTAAATATAAATCCGGTATACTGGGTAGAAAATATCCCCAAGATACCATAGAGAACTAAGATCAAGGATGCTAATGCTAGATTTCCTTTTCCTCTGAATTTTGTTTCATAAAAACCGTCAAAAGGATGAAAAATGACATATTTTAAATATTTTGCATCATCTAAAAATTTAACCATTCTACTCACACCTTTCTTTTATGGTATCTGATCTCAGAATAAATGAGTAAAGCTGCCAGCAGAACAATCACTGATAAGAGCCATATAAAATGATCCTGTACCCAAATATTACGATAACCGTTATAAGCTTTGGAGTAGAATGGCTTATCATTGCCCAGGTTAAAATAATACATTGCAGATTTATAATCATCCTTCATAAGATAATACTTTCCAATCCCTATGTAAGCCAAATCATAATTAGCATTGAGTCGAATAGCTTCTTTGGAAAGATTCGCTGACTCTTCCCACTCACCGTTATAGTAATGTTTGGTGGCACCAAGTGCTGCTTTTCCAAAATCCGTCATCTCATATACATAGGCACATTTTAGTGTTTTATCTGTGGCAATCAAAGTATCTCCAAACCAAGCAATACTGCCAGGCGCTCTGAAATCACCTTTTAAATCGCCACTGGAATTAAAGATATTAATTAATTCACCATCGAAGTTATATAAAAAGATTCTTCCTTTAGCCTGATCTAGAAGCGCATATACACCATACTCGTTAATTGCTACATCCACAAACTTAGTTTGTACATAGAACATGCTAGAATACATATCACCCCATACTGGATAATAACCTTCTTGTTTCAGTACGTTCTCACCCTTAGGATTAAGACGAAATACCATATCCTTGGCTGCACTGTCTATGGTTGTTGCATAAATAAAACCTTCATGATCAAGGTCAACATTATTAAAGGATGGTGCATAAATTTTAGCCATCTTAGTTTTTTGCTCGTCACTGGAGAGTGACTTCCAAAAGAAATCCCAGAAATCAACAATTGGCTTATTAACACCGAAATATCTGGAGAAGCTTCCATCCTCATTTAGCTCAACAATACCTTCAAAGCCAGACTGTACAACAAAATATATTTTATTGGCTTGATCTACAACAATCTTAGAAGGATTAAACTGTGTTGAACCAATCATATTATCGGGACGCTCAATGATCCTCTTCAGATAATAGCCATCACCATCCAATACGATGATGCGATGAGCACCGGTATCTGCAATATAAATCTCATTCCCATTCTCATGGAACCAGACACCTTCTGGATTGGTGAGTACCAACTGAGCTCCTGTACTCGGATCTGTTACGATTTTCTTATCTGCATTTCGAATTAACTTTACCGATGTAACTAGATTGTAATCGGTATCAAGTACATTCATTCTTGATTCAATTGTATCAATTAAAAAGATACGGTCTTTACTGGTACAGACATCATCAAACCCTGATATAGTAACGTCAATGGTTTTTTCATCGATGGTACGTACCAGTTCAAATGCCGGTACACTTTTTCTCACATCACCCCAAAAATTATAGGTATAATTATCTGTAATTGTTGTCTGTGCTGATACCGACACAACATTGGTAAAAATTAAAACAAGAGAAAGTACTAAAGCGCTTATTCTAAATTTATATCTCATATTTTTCTCCTATCCTTTTAAACCAGAGGTTGCCATTGTTTCAAGAACATTACTTTGCGAAATAACAAACACAGTGATCGGAACTGTCATCATGATCAAAGAAACCGCAGAAACTGCACCTGTTCTCGCAATACCACCTGATATAATTTGCGAAAGCATATAGCTTACCGGTTTTAAGGTTTCCGAATAGATGAAGGTTCCCCCTGTGGTTCCCCAGAAGGATTGGAACGATAGAATGATTAAGGTAATCCATGCTGGCTTTGACAGCGGCATGATGACCTTAAAGAAAATTCCAAGCTCATTCTGTCCGTCAATCTTTGCTGATTCAATCAGCTCTGTAGGTACCTGAACGATAAAGTTCTGCATCAAATATAACCCAAAGGTTCCACCCACTACCGGAAGAACAACTGCCCAATAGGTATTCACCAGTCCCAATTTGGACATGATAATATAATTTGGAATTGCTGTAACTGTTCCGTTAAACATCAAGGAATAAACAATGGTACTCGAAAGCAGTTTAGAGCCTGGAAATTTATATTTTGCCAGAGGAAAGGCCGCCATGGAACCTAAAAGCACTGTTCCTGCCGTTCCTAAGAATGTTATGATTACGGTATTAAAGATGTATCTTGCGAAGATAACATTAGAATCTGTAATAATAACACCCAAATCAAAAAAGTTATTTAAGGTTGGATTTTGAACAAATAGCTTCGGAGGAAATAAGAGTATCTCACTAATTGGTTTAAACGCAGCATTAATAATGAATAATAAAGGCCATACACTGATGAATCCAACACCACTTAATAGTATGATTAGTGAAATATCTACTGCAAGGCTTCTGTTCTTTCTTCTGAATTTAAACAACCGATACCTTTTTTTAATGGAAGATAGAATTTTTTTCATATTATGCAGCAACCTTCCTTAATAATTTCTGAACAATAATGTTAATAAACAGCATCATAAAGAATAATATCGTTGCAATGGAGCAAGCGTATCCCATTTCGTAACGGAGGTTACCATAATCATGCAAGTGGGTAAGTATGGTATGACCTGCATAATCAACCGATGGAAAGCCTACTAAATCCAAGGAAATACCCGATACTGACAGGGATCCTGTAATCTGCATTACCGCACCGAACATCAACTGGGACTTCATCTGCGGAAGAGTGATAAACCAAAGTTCCTGCCATCTGTTTTTAACACCGTCCACAGAACCTGCTTCATAAAGGGTTTTATCAACATTCTGAAAACCAGCGATGAAAGCAAGGAAACTTACACCAATACTCAACCATAATTGAACTACAATCAGAATAGGCATAATATAATCCTTGTTTTCAAAAAATAATGTCGGGGATTGAATGATATGCAGCTTTAACAGGATTGCATTGGCATAACCGTAGGCATCGGAGGAAAAAATCAGTTTCCATATCATATAGGCACCACCGGATATGGAAGGTGCATAAAATACCAGGGTCATCACCGCACGAACTTTGGGCGGCAATTCATTAATAATCCATGCCAACATGAAGCAAAGTATATAGCTGATTGGACCGGTAACGATAGCAAACAGCAATGTATTCTTGATCGCTATCAAAAATACAGAATCGAATGCTACTAAATTAATATAATTTTCAAAACCAACAAATTTAGGAAATTCCAATAAGTTAAATGATGTAAAGCTTAGGACGATAGATGTCACAACCGGAATAAATGTAAATACTATAAATAAGATAAAAAATGGCATCATAAGCAAATACTTTTCCTTATGGAGTCTCCATATATCCTTCGCCGTTAACTTATAGCCTTTCTCTGATAAAGGTTTAGAACCTACTTTTTTCGAACTCATACCGCCACCTCCTTACTCTAATGTACTAAGCCCAAATTCTTTACGCTTCTTAGTTAATTCGCGGTTAATTTCTTTCATATTTAAATATAAGGTCTCTCTTGGATTATAACCACCAGTCACTACATTTTTGTAGGTATAATCCACCATTCGATTGGTCATATAGTGACCGGGAACCGGAGGAAATCCTTTCGTGTTATCAAACTGTTCCAAGATTTTTTCTGCATCTGCAGTCGACCAAGGGAGTTGAACCAGTACTTCTTTATTCGCAGTTGCATAACGAGCGGATGTACCGAGAATTGATTCGATGGCAATGGCATATTCTGTTTGGATTTCAGTACTCATCCACCATCTCATAAACGTCCAAGCTTCATCAACCGCATCTTTTTCCACAACTGATTTTAACATGACGCACTGTGTCGTTGTACTAGCTACAGTATTATCGATGGTACCGTCATCTTGAACCGTTCCAGGTATCGGAGCAAAGGACCATAAACCTTTGATTTCCGGTGCTAACAGCTCAAATTTATTGTATTCGGTATAGTCAGCAATACCGATTGGTATTTCACCGGTTCTAAAACGATTAGCAAAATCTACGGTTACCGGTAATTTATAAGCGGTAAAGAAATCAGTAAGTTCTTTAAAGGCTTCCATTGCATTTTCTTCTGCTAATGCGCTGGCAATACCATAATCCTTGCCTTCTCCAAGATACAAATCTCCGCCCCTCTGAACTATCATCGAAGAAAGCGGTGCATAATTCGGGAAATAAGCATCATAATTATTCATATGTAAGGTTGGTATGAGATCTCTAAATTCCTGCCAAGTTTTCGGTGGCTGTAACCCTAATGAGTCAAAGATATCTTTTCGATAAAATAACATACCAAACATTTGTGTCTCAGGAAGACCGAATACCTTGTCTTGATAGGTTACACCTTCGATAGCACTTTTATAGTACTTACTACTTTCCTCAGCAAAGCCTTCTAAGGAGGATAAGTCAACCAATGCGTTACGCATTGCAAAGTCCATCATCTTTGTTTGATCAATACTAAGTACAATATCAGGTCCAACACCTGCCAGAGTAGAAGGTAATACAACATCGATCGGTACCAGTTCCAATTTTACATCAATGTCATATTCCGCTGTAAAGCGTTCATCAATCAAATTCTGAAGTACCTGTGCCTGATCACGGCCTGTAGGAATCCAAACCTTAATCGCTTTTTTGGAAACTTCACCATCGGTAGCTACCTTCGTATTATCGATAAAGAAAGTAGCAAAGAATCGAATGGTATCATAGTATAATTGCTTAAAGAAACCTGCTTCTGCCTGCGCAGGAACATTATCCTTCCCATAGAGTGTGATATAGTCAAGCTCTAACGGCATCTCTGATATCTGAATTAACCAAGTTGCAAGGGAAGTTGTGTTTGATTTAAATACTCCAAGTTCTCCTGATAAAGCAACACTCTCTGGTTCTTTTTCCAGTCTTTCGAGTTGGATGATCATTTTCTCAATTAAAGTGGCATTCTCACCTTTTTCTCCTGTGATAGCATTCAAAGAATGAAACACCGAAGTTAGTCTTTCTTTCTCTTCCTCAACAATTGTTACGAATTCAGGGATTTTTTTCATAATCTCATAGTCTATGTAACGATCCGGTACAGTACCGGTGATCTGAACTACTCTTCTGTATAATTCATTCAGTGTAAAAACACTCTTACTTATTTGTGTGTAGGGCTCGCCGAAATCTCCAAGCACAACCTCCAAGGAAATGGTATTGTGTCCTTCTTTTAAATAAAATAAATAAGTACCGTCCTCGGATCCATCTCCTAGGATATAATTTTTCATAGAGGTACTGTATTCAAATTTCAAGGCTTGGGCTTCTTGAAATGGCACTTCTCCATTAATTTGTAACTTTCTATAAGAAGTAATACCTCTTTTTATACTTTGTCTGCCCTTCCAAGCAATTTGATATAACCCTTCTTTTGGTACATTGATATCCCAAGTAATGACCTCACCAGGGAACTTCCACTTATCTCCACCTATTGTATTATATACAATGTTGTAGGGATGATAAGGCTGCAGGTTAGGGTCTGAGACATTGTTCTTAATGGTAATTGAGGAAGATGATCTTGTAATCTTTTCTGTATGATCATCCACCCGTTCTGCTTGGCAGATCATATTTGCTCCGTCATATATGTCATACTTACTCTCTAAATCTGCAAGTACATCCTTGTATGGCAATAATGCTGCCTTACTTTTGAATGTAATACCTAAAATCTTTATTGGTTCTTTCACAGACTCGAACGTAATGGTATGTTTTCCTTGTTCTAAATAAACTTTATAAGGTTCTGCACCTCTTTTTTGAGAATCATCTACAAAAGTAGTTTGTTCTTCATATATTTCAATCGATTTAGGACGTAATTCATTTTTATTCTTCACTTCAATGGTTGTACTCTGATCTGTAAACATACGATTAAATACAATTTGTTTCATTCCACTATAACAGATCTGGTCATCGATATATAAAACTCGTTTAATCTGGGAATTGGTTCCTTCTAATGGAAGATAATTTATTTCTATATTATAAAAACCAGTTTCCTCAACATTAAAACTCCATGTGATTGTTCCGCGTTCTTTTGTAGTAACGCCTTGATCATCTTGCTCAGCTGTCATATCCTCTGAGGTAGTATAATTTTTCAAATCAACCACGACCTGCGCGGATGACATCGTTCCATTAAAACCATGGCTATCTAAATACTCTTGATAGGATTCTTCATAAAATTCTTCAACTGCTCCATAAGCTGTAACTTGATTTTCTTTCAGGGCATTTGATGAAAAACGCAGATATGTAGTACCCAATAAAATTACAAAAAGTATTGTGATAATTAATTTTTTTTTCATAGCAGCATACCCCTTTTAAAAAACGTTGACACGCAATTTCTTTAAAGAAAATAGGGAAGTAAACCTTCCCTATTTTCCGAAAAAATATGGTATTCTTGTGGCTATTGGTCTACGGTAAATTCAGATTATTTACTCTTTTATTACAGTAACAACGATGGTTTCTTTTGCTGTGTTACCTGCATAGTCTGTTACAGTAATTTCTACATTGTATTCACCGGCTGTTGTAGTATCAAGTTCAGATAAGTCAGCAGTTATATTGCCTTTAAGATCTAAACCGTCTTTATCTGTTGCAGATTCTACAAAATCATCTTTCCAGTTAATCTGTGCAGTATCTTCATCCACTTTCACTGTTCTGTATGCATCAGCTGCCTTCATAACAAGTGTAGGTGCTGTTGTATTATTACCATCATAGATAATGATTGTCTTATTGTCTGTACCTTCATTGCTGCTCTTATCTTTAATGGAATAATGTAATTTACCTTCATATTTACCAACGGTATTAAAATCAATTTCACTGTAATCGATGGTAGCATTTGCTAAGTCTAACTCACCATCAAGATTATCTGTTGCTTTTACATATTGTTTCCAATCTACTGTACTAGGATCTGTTCCAGCAGGGAATACCATGCTTAAGCCTTCAATTGTCTCAAACTTAGGTTTTACGTTATCGTTAATCGCAGTACCACTTAGTGCTGTGGTGTAGTTGTTCATCAAGTCATTAATCTGACCCATCTTAGCTTCAACCTGTACGCTGTATTCCGGTGCACCATTGATACCATATAAGGAGTCACCTAAGATATCGCGGCTCCAGAAATCATAGATACCAGCGTTCTTGCTGTAATCGTTAACTACTGCATTAGCACCTTGAGTGAGGTACTGGAAGGACTTGAAGATGTTCTCGCCATACTCTTCGTTTGTGATATCAAGATTTAAGCGAATAGCAGCATTCTTTAAAGAAGCATCTGACTGGATGTAATCCATTGCTTTGTCAGAATTAGCCATCTTCTTGTGGAAGGACTGTGTATATTCTTTGAATACTTTAACTGCAAGTTCTGTTCTTTCTTTGTCAATTCCCTTAGGAACACCATAACAGTCAGTAGCATCATTTAACTGACGATAGCTAGGATCATCAAGAGCAACGCCGTCTGGTCTAGGGAATGGTACAACACCCATTGCATCGCCACGCTCTGCAAATGCCCCAACCATATCACGGCTTAACCATTGTGGAAGGTTAACAAATGCTGAGTGACCCCATTGGAAACGCCAGGTATCCATAAGACCTACAACTTCAGAAGAATTGTTGTATTGATTCTCGCTGAACATAAGTCCTTTCTGGATTAAACGATTGATATAAGATACTGCTTCTTTTGTTTGATCGGAGTCGATTCCAATTCCGTTATCACCGTATACTTCACCGCCATTTGCATAAATAGCTTGAAGTGTTGCGGAGCGATAGTCTGTCTGATATGCACGATGTCCATCCCATACCTGTTTCCAGTGATCATCAACCTTCTGTAGGTAATCTTCAAATACACTCCATGTCCAGTTTCCTTCTACGAAGTAATCTGCAGGATATTTTGTCTTACCATCAACCTTTAACGCTTCTACTTTGCTTAACATACCAATGTTATAGCATAAGAGGTCATTGCTTCCGACTCTCATTACATTGTTCATGAAGTAGTTATGTCCATAAACTTTACCCCAGTAGATCCAAGCATCATCTGGATCAGAGAATAAATCAGCATATTCATCCAGTGGCTGTAAAACGTTCTGTGCTAATATTTGACCCTGACTATTATTGGTGATTCTTACGATATCAGCAATTGGATCACCAGCAAGAACGGTTTGTAAAATAATTTCATTTACATCAGTAGGATATTGAACAAACTCAATCTTAACGTTTAATTTCTCTAATACCTGTTGTTCAGCATAACGTCTTGCATTGAGTTCTTCCTCGCCAAGAGCAGGTTCTCCGGTTACTGGATCAACAAAGTTGGTATCCATCTCACGAGTCCAGTTATGTCCCCACTTAATAACAATAGGTTCTCCGGTAGGCACTTCTTCTGCAGCTTCTGTAGGAGTCGCTTCTCCTGTAGGAGCTGTTGTTGGAGTTGCAGATGTCTGGTCGTCCTTCGCTTTACATGCGGATAAAACGAACACAAGACACAATAGTAAACCCAAAATACTAAATCTTTTTTTCATATAAATCCTCCTTTATAAATTTTATTTAAAGAGTTCTGATTGAACATCATTTCTCTTCATTTTTAGTTCACCGTTGGGTACGGTATTGTTGCATAACAATTTATTAGGTTCATTCTGACAGGTATTCGCAGAAAAATGGTATAAGAAAGTACAGTTGAGTTTCTACATAAATATGGCAAATTACTATATTTCGCAGAATCAGAACCCAGTCAGAAAGATAGATTTTTTATTTTATTTTTAATTAAAAACATATTTTTATTACATTTATTGTATTTTATTCGACAATTTTCTTATATAAACAAACATAATAAAATTAGCAATATAAGAAAAAATTACTAATTTTATAATTAAAATATTGTAAATAATAGTTATAGCTACTGCACTTAAATATGTACTTAAAGCCCATTAAGTAGTTTTAACGAATAAACCAAATCTTTTTATATATTTATTGTTTATTTTGCAAGTATACCCTCAAATTCATATTTAGTAAATGGAAATTTGCTAGATGTATATGGAAAAATGCTAGATTTCAAAAAATAAGATATGATATATGTTAGGGTACCATAAGATAAAGGTGTTTTATGTTAACTTCGAACTACTTAAACTTAATTATGAAGTTAATGTTAATAGATAACCTTTGCAACAACAAGCAGATTACTGTATAATAATTGTAAACATTCTAGTCTTATGCATTTCCAATTTCACTTAATGAAACGTACTTATTTTTACTGATCTTCGTATCGGTATTATACTTTTATCGTAATGAGGCTATGTAGGCTATTAATATTTTTATATAGGAGTTGTATCATATGGATAAACATTTGGCTGATAATCTGCAACATACGGATCTCTATGTGTATCAATGCGGTTCCCTTTACTGTGAAAACGGACATGCTTATGGACCTGCGGTACGTGATCATTTTCTCATCCACTATGTACATAGTGGAAAAGGTATTTTCAAAATTGGCAATGATATTTATCAGCTTTCAGCTGGTTCAGGCTTTTTAATATGTCCCGACATCATAACCTATTATAAAGCTGACGACGAAGATCCCTGGCATTATTCCTGGATCGGCTTTCATGGTATCAAGGCTGAATCTTATTTAAAGGATGCTAATCTGACCTTAAAAAATCCTGTATTCCACTATGACCAGGATAATTACATAGATAATTGCTTCCTAGAGATGGCTTCCGCGTATTATTTAAAGCGAGGTGGAGAGGTGCAGAGACTGGCTTACCTCTACCTATTTTTGCTTAAGCTCACCCAGATGAATCAAGAGGGTTTGTATTATGATTCTGCGGATGACAGACGAGATGCTTATATTACGCAGGCTCTTCAGTTCATTGAGATGAATTATTCTCAGAAAATCACCATTGATTCGATATCAAAACATGTTGGTCTTAATCGAAGCTATTTTACTTCTATCTTTAAAAGTGCATTGAATATGAATCTACAGGAATATCTAATTGAATTTCGCATCAGAAAGGCTTGTGAACTTTTGCCAAACGATAAATTAACGATCGGTAATATTTCCCGATCCGTAGGCTATACCGATCCTTTATTATTTTCAAAGATATTTAAAAGAATCAAAGGTATCACCCCCAGTGAATATCGACGCATTCTACAGAAATAGTAAGTCTTATCAACAAGTTTATCTATATATAACAAAACTACCCATGGCTTATGTGAAGCCATGGGTTAATTTTTTTAATATACGCTATCTTATGTATTTGGTATAATTGTTTCAGTACAGCTAAGATTTATACTTCTATTGATACAATTTTATCAAAACGTCTATTGATAAAATTACATTTTATGGTATAATTAAATCTGAATTGTAAAATAATAACATCCCTTATAAACTTTATAAAGGCAAACTTATCGAAAGGTAAGGACGCAAAGCCATGGGTCTACAGGATTATCCTAGGATTGCCAGGTTGCTAAGTTTTTGCTAGCCGGATAGATAGCATGTCTTAGTGTGCTACCTATCTTTTTTGTTTTAAGGGATTCTTCAAGAAGGTAGTGTGAAAAATTTGCCTGCGGCTCAAAGTATGCAGGCTGTGAAGAAAGGCTGGTAATTATTATGTATTACAATGTACATATCGTTGGGGTAGGATCATACCATCCTAAGACGAAGGTTGAGAATCAGTATTTTATTAATCATTTTAAAAATTATCACATGGAAGACCATACAATAGCTTTACTCAACAAACTAGGCAGAGAAACAAGAACTTTGGCAACCGAGGGAGAAACTAGCCTTAGCATGGCTGTAGAAGCTGCTAGAGCAGCTCTAAACGATTCCGGTTTTACCGCGGAAGATATCGATATGATCATCTTTGTATCCGATACACCGGAATATCTTTCGCCCTGTTGTGCACTGCTGATTAAAAACAGGATCCAGGCAATTCATGCACAGGGAGTATTTGATATGAACTCCAACTGTATCGGTATGTTAACAGCTATGGATACTGCATCGAGATTTTTAAAAACAGATGATAAATTGAGTCGAATATTGATCGTTGGATCGCTTTTAATTAGTCCTCAGGCAAGACAGGATGATATGGTTGCTTTTGCTTGTACCGGAGACGGTGCTGCTGCTATTATCCTGGAAAAAAAAGAAGAGCTTGAAGAGCGCGGTTTGCTTGGTTCCAGAATGTTTACCGATGATAACTACTACTGGTCCATCACCATGCCCGCATGCGGTATTTCTAAGATTGCAGATGAGGAAATCAAGAATGAAGACAAAAAGATGCTATGGAAGCCTTTTGACTTTAGCTTTCTATCCGATCAATGGTCACAACTCATAAAAACACTTCTCTCCGATAATAATTTAGAACCGGATGATGTTTCCCATTACTTTATGTCTCAATTTTCAAAGGCTGATCTTGAGCTTACCATGGAACGACTAGGTACGGATATGAGTAATACGATCTACATAGGAGACAAATACGGCTATACCGGGTGTACAAGCCCTATCATGGCATTGGATGAGAAACTGCATACGGAAGCAATCGAGAAGGACGAGTATAGTATCTTCTGCTCTGTCGCATCCGGCTATTCGATGACTGCACTGTTATACAAGTGGTAATTAGAATTCAATTCTATCATGATATAGAATATAATTCATTCAAAGGATAAATTGGCAAGTTTTTTTCTTGTCAAAATTAAAAAGGGGTATATTATATGCAAAAAACAGAAAGCACCATCTTGCATTATCAGTTAAATACATTAAAATTTGTTCTTATTATTTATTCCGTCAGCGCTTTCCTCGCCACGTCCCTATTCGTGTTTCTAAAGCTGCTAGGGTTCTATGATGAGTTACAATGGAGCTCCTTAGGTCTATTAGCAGTAATTGCAGTGGCTGAGGTTCTTACCTTTAAAATTATGTATGATAGGACAACGAAAGAAGGGGCACAGAATATACGTGACTTTCAAATACTTAAGGTTATTATATTGGTCTTTTCCTATGTGAATTATTTATATATCTGTTTTACAGTACCTTCGAAGGAACTATGGATCTGTGTGTTTTATTTCATCATCCTTGGTACCCTCTTCTTAGATACTAAAATGAATGCAGCATCTATTCTTCTAGGCATTATATCTCAGATAGTTTTATTCCTAGGTAATCCCGATACCCTCCCTGGGGAAGAGTTCCTCCTTCGGGAAATGATCTTAAGAACCGTAGTAATCACTTTAATATCCGGTGGCATCTACATATTTACTTTTTTTGCATCCAGATTACTAAAAACTGTAGAACAGCGCGAAGCGGAATTAAAAAAGCATAATGATCAAAACATGATACTTTTTCAAAAAGTATCCGAGTACTCCCAGTCACTTCTAACCTCCAGTGCAAACCTCTCTGAAATAGCTACGGAAGAGAGTATCTCAATGGAAGAGATTGCTCGTACCAGCCAAAAAGCGACAAAGGATTCCGATCTGATGTTATTGGATATTGATAAAAATAATAAAAGCTTAAATGAATTACTTCATACAAATAAATCTATTACCGCAAAAGTTAAGGAGACCGAAACGGAATCCACAAAACTAATTGAGATTTCCAATAACAATGAAGAAGCCCTGAACGAAACCCTATCCATTATCACAGGGATCAAAGAAGGCATTGATAATACTCTGGAGGCCACCAATGTGTTGGAGGAAAAATCACAGCAAATAGACGATGTAATCAAGATCATACATCAGATCTCTAATCAAACTAATATGTTAGCTTTAAATGCATCCATAGAGGCAGCAAGAGCCGGAGCTCAGGGGAAGGGCTTTGCTGTGGTTGCGGAGGAGATCAGAAAGCTAGCTGAACACACCCGCAAGTCCCTTACCGAAGTCGCTTCCATCACCCAGGAATTCAAGGATAGAATTAGTCAGGTGGAAGGGCTGATGATTGAAAATACCGAGAAAGTAAGTCACGGAAATACTATCTTGCAGGATGTTGTAACCAATGTCAAGGATATGATTTTTGGTCTTAAGGAATCCGGAAAGAATATCAGCGAGATCAGTGATTTAACCCATTCCATGTTAACTGAGACCCAGAATGTAGTGCATTTTCATCAAAAGATCTCACAATCAACCAGTAACACCATCAATACTTATCATATTGTTTTTGGATCAATCAATCAGAACCTTGCAATGAGCGAGGAACTGGCTAGCAGCGCTGATTCACTAAAGAATATTGCTGAAGAGATGAATAAATTAATTCATTAAATAAAAAGATACCACAGATTCCACTTGATGTAGTACATGGAATCTGTGGTATTTTTTAGTAAAGATTGCTGTGGTAAAACATATCAATTATATCTCTTTATCCATCGCGGCAAACACCGCTTTTCGTAAATTTTCATCCGCTAAGGACCCCATCTGTTTATATATCTCTTTACTAAGAACATCTATAATATATAACTGTGATACCTTAGCTACCATGGAACCACTATTAAGAGGTGCACTCTTGGCAACTACATACAGCAACGCTGTGGCGTATCCCGCTAAAGGAGACTTTAAATAATTTGTTATAATGACTAAGTTGACACCCGAAGCAGAAGCCCGCTTTGCTATCTCTAACATATCCTGCGTACCACCACTTACCGAAAAAAGTACCAATGTGTCTTCAGATGTTAATAATGAAGTTGCAATCAATTGAAAATGGGAATCAGCAAGATACATACAATTTACACCGTAGCGTAATACCTTATTACAAAACTCCTGTGCCGCAACACCCGAGTTACCACTTCCTAAAGCATATACATGACGAGCCTTTAAAATCAAGCTTGCTGCTTTGGTTATTTGGGAATAATCAAGTAAGTTGTGAGTGGATTTGAGGGCAGTGATCATGTATTCTAATATCTTATCGGCTTCATTTTCTTCCATAGTATCATCACTTGTAGCACTTTGGGAGAGCAAAAATCGAAATTCTGAATACCCTTTTAAGCCCAGTTTTCTACAGAATCGTAACATAGTAGCTTCACCTACACCCACCTTTTCAGAAAATTCAGTTATGGATAACAGAATCATATCACTCACAGGATGGTTGAGTATAAAGTTAATAATAACCTTTTCTTGTTTTGTTGCATATCTCTCAATCAGGTGAATCCGGTCAAAAATTGTTTCGTTCATATTATAGTTCCTTTTCCAATTATTACATAGTACGTATTATTACTGAATTTATTTCGTAATAAACTTCCTAATGCTGCTTTAACAATTCCAGAAGAAAGGCTATTTCTGCTGTACCGCTTTGAGTAAGAAGCATTCTGTCATAATCATCATTATCTCTCCAACCTAAGACATAATCATGGGGTAGGAGGCCAATTGGTGAGGTATATCGGTCAGCGGCACATTCTATAGATTCACTGAGTACTTTCCCAAAGGGTTCAACAAACGCCTTATCATAGGCTGCCAAGGAAATATATGCTTCCACCAATATTGCAATAAACCAATCAAAATCACGGTAATAGGATAGACCACTTTTATCATCATGCCTTAGGAATGCTTCATGGGCAGCTTTAGCGGAATCGAATGCATCCGTATAAAAACTTTGATCCTTCGTTATCTCATATAGCAGTAAATCTGCCAAAATCATACTTCCTGCGTTATAAGAATATAGGTCACGGTTTACTTTGCCTGCAACACGCTTCCCATCCACAAGCAAGGTATGTACTCCATTATAGTATATCTTCGTCTCACTGTCTTGCACAGTCTTACAAAATTGATAAAATTTCTTTGCCCATGAGAGATAATCTTCTTTTCCTGTGATCTGATATAATAGAGCGTTTACTATAATGCAGCAAGCATTGGCTGATAGACCTCGCTCTAATTCCTGTTCTGTACCTTGTTCTGTAAGGCCGTTTTCATTCCAGACAAGGCCGCCGATCTCTTCATTCCATCCTGTATACACATAATTTACTATGCGACAAGCTTCCTCTAGGTATTCGCTGTCTCCAAACACCTCATATGCGAACAAGAAGTTTCGTGCAACCCAAATATTATCGTCAAAGAAGCAGTCTCCTTGGCCACCATTAGGCATCTCTCCTCGTCCGGAATGATACTTGATCTTATCCTGGCCTATGGGTTTCGAACGATAATAGGAAAAGCCCTCTAGCGCTTTTTTATACATTATTTTAACATCGGCTCCTGCCTTATATGACTGGTAAAGCATCCCGGTCATGGCAAAATAAGACCATAGAAAACAAGTTTTTCTATCACCCTCTTTTGCTGGCGCATATTCCCTCCAATATCCTCCATCTTCAGGAACATAAAAATTTTGTAATATAGAATCGTATAATGCTGTTGCTTTTAACATGTCCATATCGAATCCCCTATCCTTATCTCCAATTTCAAGTCTTTTCTCTATTTCTATTTCCGGTCTAGCTTATATTTGTGATCGATTTCCTTCAAATAAATAAAACTGTAAAACGCCTTCATTCATGGCCTCTGCTGTTGCAAATGCATCGTTGATCTTATTATGCTGCTCCAACGCTAATTCATAATGAAACTGATAAAATCCACCGAGACTGGCTTTAAAATTGGTTTCCCAAAAATTATTCATCATCCAGGAATAAACCTCGTCATTATTTATAACATCCTCACCCATGAGACGGATTGGGTGCGCCTCTAATGATCCCATGGTAATGAGTGGTGCGTCCGGACAAGTAACAATTGTTTGGTGCTCACCGTCGGCAAATACAACTCCATTCTGAATCGCATAGAAGTCGGTGCAGGTTCCGGGTAGCTGATCCATACGGGGACGAAGGATTGCACCTGACTTATCAATATAGGTTTCTTTTCCTGTAAAAGGTAAGGATAGATATACATTTTCCGGTTCCCAGACACTATCCTTATGCATCCGAACATCTACATCCAATTTAGGCATCCGTTTATAAGCAGTTAGAATGATGGAGCATTCCTGTAAACCATCCAATTGATAGCTTAGCTTTACCCGGGAGTACAGCGCACCATTCTCCATAACCTTCACATCATACAGTTCTCCAACGCTTCGACGGGTACGAAATGCTTTACGGTTTCTTCCCATATTGCGTCGTACTGCCATGTACTCTTCACCCAAATCCCGTGGTGTTACTTCGTAGATTGGAGTGAATGCAGCATATGGTCTATCTGCAGCTATCAGCTCTACATTACGACTCTTATCAAAGATTGAAACGATTCCCTTTTTAGGTTCAAAACGAATACTATAAAATACATTTTCAATTCCTTGAACAGTCACACAATCCCCTTGCTCCAGGTCGCGCTTTACTCTCCAATAAAGATCATTAACACCTTCTATTCCTGTTGGTGCGCACAATCCAGCGGAGGCTAGCTTATTCTTAGGAAGCTCCTGTAATACAAAGGTCTTAGTCTCGTGAGGTTGTAGACATAACCAGATACACATCTGCGGACCACGGGAATAACTTCCAATCTGAAAAGGTACTTTTTCTCCCGAATTCTCATCCACTACTATAAAATTATGGTAACCGTAAAATTGCTCAATATCGATGACTAGCATATCCTGTACCGGAATATTATGAGGGTTAATTGCTCGGAACTTAAGCTGTTTGTGATAGGAGATCGCTGTTTCACCATGATGGATTTGAATTTTCTCTCGTATTATAGTAGCAGATTCACTGGCCTTTAACGCATACAGACGTTTCCATTGATCAAGATTATTAACCTGCGGGTGATACGGTTCAGAGATGGAGGATGAGTATCCCCAGGTATGTTCTCCATAGAACATTAAATTATAGAGTGCCTTGTAGTACTCCTCCTCTGGCGCCAGCTGATGAGTCGGATCCATCTTCTCAGCGATATGGAAGCTCCTTGCTGCGTTTCGGTATTGAATAACATCCGCCGGAGTTGAACCAATTCCGTCAGCCCACCAGTCTGTCCAATCACCACTGTAGGTCGGAATGTCTTTGCCCTCTTCTTTTACTGCTGCGAAGAACTCATCCAATGTACTCATCTTTAGCTCTATTTCAGTATTCTCTGCATTATATCGATCGATAAAATCTAAAATCTTAAGGGATGGAGGTGCATTGTCTGTCATACCTCCGCTTAAACCGATCGGCACAAAGGAGTATTCATACCCCTGTTCACAGATCGTATCAACATAGGCACGAATTCTTGCAACTGCCTTCTCATAAGGAGATAGGAGCTTATGGGTCAAACCATCCTGAATGGTATACTCAAAAGAAGGCTCTTGAGCAATACCAAGTTCATTACCCAGATTATAATGCTCTCCGTTCCAAACCAGAATTTTATTACCCTTCGGTGATTCCCACCAAAATGGCGTCTGCTTACGAAAAAGCGGATGATAACCATGATGGGTATGAATATTGGACATCAAATGCTTAACACCCTGATCGTAAAGCACATCTGCAAAACCCCAGCTGTACCCGTTAATATCAGCAGTGACCGCACTTTCTGCTTTGACTGAAAGTGACTCCCTTACAATATTGCAATGATTCATAATGCCTGTATGTACATATTCCGGTACCAAATCGGTAAGATTTAGATAACTGCCGGATAAGCCTATGTTTCCCTGATGTACGGCATCTATAAAAGCTTGTTTTTCATCTTCTGTAGCCACATTAAGAAATTGCTCCACACACCAATAACTTTCACAGTTCCATTTAAACCGTGGTTCTTTTTCGATGATTTGCAGTACTTCACGAATAAAAGCAATATGATGTTCCTTCATCTTTTCCTGAGTATCGGTGTACCCAATGTCTGTATGAGAGGCGTGAAGTAAATAGAGAGTGAATTTGTTCTTCATAAGCAAAACTACCTTTCTTTTCGTTAATATTGTTGTAAGAATCTACATAAACATGAGGGATCCTATTCTCTTTCATACCTGTATGTCACACTAATGTGTGAGTTTTTATTTCACTTTTGATTCTTGTTTTTGATTTTTTCCTTCATTTACATTATACTGTTTTGAAAATTTAAGTCAATATTTTTTTCTAATTTGATTTGATGTTTTAGATATCTGATTAAGATTTAACTCTTTTTATTTGTGTAAATTTAATTTTGTATAGATTTGATTGTTAAATTGGTTGTTTAGATTTGATTGTTTAGATCATCATTTCCATCTCGCACCTCATAGATATTTATGAAAAAAGAACGCGGTATGAGATTGCTTCGATACTATGCTATATTAGGATTAAGGCATACAGATGCATGCTGTATTTTCTCATGCGATATGCCTATATAATAATGAACGAGAGAGGGAAGTATGATGTTTGAAATATCGCTGGATGGCGTTAAGAAGTTTATGGATGCAACCTTGGTCCTGAAAAATATTACATTTATAGTCACGGAAGGTGAAAAAGTAGGTATCGTAGGTGAAAATGGCAGCGGAAAAACAACGATTTTAAAATTAATTGCCGGCATAGAAAAATTAAACCATTGTGCCGGATACCCCTATGCTCCTACCCCATTAGGTTACGATGAGGGTTGGGTTAATGTACCAAAGGAGGCAGTATGCGCCTACCTAGAGCAAATTCCACAATACGTAGGAGACTTAAAAGTACTTGATGTACTAAATCTATCCTTTGAAGATGTTCACCGGATCGAGCGAGAAATGCATCAGTTAGAAGAACTCATGGAGCACTTAGAGAGTTTGGAACTTGAGAAAACCCTAAAGAAATATAGTGAGTTATCACAGTTATATGAACTCAAAGGCGGATATGAAGTAGAAGAAAAACTAAATCGTATATGCAAAGGTTTAAAATTTTCTAATCAATTTTTACAACAGAATTTTAACCTATTAAGTGGTGGTGAGAAAACAACCGTTGTACTCGGAAAACTTCTGATTGATACCCCCGATATTCTGTTACTGGATGAACCTACAAACCATCTTGATATGGAATCGGTAGAATGGCTGGAAGGTTATCTTAAGAATTACAAAGGAATTGTAATCGTGGTCTCCCACGATCGATATTTTCTTGATCATGTCGTGAATAAAATCATTGAAATTGAGGATAAGGTATGCGATACCTATAAGGGTAATTATTCTGAGTATGTGCAACAAAAAGAGGAGAAGCTTCGGATACAATTCGAAAACTTTAAAGAACAGAAAAAGAAAATCAATGCTATGGAACAATCCATCAAAGAATTAAGAGAATGGGCTCTAAAAGCAGATAATAATAAATTTTTTCGGAGAGCAGCCAGTATGCAAATTAAGCTGGATAAGATGGACCGGATTGATAAACCTGTATTTGAAAAACAAACAATGAAACTAAACTTTAAGTCTGCCGAACGTTCGGGAAAAGTTGTAATGACTGCTGCGAATCTTTGTAAAAGCTTTGAGCAAAAGAAGATCTTTCAAAATGCAGAGCTTTTTGTACAATATGGGGAACGGGTTGGATTAATCGGCCCCAATGGCTGTGGGAAGACCACATTTCTTAAGATGTTGCTAGGACAGGAACAGCCGGATCAAGGAACCGTCCAATTTGGTGCCAATGTATTAATGGCCTATTTACCACAGAATCTGGAGTTTGAAGATATAGAGCTTACTGTATTAGAGTATTTCCGGGAGAATATCTCAATCCCAGAGGGAAAAGCAAGAGAACATCTGGCTAAGTTCATGTTCTTTGGAGGTAATGTCTATAAAAAGATTAAACATTTATCCGGGGGTGAAAGAGTCCGTTTAAAATTAAGTAAACTCCTATATGAAGATGTCAATCTGCTCATTCTGGATGAGCCAACCAATCATTTAGATACTGCATCCATTGAAACTATTGAGGAAGCCTTAGATAGTTTTAAAGGAACCATCTTCTTCATCTCCCATGACCGTTATTTTATCAATAAACTCAGCGAACGAGTAATAGCAATTGATGATTTTTCGTTCAAATCCTACCTAGGTAATTACGATTACTATAAAAATGAGAAGGAAAAAACTACCCAATTATCAAGTATCACTCCTTTAGTTAATGCTGTAAAAGCTCCTGAGGTTAAAATAAAGACCAGTACAAAGTCAAATAGTAAAAAATCCGAGGCTGATAAAAAAGAAACAGATACTGCAAAAGCAGAACAAAGAGTGAAGGAACTCGAGAGCAAAATAAAAGAAATCGAGCAGAAGATGGAAATTTTAGGGGCTGATTTTGAAGAACTAAATCGGTTATATCTTCAGAAAGAAGTTCTTAATAAGGAGCTGGATGAGGTTATGGAGGTTTGGATGGAGCTTCTCTAGCTTACAATCTTACTATATAAATGAATGGGTGCCGCTGCTATGAAGCCAAGGCACCCATTCATTTATATTATTTAATCCTGTTTATTTTACCGTTACCTTATATGTTTTTGTTATTGCCCCGTGAGTAATGGATAATGTAGCACTACCTTTTTTTACAGCAGTAATGACACCTTTACTGCTTACCGTAAAAACGCTCTTATTAGAGCTTTTATACGTTACACCTGACGTGACTTTACTACTCTCCTCAGTTTCAATATAACTACGACTGGTTGTAAGTGTAACAGTATCTTTTACTTTCAAAGCTTTTATGCTACTCTGATTATCACTGCTAATATTAAGACTATCCACATTCTTATAATCTTCTTCTATTTCCTTTGCTGATAATTTATAGTTATAAAGCTTTAATTCATCCATAACACCGTTAAAGAAGTACTCTCCATCTGACCCAATTGTCAAATTTCCTGTGGAATGCGCCATATTACTACCAGAGTGCTCAGGAATTTCTTCTTTTCCAACCATCTTCCCATTATAATACCAGCGTACTTCTTTTGTATCAAACGTAATACCAAAGTGTACCCATATATTCTTTAAGCTATGATCAAATCCCTTTCGAAAAAATAGCTCCCCTGGCTGGTATCCAAATGGTGCATAAATATAGTCATAATAATCATCCGCCATTAAGATACGGTAGGCCAAATCATTCGAATTTCCTGAGGTACTCACACCATTTTTATTGATCAGAGTCATGATTTCACTCGCTTCGTATATATTGATCCAGGTTGTTACGGAGTATCCTTCGTCGAAATCAAGACTTACATCGTCTAATACTTCAAGATATGTTCCCTTCGTAAATTTTGCAGCCTTGCCATTCTTTCCGTCGATAAAATTAATCTTACCTGCTGCCAGTTCCGCATCATTACTATAACTGGTGGCATCCTTACAATCACCATTGAACTTATAATGAGCAACCAATCCATTGGTCTGAGTTAATAGCTCAGGACTTTCCTTTAATCCCTTCTGGTATAATGCAGCAACATCCTGGGCTGATATTTCATGATCATAAATCCTAAGATCATCCATGTTGCCTTGATAGAAATACTCCCCTTCATCCATACCAATATACAAATTGCCGATGGTAGCCACCGGAGTCCCACTGACACTTTGCTTCTTCGTAAGCAAATCATTTTCATACATTCTCACTTCAGAACCGTCAAAGGTAACGGTTAAAAGATACCATTTGCGAATATCAACCGGATCTCCATCCAGTTCAAACTGATTTAATTCCGTATCCTCTTCATGTAAATAAATCGTTGGTACGTTTTCTCTGTATTCATAAAGGCGATAAGGTACTGACCAGGAATTCTCATCCTTATCTTTGTATACATACGGTACATGATCCTCTTCTTTCATATTATCAGATTTATAAGCCCATAAGGAGATCGTAAAACTGCTTAAATCCAGTGTTTCATTATCCACTATCTCCAAATAGCTTTTTCCGTTGAATGCGGCTGATTTCCCTAGTATACCGTCTTCATATGTTATAGTTCCATAGGTGCACTCTGCATCATTACCGGTACCTGATGCATCCGTCAAATCTTCATCAAAAGTCAGATGAAGAATTAAACCATCTTCTGCCAATACCGTCTGGGTTCCCACATCCAGACCAACAAGTAGAGTTGTACACATTACAACCACCATAAATAGCCCTAATACTTTCCTTTTACCCATGAAAAACCTCCTATTATATATTATTTTATTACTTACTACTATCCTTCCATCAGTACACTATCCCTTCCCCCTGCATTAATGATAGTGATGCTCAATGGATTTTTTGATGATAAATATACCTCTCTCCTGCTGCCATTGTATAACCCCTCTTATTAACTATATATACTCAATACTACGTACAAAATTCATCTTAATGTAATTCGTATGGATTCATATAATTTCGTTCAGAGCAAATCCTATCGTCATTCTCATTTCCCAAAAAAAGCAAGAACTGTTAATGAAATGAACTATAAATTATGATATATCTGATTGGAAGTTACGTCGTAAAGGCAATAAAATAAATCGGTCATATTTATATACTATGAATATGATAGGATCGATGATGCAGTTCATATGATTCGTGATCTATTGATGAATGGAACCTTTATTAAGATAATTTCTGAATTCAACTGATTGTATTACAAATAGCTTTTATCGGCACAAAAAAACGAGCTCCATTGGAAGCTCATTCTAATTAAGAGCTGGGCTACAAGGATTCGAACCTTGAGATGCTGGAGTCAGAGTCCAGTGCCTTACCGTTTGGCGATAGCCCAATATATTTTGTTTGTGACATGCTGTTTCCGTGTCACGAGTGATATTATAACTCATCCAAAATCATATTTCAAGATAATTTTTTATTTTTTTCAAAAAACTTAATTAATTTATTGCTATCCCTAGTCCTATGAGCCTTTCTGCTGATATCCCATGAAACAGCTTATTTTACTCAATTAATATATACCATTGTATCAGCTCTTATTCATTATCTGTACGAAAGATCATCTCCATTTCCTTTTATACTTATCAGAGCAGATCCTTTACGAACTTCTTGTATTGTATCTTCTCACAATCCAAGTCCCCAATGATCACGTAACAGGGAATAATAAGAACCACTTATTATTCCCTGTACGATCTTATTTTTATATATCGATTAATCTATCACTTCTAAATTATTAAGCGCTCTCATAATCTGATTATTTAGTTTCCATAGATCTCAAACTCAGCCACTTGACCACCGCCAGCACCGGAATTCTCCGTAAATACCAGCTGAACAAATTGAGCTTCTACTTCATCAAAAGGAATTTGCACTTCATTCCCATAGTCAGGATCAAAGGTATATTGCTTTGTTCCCACCAACTCTGTGAAATTGGTACCATCACTGCTGATATTGATCGCAAAGGTCTGGGTTCTCTTACCCCAGATCGGCAATGGATTCAAAGTAAGACGTACCGTATGGATTTTAGAGACTTGCTCTAAATCAACGGTTAAGGTCTGCGGATATTCTCCTTTGCCTTCCCAATAGGATGGTCCGTCATGGAAACCATCGGTTGCTTTCTTTGCATTGTATACTTCTGTGAAGCTGCTGGACTCAGCCGATTTTTTTAGAGCTAGATTAGTTCCTTCCGGTAATACCATTACATATTCTTCTTTGATAAAGGCTGGATGCTCTTCTGCTTCGGTTTGCTCTCTCGCTTCCACGACAGTTACATTGGCAGCGTCTATTTCCTGAGGGGGTTCCTTAATCTGGGTTAATGTATAATAAAGTAATCCTCCGTTTGCCAGAACCAAAAGAACAATTAAAATTCTTCTTATTATCTTCATATTCTACCCACTCCCTTCCTTACTCTATTACGAGATTTTTCGTTGTATCCGTATTGATTTCAAATTCACCCTGGTTAAAACTTGTAATTTTCTCCCCTAAGATAACCAAATTCTTGATCGTAATATTTTCCACGGTATGATCAGCATCAAAACCGTTTATTCTTGAAGCATTAAATTTACCGGAAAGAACAGTTAGTCCGTCAATCACTACATCACGAATCTGCCCGCGGTCTTTGGTTATTGACCAGTTAGAATTTTGTGCAATATTAAAATCAATCAGGTAAGGAACTTCAGAACCATCACCTGAGCCCATCTGTGCATTTTCTACCGTAATATTTTTAAAGGTAACTTTTTCTACCATCGCATCATCGGCATTATGTACGGATACTACCGGTTTATGGAAGTTATTTATAACTGTGATATTTTCAAAAGTAATTCCAGTGATAATGGCGTCTTCTTTCTTACCCTTGTTGGTCTCATAACCGATTTCCATAGACTGCGCCAGGTCGGTCCAAAGCTGCATATTCTTAAACGTGATATTCTTAGAATCTCCGGTATAATTTTTAATTACCAGAGAATCATCCCAGCTCCTTACAAAACAGTTGGATACTTCATAGTTTTCACAGGACTGCAATGTAATACCGTCTCCATTCGGCCTAGAGGATATGATTTTTAACCCATCAATCACACCATTGTTTGAGCTCTTCGCTGCACATACCCAAGCATTCGGGTTAACTACAATAATATCCTTCAGAGTAACATTCTCACAGAAATCAAATTTCAGAGGAACATATGCGGTTTTACCAAGCCATCCCTCGAACTGAGAACCGTCCAGAATACCTCTTCCCCGTACTATAATATTACTTCCATAGTTTGCATTTACAATCCCATGTACCACTGCCCCACCGGCAAGATAAAGAGTCTGACCATCTTCTAAGATAATTGATTCAATATTCCATTCCCCTGGTCCAATGTAGATGACATTCTCATCATCCTCGGAAGGCACCTCGGTTTCCAAAGGATTCGCAAAGATATGTAATGCTCTGGAGGGTGAATCATTAAAGGTTAAGGTATAGGTGCCCGGATCGGTTACGGTAAAGGATACCTTATGATTAACTGCATCAATCACCGGCTCAATTCCCGCGCTGATAGGGCTGATTAGTACCGTTTCCAGCTCGATGTTTGGAACTGATACTTCAATATTGGCAATTCCTTCAAAATCAAAATAAGTGATTGGAGTTCTTGACTGTGGTGGCATATAATCACCAAACCACTTTCTATTGTGATTTACATTGGTATCATAAACATAGCAGTCATACCCATTTATCCGTACCATTGTGTCCGTACAATGCAGTAAAGAGAAATCTCTCATCTTTTCACCGACTGTTTTCAGATCTTCGTCTGTGGCATCCTTTAAGGATTTTGGTCCTTCATACAATACCAGTTTCGAATCTCCCATGTTAATCATCTGTGCAACCTCATCCTGTCTTTGTCTTGTATGCATCCATATTCCAACGAACGATGCTACAAGCAATAAGGCAATCATCCATTCTACAATTGCTAATATTCGTTTTTTACCCTCCATAACTCATTACCTCCTCACAATTAATTTAGTATTTCATCCCAATCCACTTCACTCTGCAGATCATAAGATGAATACTCTGCTCCTAAGAGCTTATTTTCCGGTCCTACCCCCAGGGATTTCATATTGGCAGCTTTGGCTGCAACAACACCTGCTGCAGAATCTTCCACTACGAGACATTCTTCATTGGCCAGGCCCAGCTTCTTTGCAGCTACCAAGAACACCTCCGGATCCGGTTTCGATCTGGTGATATCGAAGCCACAGCTGACCTTGTCAATGAATGGTGCTAATCCGGTTCTCTCTAAAATAACCGGAGTGTTCTTACTTACGGAACCAAGCCCAATTAATACACCTCTTTTTCTTAGCATATTCAGTGTTTCGACTGCATGAGGGAGCACCGCTTCCTCATTTAGCTCCCGTAATAGTTCTATATAATAATCATTTTTTCGATCCGCAAGTATAGCCTTTTCTACATCAGAAAAACTTTTTGACCCCTTCTCAAGCACGATCTCCAAGGAGTCCATCCGGCTTACCCCTTTCTGCCGCTTATTGTCATCCTTCGTAAAATTGGATATGCCCAGTTCTTCCGCCAACTTCTTCCAGGCTTTAAAATGCATCTCATCTGTAGATACCAATACTCCATCTAAATCGAAAATAACTCCTTTAATCAATTTATCCCTCCTCTCAAGTTATGTTTTGAATGATTTATCCCTTCTATGACCAATTGTATGGATCGCTTCGTATTAATTCTTTTTGGACTGATGTCTTTTTCATTGAGTAGAGATTAAATCTGTACAATTGAAATAATATATGATAGACTATGTTTTATTAAGTTTAACCTTAAACTTACAAGAAAGGAGCCGCCACAATGATTACAATCAAAGACATCGCACAGAAAGTAGGTGTAAGCTGTACCACCGTTTCCAATGTAATTCATGGAAAAACCGGTAGGGTATCTGCAGAAACCATTTCCCTGATTAATGAAGCTATTGATGAACTAGGCTATGTACCAAATATGTCTGCTCGTTCCTTAGTATCCAGTTCTTCTAAAGTGATCGGTATGATCAGCCATTTGGCTCCGAATAAGAATGAAAGCTTTATTGAAGATCCTTTTCACTCTGCCTTCATCGGATCCATTGAGAAGATTCTTCGTGAAAATGGCTATTATCTGATGCTTCGTACCGTGGAAACAACTGCCGATCTGTTAGCCTTCCTCCGTAACTGGAATGTTGATGGGTTGTTCTTTACCGGTGTATTCGAGGACGAATTCTTTGAAGCCTTAATCGGCTTAAACGTTCCTATCGTCCTAATTGACAGCTATGTAACCCATCCCAATATGTGTAATGTTGGTCTGGAAGACTATAAAGGCGGCTATCTTGCTACCCGTTACTTAATTGAACATGGACACAAAGATATTGCTTTCGCTTCTCCTACCATTCGAGAACGAGGCGTTGTATCCGAACGTTTCTTAGGCTATCGGAATGCCCTAGATGAATCCTCCATCCCATTTCGTCCTGAACTGGTATTCCAGCAGGAACTTGATATTGCTACAACCTTGGCTCTTGGCTGTAATATTGCAAAACGTAACGATATCACCGCAATATTTACTACCGCCGATATTCTCGCTGCCGGTGTTATGGCAGGATTACAGCAATCCGGAAGGAAGGTTCCTGATGATATCTCCATCATCGGTTTCGATGATATTAATATCTGTCACCTTACCTCCCCTCAGCTTACAACCATCCATCAGGATGCTCCGTTAAAGGGTAAGCTGGCTGTTAACTTTTTAATTGATCAACTGGAGCAGACTCCGATCAAAGATCGTGAAATTATCCTACCCATTCATCTAGTAGAACGTGGCAGCGTAAGATATATTTAAGTTATAAGATAAGTAAATTTACTATTTATTACTTTACAAGTACTTCTTACGCTCTTCCTAACTTAGTAATCTCAGTCTTATCCTGTGTGATGTTGACATGATATAAGTCACCACGATAGATAACTTTACATGTAAAGTGTGTCCAATGAGCCGGAAGTTTTGGATCTGCCGTAAGAACACCCTTTTCATGATGAATTCCTGCAAAGCCTTCCACTGCGGTCATATATGCACCTCCGGAAGCTGCAGGATGAGTTCCACCAATGTACACCAGACCTGCCCATTGCTTTCCTTCTCCTCGGATGTCCTCCGTAGCTGACTTAAGAAATAATGAATACGCTCGTTCCGGCATTCCACATTTACATGCTAGCATTGCATACATACAAGCACTTAAGGAGGAACCATGCTCCGTTCTTTTCTCGTAATATTCCCAGTTATTTAGTAAGATTTCCTTACGATAATCAGATGAAAATAAATTTAACATGGTAACTACATCCGCCTGCTTAATAATCTTGGTATGAGTAGCTATACCATACGCTCCGCCCCAATACTCTTTCTCATGCAAAAGCCTTCCTCTTAATTCCTGTAAGCTGACATCCTCTAAGTTTCGATATCCATCAAACTGTTCAATAATTCCCTTTTCATCAGGCTGAGGGATATATAACTTTGCAGCTGCATCGGAATATCTGCTATAAAGTCTACTCAGATCATATTGATCCTTAAGTTTTTCTGCTGTTGCCTGATCCAATTTATCTATCAAGCCAATTACCCGAATTGCACTGTCGAATGTATATTTTGCCATACGGTTTGTATAAGCATTGTTATTGACTCTCTCATGATATTCATCCGGTCCGATCACATCGTGAAGCTCATAATGGTCTGCATGAACCTTCTTAACTAAAAGATCATAATAAAAGGCCGCACATTCTAAAATCACCTTAGCTCCACCCTCTGATAGGATCACACAATCTCCGGTATAGTCGACATATCTCATAATTCCATAGACAACCGCTGAGGATATATGGATTTGCTTATCTTTAAAATAGGTGCGCATTGGTCTACCCGTAAATACATCGGTAACATTGTAATCGGAGCAGGCATCAAAGCCTCCTTCTTGACTCTCCCAGGCATAGAATGCACCGTCAAAACCATAGCTTCTCGCTTTTTTTCTGGCCCCTTCTAAGGTGTCTACACGATATTTTAAAAGTGTCTTAGCAACCGTTGGTTCCGTATGCAAGAAGAAATCTAACATGAACATCTCGGTATCCCAGAACACAGCTCCTTTATAAGTTTGTCCGGACAAACCTCTAGCTGCAATGGATAAATAACTGGTATGACGAGGTGCAATGCAATGCAGATGATAGATGGAATAATTTAACCCTTCCAAAGCAGCATCATCCCCTTCAATTACTACCTCCGATACCTTCCATTTCTTCTCCCACTCTTCGGTGTGTAAACGTTTTACCGTTGCATAACCTTCCGTCTGTGCTTTTTGAACCAGCTCTAATGCTAGTTCTTTAAAATCAGCACGGTCCTTGCTGGTATATACACTGATATATTTGTATATGGTATAGGAAATCCCTGCCTTAGCCTGTATTGTGATGACACGCAGAAGCTTTCTACCTTCATCACTAATCTTTATTTCCATCGGAAAGTCTTCGACGGCAGCTTCACAAACACATACCTGATCACCACTCTCATGGGTAACGCCGATTTCCTTTAAGATCCCCTGTTCTACCTGCGGCAGAATATAATCATAATGAGGTCCATTAATATCCCAAACGTCGCCGTCAATCCCCGTGACTAGACGTAGCACTCCTTCCCCCTCACTTGATACGATATACTTCATCGCTATTAAATGCTTATCCTTTAGGCTTGCAAATCGTTCTGCTTTTACAGTCACTTTACCAACCGGTGTCTCCCAGGTAGTTTCACGATGGAATATTCCGTGTCTATAATCAAGAGCAACATGGTGATTGGTCGGACTTATCTGTGGTAATCGGTATTCTGTTCCATTTAGTTCAATATAAGTATAGAGACCATTTGGTGCATTTAATGGTTCTCTCCAGGCGTCTCCTACTCGGTCATAGATCCCTGCCAAATTGATTGCAGGAAACTCCTCCCGTCCATATTCCTGCAGCGTTCCCCGGATTCCAAGATAACCATTCCCCACTAGGAATTTATTACCGTTCGTTGCGATCTTATCAACATCATATCCTTCTTCTTCCAACTTCCAGTTCATCAATCGTACGTCCCCTCCTTCTAGTTTTAATAAGGTGCTACAAAATTGGATGTCTCTCATAGTCAGGTGGAGCGAGCCCTACCGAGCTATTCAAATTCGTCCTTTTTTGCAACACCTCCTGTGTAAACCAATGCAATTCTATTGTTTTCTAACCTCTCCACTCCTGCAAAATTTCAACTTCAATTTTTTGGTCTTTGATTACCACTACCTGCCCATAGACCAAGATGTTAAGCTCCGTTCCATGCATGGACTGAAAATAAGCTTTTTCTTTATCTACAGAAACCTGTAGGATATCATTTTGATAATGGATACGGAAAGAATAGCCACCCCATTTCTTCGGAATGGAAGGTGAAAAGCTAAGCTGGTCACAATCCGAACGCATTCCACCAAATCCGTATACAATGTTCATCCACGCTGCTGCAATAGAAGTGATATGTAGTCCTTCACAGGTATTGCGGTTATAATTATCCAGATCCATTCTGGTTGCAAATTCAAAAAATTTATACGCTTCCTCATGTTTTTTAAGTTGCACTGCCAGAATCGAATGTACGGAAGGGGACAGGGAACTCTCATGAATACATCTTGGTTCGTAATACTCATAATTATTCCTTACCTGCTCTATCGTAAAGCTACTATTCAGCAAAAGCATCATCATAAGAACATCCGGTTGTTTGATCATATTATTGCGATAAATCCTGTCATAAGACCAATGATGATAAAGCGGGAAATCCTCCACCGGTATTTTGTCAATATCTATATTGGGTAGCTTAAAGTAACCCTCATGTTGTTCAAATATCTTATTCTCTTCCTTGTAAGGAATAAACATTTCCTTTGCAATGATACTCCATTTTTGAATTTCTTCATCTTCAATGTCGTGGCTCTTTAAGAATTCCTGATAAGCTGTTTTCTTCTTTTGCTTCAGCTTGTCTAGAACGTCTAAGGTATATTCCAGTGTAAACTTACCCATATAATTGGTATAACAGTTATTGTTGACCATCATCTGGAACTCATCCGGTCCCATAACTCCATAATAACCAAAACTTGATTGATCCTCGCTCCAATCACCACGGGTTGCTAGCATCCTGCTTACTTCAATGAGAATTGGCAGACCAGTTTCTAATACAAAGTCATCATCTTTGGTTATCATCGCATAATGCCAGATGCCATAGGCTACTGCTGTAGATGCCTGTAACTGCAGGCTTGCATGCTGCCATAAGCTGCAGCACTCCCGACCACTGATGGTTGCGATTGGATAAAATGCTCCCTTACAATCCAATGCCTTTGCTCTTAACTTTGCTTCATGTAGCGTCAGATAACGAAACTGTAGTAATTGTTTTGCTGCTTCTAAATTATGAAAGATATAGAAGGGGAGACAATAGGTCTCGGTATCCCAGAAGGTATTACCGCTATAAGCTTCACCGGTTAAGCCCTTCGCTCCAATGACACTACCCTTTTGCGCTCCGTGATAGGTTTGATGCATTTGAAAGATGCAATACCGAATCCCTTGTTGATTCAACTCATCTCCATCAATCGCGATATCGGAGCCTTTCCAGGATTCCTCCCACCATGCAGTCGTTTCTTCTTTGATCTGTTCATAGGTATATTGAAATAATGATCTTTCTGCTTCCATACATTGAACGTTAAACGTGTCAGAATCACCTTCGTAATTATCATTCTTACTCAAGTTACACACTACTCTTTTTAATATAGTAGCCTTCTGCTCTTCAAGCTTAAATGTTAATTGCTTCAATACCTTCTTCTCTTCCAGAATTCCTACTTCTTTCTCCGGATTCCCCTCGAAGTAACAAGAGGAATAAAGGGATTGATTTGTTGTTAAGGTATCTGCCTGTATACTTAACCATCGATCACCGTCATTGGTTCTTGTGATGTTCCAAAGATTTTTACCAACCATATGATGAATTTGTGTAAAATCAAGCCCAGCAGTTACCATGATTTCACCAGAGAAGTTTAGCGGGGTCATAGAAATCTTCTGCCCCGCCATATGAGCATTCTTCATTGATACAAAACGCTCAAATTCTAATCTTAATTCCCTTCCATCCTTCAAAATCCATGTATAGCTTCGATTCAGCATACCTGTTTGCAGATTTAAGGATCGATAAAAATCTTTAAAGTGAGATTGATTTAAATCAACACACTCTCCATCCACTTCGATCCTAAGATAGAGCCAGTCAACTGCATTCACAATAAATTCTGTCTTATCTATAATTCCTTTATAACCTGAAGGCGGAATAGGTGATGCCTCATAGATACCGTTAAAGTAATTACCTATTAGGCTTTTGCCCGTATATCCTTCTTCAAAATATCCTCTGACACCCATGAATTCATTTCCTAAGGAGAAGATGGATTCTGAAACCTGAGAATATTCTGGATTAAAATCCTGCTCGATTATATTCCAAGGGTCTGAGATATAATATTTATCTGCTATTTTAGCCATATTTTCTACCAAGCCTTTCTATATCCAGCGAAATTATTACCCCTTTAATGCACCGTTTGCTGCACCTTCTGTAATTTGCTTCTGGAAAATGATAAATAAAATAATTGGTGGAACAATCGCAAATGCCACTGCTCTTAAAATCTCTACATCGGTAGCATTGGATGTTCTGAAACTAAACAAACGAACCATTACCGTCTCTTTGCCAGAACCATTTAATACGAGGAACGGTAAGAGGAAGTCTGACCATGCCGCATTGATTGCAAAGATAACAATAACCATTACAATCGATTTTGATAGTGGCATAATAATTCGATAGAAAGTTCCAAGGTAGCCGCAGCCATCCAACTTTGATGCTTCAATCAATTCCTTTGGCAAGCCTTCAAAGAATTGCTTAAACAAAATAACAAAGAAGGCATTGGCTCCCAGTGCTAACCACAATGGAATAAAGGATTGATTTAAATGAATCTTATTAATATTTACAAATAAAGCTACAACACTAGTGGTTGCCGGTATCAGTAAACTCCATATAACAAGCCCCAGAACGATTTTATGACCCTTGGGTTTAATGATCGATAAACCGTAAGCCAGTAAGCCGTTAAATATAACTGCACTGATGACGCTGCCAGCAACTACAATAAATGAATTTATATAATACTTAAGGAATTTCAAATCATTCCATGTCTTTATAAATACTTGAAAATCCAATTTTTCAGGGAATATAGTGGGGTTTTTTCTAAACTCTTTAATATTTTTAAAGCTCGCTAAAAATACCCATAGCGGCGGGAAGACTGAGATTACCACGATCATGAAACAGATTAAAATAATAATGATGCAAAGTATTCTGGTTCGCATGGATTTGAGATCATAGAAACGAATTGCTCCGTCTTCCTTTTTTCTGTATTTTTCAAAAAACATGATAACCCCTCCTTACCTTTCTTTTGACTTGGTAAGCTTAAAATACAACCCACTCAAAATCACTAATATAATACATACAATAACCGATAAGGCTGCTGCCATCGGATAATTATAATCACGGAAAGCGTAATTATATACCAGCAACATAATAGATATACTTGCATTGTTTGGTCCACCATTCTTTAACACCAATGGCTCATATAAAATTTGGAATACTGCAATAATCTGTAGAATTAACAAGGTCTTACCCAAAGAAAAAATACTCGGTGCTGTAATATTCTTAATTCTCTGTATAATTCCGGCACCGTCAATCGTAGCTGCTTCATATAATTCCGGATTGATATTACTGATCGAGGCCATATAAATTAATGCTGTTGCACCGGCACCTCTCCAAGTCATTGTCAGTACAATAAGCGGAATTGTAAATTTGGGATTATTCAACCATTCCATAGGCATAATCCCGATTTTATCGAGAAGTATATTCAAAACTCCTGTTTTACCCGGTGTAAAGAAGTACACCCACATCATTACTGTTGCCATACCAGGCATAATATTAGGTAAATATACACCAATTCGGAAAAAACTTTTAAAATGAACGGTCTCCGAGATAAACATAGCAATAATGATAGGAACAAAAAAACCAATCAGTAATGACCAGAATATGTACTTAAATGTATTGAACATGGCATCCATAAAATCAGGATGTCTGAATACTCTTAAATAGTTATCGAATCCAACAAATTCCTCCAGCCGAATTCCCTTCGCTGTGTATAGGGAGAGTCGTACACTTTCCAATAAAGGCTCCCACACAAAAAACGTAAATAAAATGATCGTAGGAAGCATGATACACCATCCGGCGATATCCTTCCTCTGCAACTTGTATTTTTTCTTTGTATGCGGGATATGATTACTTTTTGCCATGATCACTTATCTCCCCTCCTCAAATATTCATTCTTTTATCACAGAGGATGGGGTAATCTTATTTAAGAAAACCCCATCACCCTAATGGCATTGATTCAATTCTATATTTTTATTTGTTTACACCTTCATCAAGAAGCTTCTGATAGTTCTCATCTGCTGTCTTCATAAGAGCTGCAACATCAGCATTCTTATCTGTTACTACTGCTTGTAATACCTTGGTTAACTCAGCATATAATTCCTGTGCTGAACCTGGCTCTTCTAAACGAAGATTGCCTTCTTTTTTGATTGCATTGAAGTAAGAATCAAATAACTTAGTATCCACGTTACCGAATTCAGCTGTTACAGCAGCTTCTGCATCTAATACATCCTGAGCAACCCAGCAAGGGAAACGAGGAATAACAGGAACACCGTTAGCCACTTTGCTTTCTGCATCTGCTCTCATACCTGCAATAGCATCATCGGTAGCAACCGGTGCTTTACCCATAACTTCGAGGTAATCTAAAGCTGCATTGATTTGTTCTGGTGTTGCATTCTTGGAGAACATATAAGGAGTACCACCGGATAAGGAGAATTGATCTCCCTTAGGACCTGCAGGAATAGCAGTCATAGCTAATTTATCAACAGCAAGACCGTTTACCTGTGTCGGTTGGTTAACAGCATCGTTTGCTGCAATGTACATAGCAGCTGCACCGGTTCCAAGAGCTACGAAACCGGAACCCCAATCTTCACTGGTTGGGTCTGGAGTAAGAACATCATATTCCCACTTTAAAGATTTTACATATTCCATTGCTGCAATCGCTTCTGGAGTATCAACGTTAGAAACGAATTTACCATTCTCTTCTAAGGTTAAAGTTGCTCCGAATGCCCATGCAATATTACTGAAATGCCAGCCACCGGCACTCTCTTTAGCTAATAAGCAGAAACCTGCTTGACCGGTTGCATCCTTGATTGCTTTCGCTGTCTGAGCAAGTTCTTCCCAAGTCTTAGGAGCTTTCGGATAACCATTCTCATCCACCAAACCAGCTTCTTCAAATAATTCAACGTTTAGCATTAAGCCTAAAGCATAACCATCACGAGGAATACCATAAATTCTTCCGTCCTTAGATAACAGTTCACGGATGGAAGGATTAATAATATCTGACCAACCCCTAGCCTGTAACTCATCGGTGATATCAGCAACAAAACCGCCGTTGATTAACTTCTGAGGTTCTGTATACCATGTTTCAAAGATAACAGGAAGATTTCCTGCTTCTGCCATGGAAATAAAAGTATCAGTAGCATACTTATAATAAGCAGGAACTACTTCTACGTTCGGGTGTGTCTCGCCAAATGTTGCTACATATCCATTATGTAACTCAATATCTGCAGTTAAAGTATCCTCAGGCCAAATTCCTAAAGACAATTGGATCTTCTCTCCTGTTGAATCCTCTTCTGCGTCAGTATCTTCTTCCGCTTCCGGTGTAGTAGTATCTTCTTCGGAACTTTGCTGCTCTGTATCCGCAGCCGGAGTATCTGTCTGTGTATCTTCCTTCTTACCACATGCCACCATCATACTTACAATCAGTAACAAGCACATCAAAAGGCTGACAGGTTTTTTCATTTTTTTCATAAATTATCCCCTTTCATACAGTTGTATATAGTTTAACGTTAAACTTGGTAGATTTATAAAAAACGTATATGGTTTAACGTTAAACCAATTATAGCATTTGTATATTATAGTGTCAACCTATTTTTACCATTATTGTAATTTTTATTTTTTATGCTAGTACTTTCTTCTTTTTTTTGTGCATTTTCCTAAATAGTTGTTAACCGCTTAATATTTCTCCTGTTCAAGCCAAACATTTTGTCCAACAATATGCTCTTCCACTCCGTCCCAAACAGCAAAACCTCCCATATGAGCCAGTACTATCTTAGCGTTCTGGTTATCGATCTGTTTTAACATCGTAGCAGCTCGTTTGGCCGAACAGTGGATCGGATCAGGCAGTCCAATATCCAGCCCTGCATGGATAACAATAATTAATCCCAATTCTACAGCCGATTGGATCAATCTTACCATCTTAGGATCATCAATAAACATCTCCTGGTAATCCGGATGAAGCTTAATCCCCAAAAGACCGAATTCCTTTATTTCCAGCAGCCTTTCTTTGTAATCATCCATATCAGGATGAATTCCTCCGAAAGAAATAATACCTTCTTTTCCGGTTATTTGTCGTGCAAATTCATTCACCGCTTTAAACTGGGAAGGCTTTGTGATTACCGGCAAAACTACGGATAGCGTGATATTGCTTTTGATCATGGAAGCTTTTAAACCGTTTAGTGTCCCATCAGTAAAAGCTTTTATCTTACCCACTGCTTCTAACTTATGAATCGTGTTTTCCGCTATTTTATCAGGAAATATGTGAGTGTGAAAATCTATAATCATAAGATTTGCCTTTCTTATCATTCGAATATTGTAGCTCGTTAGGCTTCCGCTACGAAACTATTTTCCAGTGTGATTACACATTGATAACGGGAATCTCTTTTTCGCACCTCTTCCATTACCTTTAGAAGAAGATTTTGCTCGTCATCTTTGGAATAGGAATAGGGTATCACAAGATCAAAGATTAAATTGATCTGATGAGCTCCATTCACCACACGAAAATCATGGATTGTAGCATTGGGTTCAATACTATGAATAATTTCTAACACCATATCTCTCTTCTCTATCACCATAGAATCGTTCACTTCAATCGGATCCATATGTATGACCAGAAAGATATCCAATTTCGTCAGGACATCTCGTTCAATCTTATCGATCGTTTCATGAGCAGTTTCAAAATTAATATCATTTGGTACTTCGGCGTGTATTGTCGCCATACGATGAGTCGGTCCATAATTGTGTATGATCAGATCATGGCTTCCAACAATACCTTCGTAGCTTTGCACCATTTCTGTAATTTGCTGATACACTTCCCGATCAATTGCTTCTCCCAGCAGCGGCTCTAATGTTTCTTTCGCTATTTTAAATCCTGCTATCATTACAAAGACAGAGACCACAAGACCCATATATCCATCAATCTTAAGCCCTGTTGCCCAAGCAATGATAATAGAAAGAATGGTTACTGTAGTCACCATGACATCCCCAAGGGAATCCGTAGCGGTTGCCTTCATTACTGTGGAATTGATGCGATTACCCAATTTACGGTTAAAAAACATCATCCACACCTTAATCAGCACCGATAATGTTAGAATACCGATTAATATCGGATTAAATTCCACTAACTCTGGATTTAGTATTTTTTCAAAGGAAGTCTTAAAGCAGGTAATCCCTACTTGAAATACCAAAAAGGCCACTGCCAGCGCTGCGATGTACTCAAATCTGCCGTGACCGAAGGGATGTTCTTTATCTGCTGGTCGATCTGCTAGTTTCACCCCAATAAAACTGATGATTGAGGATGCTGCATCGGATAAATTGTTAAAAGCATCCGTCATAACCGATATACTATTAATAAAGAAACCAATTATCATTTTAACTATAAAGAGAATTATGTTACATATCATCCCGACAATACCGGACAAAACTCCATAGGAGGTCCTAACGGTTTGATCCTCTACCTTCTCATGATTTTTAACAAACATACGAACTAATAAATCAGTCATTCTATTCCTTCCTTTTCATATAATAATTTATAACAGGTTATTGTAGGTCGTCCTATTTTATAGTAAAATGTACAAGGTTATTAATCCTAAATCGCAAAAATAGTTTAGAAGTAATACAGGAGTACCTCTTTCCTTATTTTTCATTTGGGAAATATAGGTATTTCAAAGGTGTACACTTATTGTAACATATCAGGTTTAAAAATCAAGTTTCTGTATACAATTAAACTTCCATAATATATTATAGAAGAACATGTACATACTGACCTGAATGTTATTATCAAGACTTGGAGTAATTGTATGAAGCGACCTAATCTGCATTTTAATTTTATTAAATCAAATATAGCTAATCTTCTTTTGCTCGAATTAATTGTAAAAGGAACTTTCTTTGCTATCATTGTTCCGCTGTTTAACAATTTTGTTGAACTAGTAATGGATGTCTGGGGTCAGAGTTATATTACAGAAAAAAACTTCATCTCATTTCTTACTTATCCCCTGACCATTGTTTTACTAGCGGTGACCTTTCTTCTCATATCCCTACTATTAACGTTTGAAGTGATTACTCTACTTCACTACTATCATGTATCAAGAGATAATAAAAGCAGCAATCTGCCTCTTAGTTTGTCCTATGGATTACATAAAACAATCCGTAGCTTTCGATCAGGCCAATTACTGATACCTGCAAATGTATATTTAATATACATTTTCTCTAATACACCTCTGCTAGTATTTATTATCATGCATCTTAATCTTCCCTTACCCTCCGCCAGCGAACCTCACTTAAAGTTTTTCCTCATTCTCCTCTTATTTCTACTGGCTTTATTTACGCTTAGTAGGATATTTCGGCTGCCGGAAAAATTATTTAGAGGAAAAAGATGTGATACTTTTAACGGGCCAAGTTTATCCGTGTCAAAAGAAAAAGGACGAATACTATCTACTTCCATAACCCTTATGAAAAGCAATCTTTTAATGGCAATCTATTTTTACCTGTTCTATTATGTAGTATTATTCATTTCGACTATTATTATTTTCTTTCTATCCGATCGGTCCTTAATTTTTGTTGTATATCTTTCGGTATATTCAAAAATTAATTTTACAGTGGGGCTTATCATTAATATGCTTTCGTTGATTATCAATGTATCGATTATTTCGAAGCAATATCACCGATACTGTCTTGCGGATCAGATTATATTTGATAGTGAAGAATCAACCTCTATAAATAAACCGGTTCGTATTACAACCGGTTGGTATCGACATTTATTAGTAACCTTTATCATTGTATTTGTATCTTATACTGTATTAAATTTATATCAGATTATCAGAAATGATTCGTTTTATTTGGGAGAGGCAATTGCAGGTATTCAGGTTTTGTCACACCGAGGAAACTCCTCAGAAGCACCGGAGAATACGATACCAGCGCTGGAATATGCGATTGAAGCAATGGCTGATTATGCTGAAATTGATATTCGTCAGACCAAAGACGGCGTTATCATCTTATCCCATGATCCTAGTTTAAAGCGGACAGCAAGATTAAAAAAATATGTTTACGACCTTACTTATGAGGAGTTAAAATCCATCGATGTCGGCTCCTGGTTTTCAAAAAAATTCAAAGGAACCACAATCCCGACCTTAGAAGAAGTCCTAGATTATTGTAAGGGCAGAATTAAACTAAACATTGAAATTAAGATCAGTGGTCATGAACAGGATTTGGAGGAAAAGCTGGTAGAATTAATTGATCAGTATGACTTTGAGCATCAATGTATCATCTCTTCTACCAATTATGATTCTTTAGTAAAGATTAAAAGCTTAAATGAAGAGTTAAGAACGGGTTATGTGCTAACCGCTGTATATGGAAATTTCTATCACAAGGATTATATTGACTTGTTCAGCATTAAATCAAATTATGTAACAAAGAAAGTTGTAGAGCATGCCCATAGCATCGGTAAGGATATTCAAGTATGGACTGTGAATTCAACCAAGGAGATAGAAAGATTAAAGTCCTTGGGAGTGGATGGTATTGTTACAGATAATCCGCTTCGTACCAGAGAGACCTTGTATAGTGATTCCACGAATCAAACCTTCTTTGAATTATTAAAAAGAATGATGAGAGCGTACCCATAAATAGACCGGGAATAGAATGTTATCCACGATGGCATCCTATTCCCGGTTATTCATCCACAAAACCCTGATATAAAATTGTATTGTGTTTCGTACTGCTTTTTCCTCGTTAATAATAAAATAGGATCCCTTAAGTAAAATCAATGATAATTTACTTATCGTTTTACATAATAGTTCCTCTAAGAAGTTATTCCTTACCCAATGTGTTAAATTCTCTTAATAAATTCCTTATCTTTTATAGAGCTAATCGATATATGGAATCAATATCTTCATTCTTTAAGGGAACAAAGGAACCGGCAGTACCGTTCTCACCCAGTCTCATATTTTCAACCATGAACGGAATATCTTCTTCTCTTGCTCCTAATTCTCTAAAATTAATTGGAAGACCAATGGAAGTAAAGAATTCTTTTAACCTTTTAATACCTTCTTTTGCCGTCTCTTCCGGATTAGCATAATTCATATGGCATCCCCATAACCGAACCGCCAGTTGAGCAAAACGATTCATGTCATGATGCATTACATAGGTCATCCATGCCGGGAAGATTACTGCAAGACCAGCTCCATGGGCAACATCATACAGAGCGGACAGCTCGTGTTCAATTCCATGGCTAGCCCAGTCTTGATCACGGCCTACACCAACGCTGTTATTATGAGCTACCATTCCTGCCCACATAATATTAGCTCTTGCTTCGTAATTATTGGGATCAGCCATAACTCTGGGTACTTCCTTAATCATCGTTAATAACACTGCTTCGCATAGCCGATCTGTAATTTCAACCTCTTTTGTATTTGTAAAATAGCGTTCAAATACATGAGCCATGATATCCGCTGCTCCACAAGCTGTTTGATATGCTGGCAAGGATTGTGTTAGCTCCGGATTTAGGATAGAGAATACCGGACGTAATGCTTCTCCTCCAGCTCCTCTTTTCAACATTCCTTCTTCTTTTGTAATAACGGTATCTCCAGATCCTTCACTGCCAGCAGCCGCTATCGTTAGGACTGTACCTACCTTTAATGCCTCTATAACCGGTTTTCCTTCATAGAAATCCCAGAAGTCACCTTCATATTTCACACCTGCTGCAATCGCTTTTGCAGAGTCAATCGCACTACCTCCACCAACTGCAAGAATAAAATCAACGCCTTCTCTTCTGCATAAATCAATCCCCTGATATACCAAACCGCTTCTTGGATTTGGTAGTACTCCTCCAAGTTCTACATAGGTAATACCTTCCTGGTCAAGGGAGGCTTTCACACGGTCAATTAATCCGGAACGAACTGCTGAACCTCCACCGTAATGAATGAGAACTTTACTACCACCAAAGCGTTTCACATAATGACCGGCTTCTTTCTCCGTATTTTTGCCAAATACAAAATAAGTAGGACTATAAAACGTAAAATTATTCATATCAACTGCTCCTCTCAAATATGTTCCGTTATTTCTAATAGTTACATGACTATATTATAAATAAAATTTCCTTCCCTTTCCATGGGTTATCCCATGATAATTTTGTATTTCTTTTCTTGATCTATTCGCAGTTATCGAATGTTTTTATGGAATAGGTGGCTGATTTTTGATTTTGTAGTAAATTCTCATCATAGTATGTACTACCCATCCGTTCGATATGCTGTTTCTTTTTATTATGATTCCTGTTCACCCTTCGAATCCATACTATAAATTAGAACTTGATTAAAAACGTACGGAACAGCTTCGGTGCCCTTGACATAAAATCCTGTAGCAGTTATATTATGGAAAGAAAGCGTATCTAAAGGGAAATACAAAAATAAAAGGGGGTTTTTACTATGCGAATGCTTTACAACAAAAAGCTTGTTTTATCTGTTACTGCAATCATATTTACTCTATTCCTGACTGGCTGTTCTACTAACTTTACAGTACACAACGGATTATTTCTAAAAAAAGAAGATGCAAAATCATTCCAGGTTGATAAAGAAAGGATTGATCCCATCAGCAAAATTGATATCTCAACGAGAATGGCTGATGTAGAGTTCATTGAGGATGATGATTATTATGTAGAAATTGATTTTCTCTATTGGAATGATACTCCGATCTATTCTATTGAAGACGGTGTCCTTACCTTTGATGACAGCAATGCTTTCCCAAACTCGTATTCCATAAACTTTAATATTCACAATACGATCAAAATTTATCTTCCTAAGCAAAATGATTTTGATAAAATTTTAATCGAAAACTCCTCCGGGGATGTTAACCTTAGCTCCTTCCTCACTGATCAGTTAGATGTTTCTGTGTCCTATGGAGATTTAAAAATTGAAAACGCTTCTGCATTAGATGCTAGATTGAACCTCTCCTCCGGTAAGAGCGTAATGAAAGACTTCATAGCCGAATCACTTGACTACAGCAATTCCTATGGGAATGCGGACTTCGCAAATATTAATACCAACGAATCACTTCTTTCCACTGCAATTACGGATCGAGCTATCGAGATAAATATGTCCAGCGGTACCTGTTCCATCAAAGGTATGAAAGCCAATAGCCTGGAATTAACCAATTCATATGGAAATGTTACCTGTAGAGATATGATTGTAGAGGAGTTGGATGCTGATCTGAGCAGCGGTAATCTAAAGATATCAAAGTCAGAGATTGGTGAAGCGGATCTCAATAATAGCTATGGCAATATCACACTTTCCTTAATCGGAAAACCCGAAGATTATATGCTTGAATTAGATACATCCTATGGTTCTATCCGAGTAGACGGTAAAAAGTATGAAGAACATTTAAGCAGAGAGAATGACGGAACAAAATCGATTACTGCAGATCTTAGTAGTGGAGATATTACTATTAACTTTGAGGAAGAATAGAAAGCATTTGTAGATAACTATCAAATTTTAACATAATTGAAAGGAGGAACATTATTATGATTATTACAACCACACCAAACATTGAGGGTCGAGAAATCTATGACTATTTGGGTGTAGTCTTTGGAGAAGTCATCTCAGGCGTAGACTTTGTGAAGGATTTTGCTGCAGGTTTATCTAATTTTTTTGGCGGTCGGTCCTCTACCTATGAAGATGAACTAATTCAGGCAAGGGAAAATGCAATGCGAGAAATGGAGCAAAGAGCACGAAATATGGGTGCAGATGCAATTGTAGGCGTCGATATCGATTATGAAGTACTCGGTAGTAACAACGGAATGTTGATGGTAACCGCTTCAGGTACCGCAGTTCGTTTCCATTAATGAAAAGCATCTCAGAATTGAACTTAAGATCAATTCTGAGATGCTTTTTTATCCTTTATAATACTTCTCAAGACCATTGAGAAAATAACAGATTACCACCCTTACATATTATATAATATACACTTCAATACATTATTTTGATTTTCATTCTATCATCTTTGATTTTATTTTACTTCTATAATCATATAACAGATGACAATTTCTTAGATTACATTAATTTCACTATGAAATAACTTTGAATAATACAATTTTATTTAGATGATACGAACTTTATCCATCTTCTAGATAGTGTAAAATAAGTTGTGTAAATAAAAAATAGAGAAGCTCCTAGGCTTATGGTAAAATAATTAACGACCAAGCCAATCAATCACCAAGATCAAAGGAGTTTCTCTATGACGAATGATAACAC
>JAQZBN010000138.1 GCA_029238935.1 Herbinix sp.
GAATCTTTTTGTATGTAATAATGATATAACACATTAGGTATGTAGGAAATCTTTTCTGCATGAAATGCATAATTCAACGAAAATCCAAGGTCCTCTGTGAGTATTAATTTGTTATCCCAAAACAATAAATTATTTTTCTGTATAAGGTCTGCTTTAAAAAGCCTGTTCCCAACTTCCCAACCCCCATTGATTTGCTGCAGATTGTTCATAAGATACTTTAGTCTATTATGATCCTGAATTACGTAGGTTGATGTTATAAATCTCACAGTGGTTAATAAGTTGTCAAAATCATCCATTTTATCGTAATTAAATACAACTAAATCCGCCGATGTTGCGATTGCATTTGCTAATGCAACCTCAATTAAGTTATTTTCCACATAATCACTACTGTTAAGAAAATAGACATATTCTCCGGTAAAGGCTTTCAATCCTGCATTTTTTGCATCCGATGAGCTGTCGCATTCCTTATGTATTACTTTGATTCGAGGGTCCTTCTTTGCAAACTCATCACATATTCCCGGGCAATTGTCCTGTGAACCGTCGTCCACCAGGATTATCTCCAAATTATGATAGGTCTGAGTAATGATAGACTCAACGCAACGGCGAATCTGTTTTTCCTTGTTATAGATAGGAATAATTACACTGACTTTTTTATTCATAGGTTAACTCCTACAATTAGTTTATTTCGTACACTCTTGCTTTTAGGCTCTTTTCTTATTCATAATCTTATCTAATATTTTACGAATTATATGATGATAAATATATTCAAATTCCTTTGTTCTAAAGAATAATGCTACTATAATAACATTTGGTACAATCATACAAAGTATCAATTTCAGAATTAAGCTAAAGACGGATATGCTATTAAGCATTCTACTTAGAAAATAAGTAATAAAACCGCAGCCAACTGCAATCATACAATAAATCGCTTGTCTTTTGAAATATAATATCGGAGATTTTTTAAAATAGGTTTTAAAAAGGATGAAGGGTTCATACCACATATTCGTTAACATTCTGGCAATTGCAGTAGCTAATAATATTCCAAAAAGACCATAATTTCTACCGAGTATCACCGAAAGGACTAAATTAATAACAGCGGCAATCAGTAATACAAATCTTGTCTCTTTGAACATTCCTGTGGTATCTCGATAAATGGATGTGGTAGTCAATATGCCCGGCATAAAGAAATTAACAACTATTATAATAACCGTCGGCATACCAAATAAATATTCATTTCCAATCCACAAGGATATAAAATCATTAAATAATACGAGAAAACAAACGGAGCAGAAGGTTATAATCCAAAATATAACAAAATTTAAAACGTTGAATATTTCAAACTTCCGTTCGCTGTCCTCAGAGACATTTAGATTTCCGACGCTAAATGTGATTGAATCAAAAATAATATCTGTAAATTTATAAATTGCAGCAATAATGGTTAGGTAATTAGAGTAGAGCCCTACATATACTGTCCCAACCATCATAGAAATGATAAAATTATCCGTATTATTTAATAGAAGACCGCCTAATTTATATAAGAACATTGATTTCACATTATTAAATATACTTTTTTTCGTAGCTGAATCCAATTCCTTCGTTCCATTGATATATGGATACACTTTTTTCGCTTTGTTCGATTGGAACCAATTCACCAAAAATGTTCTAATAACAAAAACGAGTAAGTATAGCATGTAGTTTTTAAAAACGACTAATATTACTGTTTGCGCAATTGTCTGCAGGATTGACGCTATGAGTGAATAGCCTGAGATCAGATAACCCTTTTGATCTGCAGTTATGATGGTATATTTGTAAGCCATCAAATACGAAATAACAATATTAGCGACATACAACAGATAGTAGATTTGCAAATGCGGTATCTCTTCATTTAAATTTACAACATAGGGCAGAAAAGGTAACATACCTATTCCAATGCATGCCACTAAAATTGCAAGTCTACGATATATATTTTTATAATAAGTCATCAATGCTACGATTGTATCTGTATCATTTTCCGCTAAGGGCTTATACATGCTATAAACGATGGCAGATCCAAAGCCAAGATCAGCCAAAGAAAGTAGCATCAAAATATTATAAAACATAGAATTTATTCCCAAATACTCAATTCCTAAAGTATTTAAAAATATTGTTCTGCTAACCAGCTGCAACACCATTGAAATAACATGACTGACGGAGCCCGTCAAAATATTTAGTGATACATATTGTTTTCTTGTTCTATTTTTCAATATTAAGCTCCTTATCATAATGGTATTTTTTATTTTCTATATATTTTTTCTACTTTACGTATGATACGATACAGAAGTCTCTTCTGAAAGGATAGATCTTTCTCCAGATCAGTCTTGTAATACCAGCGCAAGCTTGGATCAACTTGACTTATCGTGTAATTTTTACGTAACTCAGCTTGGATAATTTTATAGAGTACAATACAAGACGGATGCGAAAAATGTATCTCCCTTCTAAAATCCTTCATCATACCGGCTAATTCACCATCTGCGTAATGGAAGCCATATTCACGTGGATCATTTTTTCCCGCTAATAAACACAATATGGTAAGATGACACTTTTCACAATGGCAACAATTGGATCCGCCTTCAGACTCCCAGCATACTCGAAGTTGCACCGGAGTCTTCGCTTTTATTGCATACTCACAGATTCGATTCACTTTATCCTGTCGGCTATACTCAAATCCATCATGAATCACTTGGCTACTACAAAATTTAACAAAATTATCAATGGATGGATCTGATGCACAAGTCGAATTATCTTCCCTTGTTAAAGAAGAGGCTATGTAAACCGTCTTTATCTTAGCTTGATATGCAGCGGGAGCTGCATGACCAATGATTCCTATCCCATGTTGAAATCCATACCACCAGTTATTACCCGTTCTTAAAATCACATATTCGCTTAAAGCTCCTTCGTTTAAAAATCTTCGGAAGGAGGTTTTAATTGATATATAATCCAATTTGTTGTTACTCGCGATACTTCCTATATAATGATCAACCAGATTCCAACCAGCTTGATCTTCAAATGAAATATCAGCTCCCCATAGAGTTACCAGTATCGGGTTTTCTTCAATATGCGTGATCAACGTATTATAAGCATCAACTCCACCACTAAAAAAAGTTGCCGTTTGATAGGATTCTTCCTGTCTATTATCAGTTACTTTCGTAGGAGTAACTCTCCCTTTGAAAGATAATTCAGGATACATAGTAATAAACCCTTGCTTAAACTCTTCTATACTTTCAAAGAAATCTTTATCTATATCCTCTAAAATCACTTCTCCATCAAA
>JAQZBN010000139.1 GCA_029238935.1 Herbinix sp.
TTGGTATGGTTTTATTTCTTGTCGGAGCGATTATGTTTCTTCAAGAGAAGTAGAGATAATAAACGAGAGATAGTTAAAAAGAAGGACGGATGTGAGAAAAAAACCACCCGTCCTTTTATTATTAACTCATAATTCTATATTATAGTAAATACGTCTATTCCTTAAAAATAATTCATGCTAAACGTAATGGTTTGTCGATTCGTTTGATAAAGAAATGGATCTAACTTTTCTTTTAATTGATCTGATATCTCCATCAACGGTAAACGTACTTCAGGAGAATCGATGATGCCTAATTGATTCAAGCAATATTTTAGTGGTGCCGGATTTGGCTCCTTAAAAAGGAGAGGGATTAAATCATAAAGTTCTTTCCACTGTGCAAAAGCTGCTTGCTGATCATTTTCTTTGATGTAGTCATATACCTTAACAAATTTCTCGGTATTTAAATGAGCAGAGGCTAAAATACCTCCCTGACCACCCATGGAGAGGGTAAGATAGTACAATAAATCTTCTCCCGTAAGGATGGAAAAGTCCTTTGGAGGATTCATAAGCAATGCCATTGTTTGTTTTATATCACCACAGGAATCCTTTAAGCCTACAATGTTTTTGATTTCTGCCAGTCGATAAATCGTATCATTTTCTATATTTACTCCGGTACGATATGGGATGTTATAGAGTATAATATTTTTGTCTGTTTCTTCTGCTATACTCTTAAAATGGGTATAAATTCCCTCCTGATTTGGTCTGTTATAATACGGACACACGGATAGGATTCCTTGGATATCATAATAATCAGCGATCTTTAATTTCTTGATTACCTTTGCTGTGTAGTTGCCCCCAACTCCTACGTACACTGGAAGCCGACCTCGATTAAATTCCATGGTCAGTTCGATCATTTCTTCAAATTCAAAATCACTTAAAGTAGGAATTTCACCGGTAGTTCCCAAAGGGATGAGACCACTGATCCCTTGCTCAGTATAATAATCGATCATTCTCTGGTACGATACTGTATCTATTTTATCATCCTTAAATGGTGTTATAATAGGTAGCCATACACCTGTAAGCTGCATAAGAAAACCTCCCAAAATAAAACTAATTGCTATTTGCTCTCTGATTCTATTTTACATAACATTATTTTATAAAAATAGCATTATAATGCTTTGAATATTGCATATAATGCTTTATAATGGATCAAGAGGCGTAAGATGTGATGTGATCTGATCTAGATAGATTGAATTTCGATAAGAAGGGAAAATTTTCCCTATATCTTATAGTATGCACTTGTTTTTAATGGGAGATAAAAAATGAATAATATTGAAAAATTAGGATATTTGGAAGATGATTTTAAGATATTCCATATTGCTGATCGGCAGAGGAAGGACTTTGCGTTCCACTACCATGACTTTAATAAGATTATTATCTTCCTAAAAGGCAATGTCAATTACTCGATAGAAGGAAAGACATATCAATTAAAGCCTTATGATATTGTGCTGGTGAATGCCGGAGAGATCCATAAACCAACGGTTCTCGATACCTCAGAATAATCCATTCGGTTGATAAGAGTAAGTTGTATCAGGTATGTTTGGAACTTGAGCACTCTTTTTCTGATAATGCCTTTGCAAAAGAACTCTATCAGAAGATATTATTTTTGGAATTTATGATACAACTAAATCGAACTGCCATTTCGAATCATATCAATTATCTGGATTCGGTCATTGGCAATGCAAAGCTATTACCGATTTTAGAGTTTATCAATGAACATATTACAGAAGAACTATCCGTCGATTCCTTATCTGCAAAATTTTATCTTAACCGATATTATCTGATGCATTTATTTAAAGAGGAGACGGGGTATACCATAGGTAATTATATTACGGAGAAACGACTGTTGCTGGCTAAAAATCTGGTTCGAAATGGGAGCTCCTTAACAGAAGCTTGTTTTCAGAGCGGATTTAAGAATTATTCTACTTTCTCTAGGGCTTTTAAAAAGGAATTTCATACGATGCCGAAGAATGCATTATTTCTGGATTAAAAGAATGGAGATAGCTCTTTATCCTCTTTTTGAAAGCAAAAGAACCGTCCCCATAGATTAGACTTAAATTTAAAAAAAACTAAAAATGAATTAGTTAAGAATTAAATCGTTTTCTCATATAAGTTAAGTACTAAATTATTATACCCCAGGCTTGGGTAAAAGTGATTAGTCCTTGGATTCCAAGATGGGGTATCCAGGGTCCATTTATTCACAGATGGATAGGCTTTTTCAATCAGTCTCATAGCTTGTGAGCCAATCCCGCAGCCCTGAAATTTAGGATGGAGATAGATACATTCCAGCTGATAATGGTTATCCGAAATTTGGGATACATACACACCACCGGCTAGAACATCCTCATTAAGAATCTTATAGTAATCCGTTTCATCTAATTTCTTCTGATGCCATTCGACTGAATTATAGCCGTAAGGGCCTAGTTCCTTCCCAAGATACATTCTTGCGTCATGGTTAAATGCTTCTGTTGCTATCTCTGTTAATAAGGTTACCTCCTCAACAGAAGCTCTACCTATTGTTACCATACATCATACCTCCTATGATTATTCAATTGGAATATATATATTTGCGTTGCAGTGATTCTGTGGGGTGTCTGTGGGCAGCCATATTTCAAGACTTGCCGCATCAGCCAAAGTATAGCCGGAGTTCGGCAGCCACGAGCCATAGGCATAATCAGTTAAGCCGGATAGATCAAATGGGGTAATTTGTTCTGCTGATTTATCTGCATGAAAATCAAACATAGCGTATTTGTGAGACGGTATCGTTCGGCATACCATATTCTCCGGGATATCAGTAAAATCACTGACTTCTACACATGCCATATCCGTAAGGGTATTATCCTCGTTTCTTATATAAGCTGCAATACAATCGGAGGTAGTTACCTTGTTTTTAACATCCCTTTGTAAATTTCCGAAAAAACTATCATGCATTTTACGGATTTCATGTTCACTCCACTTATCTTCCGTTAGAATATCCAGGCTTAATTCCTCTCTGGAAACAGTACATTCTAAACCAACCACCTGAAAGCAACTTTTGATAACAAGCTTGGGTGTATATTCATTATTAATATAGTTTGAGTATGGCTTGGATACAGCATCTACATATTTCTTTTCGAATAACTCGATTTGAGGCTTCAGCTTTCGGAATGCCCCGGGAGTCATTCCGAATAATCGGTAAAAAGCCCTTGAGAAAACATCCTGTGAAGAAAAATTATACTCATCGGCGATATCGGTGAGCTTTTTATTCGTATGTACAATCGTCAATGCCGCATCACTTATTCTACGTTTTCTAACATAGTCCATCGGTGTATCCCCAACCAAAGCCTTAAATATCCTATGAAAATGGTACGGAGAAAGATAGGAGCTATCCGACATGTCTTTTAAGCTGATTACAGAACATAGGTTGCTCTCTATATAGTTGATCGAATTCTGGATTATGTCGTAATAATTCATATTGCCCTCCCCTGATATTTTTAAATTATATACAATAACATAAAAGGTTTCTCGATGTTTTTTGCTATTCTTAATTATAACCTAAGCATCAAAGTTATCAAGGTGATAAATGAATCAATTAGTAGATAAAAGATAGGTGCTAAGCATCGAAGCTATCCAATGATTCGCAGTAACCTGTTGTGTAAAATAGTGGAATACCCTACCCACAGATATGGTAAATCGTATCACAAGTGAAATTAGTTTATAGTTGTTGACTATTAAGTTTCCATAATATAACATTAATCATAGGGCAATCAGTATATTTTTGATATTGATAAGGTGAGTTAAATGCCGCTAAGAACTCATTTGATATTGCATCAAATATATAAGAGGAAGTTAGACCATTATATCAAGATGAAGTTATAGACTGCATTTCATTCGATGAAGAGAAACGATAATAGTATTTGATAAAGTTAATGTTTTGCTTAGAGAATTGGATGATGTGATTGAGAAAGACTTTATATTAATGTATTTATTGCAATAAGACAAAAGAAAACGAGCATAAAACGAAGAAAGGTAAGGAGATTCGATGAAGTATTCCATATGTATCGATGCAGTTTTTCAGAATAGAGGCAGCTTTCTAGAGGCTATGAAATTGGTGAAGGAATGTGGTTATCAGGCATTTGAATTTTGGTCCTGGTGGGATAAGGATATAGATTCTATTGTAGCGGCAAAAGAGGATTTGGGATTAGAAGTTGCAACCTTTTGTACCAAATTTGCGAATCCCGGTGATAAAACTCTTCAGAAGGATTTCATTACCGGCTGGAAAGAAACCGTCGATACAGCGAAAAAACTTGATACCAAAGCCATCATTATGCAAGCAGGCTATCAATCGGAGGTGATCTCCTATAAAGAACATCGAAACAGTTTAATCGAAACAGTAAAGGAAGCTTCTAAGATTGCGGAACAGGAAGATGTTACGTTATTGATAGAGCCGCTGAATACCTTGGTAGATCATAAGGGTTATCATATGTGGAGCTCCTTGGATGCTTTCGAGTTCTGTGACCAAATTAATAATCCGAAGGTAAAGGTATTATTTGACATCTACCATCAGCAGATTATGGAAGGAAATCTCATCAGTAATATCACTGCAAATATTGATAAGATTGGACATTTTCACGCAGCAGGCTGTCCCGGTCGAGCAGAGCTTATGACCGGTGAGATTAATTATAGGAATGTAATACTTGCGATAGAGTTAACCGGTTACGAGGGATATCTTGGACTGGAATATATGACGAAGGAAGATCCAAAGAAAAGTCTGCTGGAAACAAAGAGTTATCTTCAGCACAATGATCGATTGGGGTTAGACCTTTTGTAATATTGTAACAATAGAAGCTTCTATATCATTTGCTTGAGGAGACAAAATGAAAGATAATGCGAAAAGCGCCAAAATATCATTTGTTATTTCTATAGTTTCAATAATTATATGTTTCGTTGCAGTTATTATTTCTGCAATAAACCTTAGATATACAATTGTTAACGGAAAAGACAGGGTGAGTGATGTTATAATATTTTATTGCACGATTTCAGTTTTATTTGCAAATATAACAATATTTATATCATGTAACAATAAATACAAAAATCATCCAAGTAATAGTTTATTATTCGCTTTATAAAGCAAATAATATAGATCAATGAAGGAGAACAGAATTAGTACTTTTACTTACATAAAAGCATCAGCACAAGTGATATTGGTTAATTGAATAGATAGTGTAAAATAAGTTGTGTAAATAAAAAAATAGAGAAGCTCCTAGGCTTATGGTAAAATAATTAACGACCAAGCCAATCAATCACCAAGATCAA
>JAQZBN010000072.1 GCA_029238935.1 Herbinix sp.
ACAATAGGTAATGATGTATTTGTAAGAAGAATTGCTCCAAATAGTTGGTGGGGAAGATTTCAAGCTTATCTGATAGAGAAATTCCCAGGGTGTACGGTTACGAACAATGGATGTGGCGGTATTTATTCCTACCAGGTACGAGAAAACTTGGATAAGCTATACCAAGAGGACGACGATATCATAATAATTCTGTTAGGTACGAACGATCGAAAAAGGCAAAATGGAATGAAGGAGCTTCATGAGAACTTATCTTATCTAGTGAAGAGGCTAAAAGACAGTGATAAGCAGATTATCTTAATCACTCCCAATCCTTCCACAGCTACTAATGAATCTTATGAAAACCGTTTATATCATATAGAAGATGTCGCTATTGTGATATCTCAAGTCGCATTAGACGAACAAGTTTTGCTTGTAAACAATTATAAAAAAATACAGGATTACTTGAAACTTACCGGTAAGCGGATGGATGATATTATCTATGGTGAAAATTGCAGCAATGATGGACTTCATCCATCAGATTATGTTCAATCACTAATGTATCGGAATTTACTCCAGTGTCTTGAACTAGAGGTGGAGATGGATGATATCGAAGGAACTTGAGTATCTAATCGATTTTTATATAAAATGCAAAGTACATATTTCATTAAACGACAGTTGTGCTAGGTTATTCATGAGATGATTTACAGTACTATGCAAATGCAACAGATAATTATATTGATTAATCATCTCCAAATTAACGGAAGGAGTTCACATGATAAATACGATTTCCTATCGCAGCATACAGCCAGATGACTACGATTCTTTAACACGAATAATGACAGCTGCATTTAATGAAGATACCTCGCTACATACAAATATACCAGAGGATGGACCCCCAGGATACAATGATGGGAGCTTAATCAAGAATTTGAATGAGGTAGAAGGTGTGGAAAGTAAATTAATACTATTTGACAATACGATCATCGGTGCATATTCTGTCAGGATAATCAGGGATAAGGAATATTCCTTAGAGATGTTATTTATTGATCCCAACTATAGAGAATATCATCCTGGCACTCAGGTTTGGAAGGACATTGAACAAGAATATGCAGATGCAAAGTGTTGGATGGTAGAAACTCCTGATTATTCCGCTAGAAACCATTATTTTTATACGGTAAAATGCGGATTTGCATTTGAGAAGGAAAACGTATATGACAATGGGGAGAAGTCATTCATATTTAAGAAGGAAATACATGTGTAACGCAGGATAGTAAATGAATGAAATTAAAGGAAGCTATGTGCTGTTATATAAGAGTACCAATGGTACGTTCTTTCGGATTGTGTTAGAGATATTTGTATTATTACCTTGGCAAATTTATATGCAATCATTAAATTATGAAACGAGTGGAGGGAACCTATGGAACGAAGTATTCAATTAATGAAAGATCATATCAATGAGATATTATCGAATAATAAACCATCCATTTATCTATTCGGCTCGGTTGTTTTAGATGATTTTCAGTTAGGATGGAGTGATATTGATATTTTGTGTCTGACAGGACAGCCTATTTCAGAGGATAAGGCAGAGCAACTAGTCAAGCTAAGGCAGACACTGCTAGAGCAAGAGCCGGGAAACCAGTACTTTCGATCCTTTGAAGGCGGCATGCTGTCCCTGGCGGCATTTCTTAATCAGTCTAGGGAAAGAGCAGTCTACTGGGGTACAAGCGGACAGAGAATTACGGAGAACTATGTATTTGACCCCTTCTCACTTATGGAGCTGATTGATAGCGGGAGACTCCTATCAGGGGATGAAATACGGCAGCATTTGAAGAGACCGACTTATGAAGAGCTAAAGGCAGCAGTGGTTCATCATTATGAAGCGATAAGAAAATATGCAGTACATACAAACAGAACGCTCTATTCTCCCGGCTGGCTTTTAGATATCGCAAGATGTCTCTATACCTTAGAAACAGGCAAAATAATTGCAAAGACGGCAGCAGGAGAATGGGCATTACAACATCATCTTGCTCCAAATCCGGAGGTGTTACAAAGAGCGGTAGATATCAGAAAAAACCCTCTGAAATATAAATATGAAGAAGCAGTTTTAGACTGGACAGAAACCTTGGGAAAATATGTGCATGAGTTTGCGGACGTATTGGAGCATCAGATAGCCAGGGTGTAAAATAGGAGAGGTAGAAAGGATGATATATGAATCAGGATTTACTGAATTATTATAATAATACAAAATCGCCCTGGGGAATTATGTTCTACCGTATGATCTGGGGACAGCTGTCTATGGTTAAGGGGTTAAAGGTTCTGGATTTTGGCAGCGGTTTTGGTATCACTGCGAATCATCTTGCCTTGGAGAATGAAGTAATTGCAATCGAACCCAAGGAAGAGATGGTTAATATGAGAGAAGCATCAAATTCCTACGAGCAAATCATAGGAGGATTAGATCAATTAAAGGAATTGCAGTCAGAAGAATTTGATGTAATCCTGTGTCATAACGTATTCGAATATGCAGCGGAGCGGAATGAAATTGTGAGGGAGTTTATACGTATTCTAAAACCTAATGGATTATTATCGATCGTCAAACATAATCATGCGGGCAGGATCATGCAGAAAGTAGTTTATGAGAATAACTTTGTAGAAGCTTTATCATTACTGGATGGTGGAGATATACAAGTTCCTAATTTCGGAAAGGTTCATTACTATAACTTTAACGATATCGAGCCGTTGATGGGAGGCTGTAGGATCGAAAAAGTGCTGGGAGTCAGAACCTTTTGGGCATTACAGCAAAATCATGATCTTAAATCGAGCAATGATTGGTACGATAAGATGTTTGAAGTAGAAGAAAGAGTTTCTTATTTGGAGGAATTCAAGAATATTTCCTTCTTCCATCACCTGTTCCTGCGAAAAAATAAAGATTAGTGCAAGATGTAATAAATAAAGGTACATATCCTAAAATCCTTTCAAATTTAGAAGGGATTTTATGGTTTTAGAACCAATCTATAATACCAAAATTACAATACCAAACAAACACTTGTTTGCAAACACCCTATGTGCTATATTTTAGATAGTAATGTAGTCTTTAACAGTACAAACTAGACTATGATCTGAGGATTGATAACATAAGAGGCTATGCCAGATTACAGTGCAAAGGAGAGAAGAATGAAATGAGTGCTTACCAAACAATGCTGACAAGAATTTGGGGTGACTATCAGGATTTATCCATCTATGAAATCGTGTTTAAAGCCAATTATGAACTGCTTACGCAAGGATCCATCAAATCGGAAGATATAGAGTATATCGTAAGTCGTATGTTAGAGGGAATAAGCAGTAGTAAAGATGTGAAGCGCTTTCATCATGGTGTCCACGCTCCGAGCGCTAAAAACGGGGATGAAAGGGAGATGTATCCTCTGTTTTATATCACACCCTACGATCAGGGAAGGAAGTATGTAACCCTGTCTACCGTGACTCCCCAGACCCATATTCTGTCTGCGAATTCTTATGAGCTGGAAATATTGCGTTTACTTTCTAAGTTTGCAGGAGATCGTGAGCGGGTAAAAGGTATGTTGGAAAGGACTAAGAAGAGACTTTTAACCACGTGTTTTGGTAAGTTTTGTGAAACCGGAGAATGCTTTGAAGCATCTCTTGTTACCCTTCGATTTATAGCCACTACTTTTCCGGAGGAAGATATATGGATGAAACAGCTTCTTAAGGGTATGAAAGAGCATATGAATGATCGCAAGCGACACTCAGGCGTACAGTTTTACTATTGGCTAACACTTTCAGAGCTGCCACTAGCCATCGCCGCTCCTGAAATTAAACATTACATTACAAATCAAGAAGTTGGAAGCAAACATGTATCGCTTCCACAACTCTTAAATAAAAGTTTTACTCTACAAAGCGACCATGACAGGTACGCTAGTCCATTTGGTATGTATGTTATGAGAAACTGTCTATCGAGATTAGAAGAATATGAATACCTTAAGGAGAGAAAGCCGTATATTTCGGATCGGGATGGACGATTGCATTTTGACACAGAAGCGTCTGATATGTTATCATTCCTATAATGTCTGGAGTTAGAGCAGTACCAAAGGAGGTTATAAGTTGAAAGGTCAGACAAGCTGTGACAGTTGTATGAATTATGTGTATGATGAAGAATATGATTATTATGAATGCCAGGTTTCTTTGGATGAAGATGAGATGGGAAGATTTTTAAGTAATACACTTTATCATTGTCCACATTACCAATATAATGATGAATATAAAATTGTTAGGAAGCAAATATAATAACTGGTCAAATAGATGGCAGTTATCATAATGAACTAGATTATAACCGATACTCTTATAAAGAGATTATCATTTAAGCTTCCAATAGATAAAAAGCGGTGGTGCGGCTTACATTAATCTGTAATACGAACGAAAGATTGCTTCATGTATAAAGGGGGTATGATATGGAAGTAAGAGTATGTAAAAACTGCAGAAGATTATTTAAATATATTTACGGTCCGGAGTTGTGCCAGGATTGTATCAAGATGTTACCGAAGGACAATAATGAGAAGAATGACCAGAAGTATATAAAGACCCTAAAACCCCTTGTGAAAGAAGAGGAAGAGAAGTTTATCAAAGTAAAAGATTTTGTTATGGCTCATCCGAGAGCAAGCGTGGTTCAAATAGCAGAAGCCAATGAAATTACTCCAACGAAACTTTTGGAATGGATCAGGGATGAACGATTAGAATTCTCGGAGGATTCAAAGTATGCATGGTTTGAATGTGCTAGCTGTGGTACGAAGATAAAAAGCGGACGATTGTGTAATCGCTGTAAATATAAATAAAGAAGGAGACAGGATAATGAGTGTTTATGTGGCTTTATTACGAGGAATTAACGTAGGTGGTAAAAACATCATTAAAATGTCGGAGCTGAAACAGGAAATGGAAGCAATAGGACTGCAAAAAGTACAGACATATATACAAAGCGGTAATATTTTGTTTCGATCAAAGGAAGAGGAACCTACACTGCAAAGAGACATTGAGCAAATGTTAGAATTAAAGTTTGGTATGACAATTTCGGTTATATTAAGAACTTCCGAGGAACTTAAGGTAATCGTGCAAAATTGCCCCTTTACTGAAAGCGAAATAAAAGAAGCGGAGGCATCTTCTGAGGCTGAGAGCTTATATGTTGCTATGCTTCATCACGTACCATTAAACGAAAAGGTTGAAAAACTGAATACTTATCAAAATGATCAGGAAAAATATAAAATAATTAACCGGGACATCTATCTCTTATTCAATCAAAGTATACGAAATTCAAAATTAGCAAACCGACTGCAAAAGTTGGACATGCCGATTACAGTCCGTAACTGGAAAACAATTATGAAACTGGCTGGGATGGCAAATGCTATGGATAAAGAAAGCTAGTTTTATAAACAAAGAAATAGAGAAGGAATACGTAATCACATTATAACAATAAGAAAGGGGCTTATGCCCCTTTCTTATTGTTATATCTAGAATTGATTTACTTACAGGGTTAATATTGCTTCCAATATTTATGAAGAAATTTTATTTTCTCTTATATTTCATATATGCAAAAATCAAAGAATGTGGTATTTTAGAGTATATATGTTTTTGGGAGCGGGGTGAGTGTATGAATTTATGTAGAAAGAATAAAAATATTCTAATAGGAATTATGATCATGCTCATGATTTCATTTATGATATATTCCACATATACACATCTAAATTTTTTCCTATACACCAATTCCAATCAAGGTCAGGCTAATACATTCGCTAACAGGAAGGATACACTCCAATATAATGTTTCCTATCCAAATTTGACAGAAGTTCCGGAAGAGGAATCCTTTTCTTCGTTTAAAATTATAGAAGCGATCAGCATCTATCTAAGTGATTCACAGCGGATTTTCTATGGTGGAATAACTTACATCACAATATCCGTGATTAGCTTGATTTTAGCTTATGTATTATTAACGTATCGAAGGTTAGAAAAACATACATCATTACTTGCAATCAGTATTGGTGGACATGCACCTCCTACGATATTGCTAAACCTTTGATTAAATATAAAAACATGTGAAAGGAACGAATATATGAAAAGTAAAAAGCCAGTAATATTTATAATCATCGCAATTGCACTACTTATGGCATATACCGCAATCTTTGGAATTCATATTCCGATTGGATCGGACAGCCTTACAATACTTGGAGCACCTGATATGCGCTATGGTATTGATATCCGAGGAGGAGTAAATGCAGCATTCCAACCGGAAAACTTAGATAGAAAGCCAACAGGAGATGAACTGGAAGCAGCTCGTGCTATTATTGAGACCCGTCTGGATCAGAGTAATATTTTAGACCGTGATGTAACAATTGATAAAGATAATGGATATATACTTGTTAGCTTCCCTTGGAAAGCAGATGAAAAAGATTTCAACCCTCAGAATGCTATGGCTGAGTTAGGAGAAACAGCTCTTCTTACCTTCCAGGACGCAGAGGGAAATGTATTATTAGAAGGTTCCCATGTAAAAAAAGCTCAGGTTGAATTAAACCAACAGACCAACGAATATGCAGTAGGTCTTACTTTCGATGAAAAAGGTACTAAAGAATTTAGTGATGCTACAAAAAAACTTGTAGGAAAAGTAATCAACATTTATATGGATGAAACATTAATTCAAACAGCAACCGTTAGAGAGCATATTCCAAGTGGTAAAGCACAAATTGATGGTATGAGTGGATATGATGAAGCAAAAGACATCTCTGATAAAATTAATTCCGGTGCGCTTCCATTTGCTATGACGACGAAAAACCACTCCACAATCAGTCCTACCCTCGGATCAGGTGCTCTTGATATCATGGTACAAGCAGGTATCATTGCATTCTGTATTATCTGTGTACTTTTAATTTTTTATTACCGTTTGCCTGGTTTTGTAGCTTGTATTGCACTATTAATTCAGGTAATGGGACAAATTTTAGCGTTATCTGTTCCACAGATGACTCTTACACTTACCGGTATCGCAGGAATCATCCTGTCTATTGGTATGGGTGTTGATGCGAATGTAATTATAGCAGAACGTATCAGTGACGAAATAAAATCAGGAAAAAGTGTCCGTTCAGCAATAAAATCAGGATTTAAGAATGCATTTTCATCCGTATTTGATGGAAATATCACCGTATTGATTGTTGGTGTTATCCTAATGCTCTTTGGCTCCGGTACACTATTATCCTTTGCGTATTCCCTATTAACCGGTATCTTCTTTAACTTTGTTGCCGGTGTAACAGCTTCCCGTTTAATGATCTGGTCCCTAAGTGAATACAAAGGATTACGTAAACCGGGACTTTATACATGTTGGTCAAGGAGGATATCACTATGAGTAACAGCTCGATGAATGCTAATAAAATTATTAATTTTTATAAAAAACGTTACATTTTCTTTGCAATTTCCTTAACGATTATGTTAGCTGGAATTATTGGTATCATAATAAATGGAGTACAATTGGACATTCAGTTTAAGGGTGGTGCTTTATTAAAATACAACTACACCGGAGAGGTTAGCGATGGTACTGCAGCTGATATTGCAACTGATATATTAAACAGACCGGTAACCACTAACATTACCTCTGATTTAGCAACCGGAGAAAAGAGACTTATCATTAATATTGCAGGAAATTATGGTCTGGATGCTAAGGATCAGCAAAAATTAGATGATGCATTGAAAGCAGAATATCCTAATGTTGGATTAACTCTTTCAGAATCATCCATGGTAGAACCATTTTTCGGCCAGAAATTCTTACAGAAAGGTATTACAGCAATCCTTCTGTCAGCAATCTTAGTTATGTGTTATGTATGGTTCCGTTTTAGCAGAATCGGTGGTTTATCCGCTGGTGTTATGGCACTCATCGCTTTGGTTCACGACGTATTTGTTGTATTTTTTACCTGCGTTATCTTCCAGATCCCGATCGGAGATTCCTTTGTTGCAGTAGCTTTAGGTATTATTGGTTACTCCATCAATGATACCATCGTTATCTACGACCGTATTCGTGAGAATAGTGTAAGCTATTCCAATCTTCCGGTAGATGAGGTAACCAACCTTTCCATATCTCAATCAATGACCCGTTCCATTAATACGAATATTGCAGTATTGATCAGTGTTAGCTTAATCTATATTCTTGCACATCTAAACAGTATTGACTCCATCCAGAGCTTTGCACTTCCTATGGCAGTAGGTTCCATTAGTGGTTGCTATTCCACCATCTGTATTGCAGGACCACTTTGGGTAATGTGGAGAAAGAAAAAAGAAGCAAAGGCAGCGTTACAACACTAATCCCTTTGTAATGTTCGAAGTTTAAGTAATATTATAAAGAATAAGAATTAAACATTATAATAATAAAGGAGCTACCGTGCATGATTAATTCATGTATAGTAGCTCCATTTGATTGTATAACGCAGAGATTAGTAGAACAAGAAAAGTGTAATACAGAGATCAAATGCTAGGTTATGACAAGATATTATGGTAGGATATAACACGTCTCGGAAAATACAATCAATTACGGTATGTAACTGAGGTCGTACCTCATGTAAGTAATTAACCTATGTACGAAGTGGCTACATTTAACATAGGTTTTATTCATTAACAATTCGTTAAGTTATGTTGGAAAATCAATCGTTGTAAAGGTATCTTCATAAGTATTTCATTCCATAAATCATGGGTTGCAAATAACGAAATTAATGTTCCGGAATTAAATTCTTCAGCTGATAGATGCAATAGTTGATACCTAAGCAAATCTGATCTGCCATGGACATTACTACATTTAACCTTGTGGTTTGTAATAACATATGATCCAAAAGCCCGGAAAAGTTCACAATACCGGTGATAAAGATATCGCCAACTGCCGGTAGATCTTTCTCAACCCCAGCGCCAGGCTTTAAGGGGCCTTCTCCAAGCGTAATATAGCCGATGTGATTCGACTTACCAAGAGAAGCGTCGATTGCTATGATGCAGGCATCTTCATGGGATTGATTAATCATATCAATGGTATCCTTTAGATTCTTCGCATGCACAGGTTCTTCTAAGGTTCCATAGACATAATAATTTTTGTTTTTATATTTTGATAATTTATAGCCGATGATTGGGCCAAGACAATCCCCGGTAGCGCGATCAGATCCAATGCATAAGAAAATGATTGATTTATTCAATAATACATACTCCCTCACCAAATCGTGCAACATTTGTCCTAATTCAAAAGCTACATTTTTCTCTGAGGAGTTAAAATAAGATATTTTATTTTTCGTTTTAAAATATGTGTTCATGTTCCCTCCAACTAATTTTTAACAAAGCTTAAATTAAGTATTTCCAAAAACTATAAAGATAGACACGAAGATCCAATGAATTAGAAAAGATTTTAATAATAAAATTACTTGAATCGATAAAAAAGATGGAAGAACATAAAAAATCAGTAAGATTTGTGACGATTTGAAACTGTTATAGTAGAAATACTAAGAAAACTTATTTCTCCCTGAAACTGAAAATGACAAAAAGCCTGTCCCTCATATGCTATGCTAAGTTATATTTTTAGGATTCTGTAACGGAAAAGCATGGAATGGGAGTGAAGAATATGATTGAAACGGTTTACAGTAATGAAAACGGAGGAGATAATCGCACGAATAGAGTACCTGCATTATTTAAAATGCCAAAGAATATACGACAGGTGGGAAAAGGCAGTACCACCAAGAAAATATACGTAGAAGACTATGTTATGACGTTTGTAAAACAATTAGGTGGAGAGGATTATTCCAAGTGCAAGGTATCAGTATTACTCGGCCAATATGTCAAGATAGAGAATTGCCGAAACTTATTCATATATGGTGCTATGGAAGTTGAAAATGTTGATACCAATAAGGATATTATTTTTACCAACGATGCCTGGACAAGCATCTATGAGAATATTAAGAAATATTTTGTTGATGCTGAAATCGTCGGATGGTGCCTTAGCGGACCAGGTTATCTACTAGAGGAAGAGGATAAGATCCTAAAGACACATATTGATAACTTCGCAGGACAGGACAAGACCTTGTTAACTTATGATAGTATGGAGAAAGAGGAAGCATTCTTGCTCTATGAAAATAATAAATTGTGTAAGCAGGAAGGCTATTACATATATTACGAGAAAAATGAAGAAATGCAGACTTATATGGTTGAGCATAAGCAGACCCAAAGTGAAGAAGCTACTTATGATGACCGAGTATCAAAGGAAATTAGAACCGTCATACAAAATAAGAAACCTACGGAAGAGGGTAAAAGCGTTTCCAGATTAATGTATGCTGCAGGAACATTGATGGCCGTCATTGTACTGGTTGTTGGAGCGGCGATGTTGAATAATTATGAGCAAATGAGAAATATCAAGGATACCTTGGATAATGTATCTGAGACGTTACAGAGTGCAGGGTATTTTATAGCGGATGTTACCCCGGAGCCAACAGGTCCGTTAGTCCCAGGTGAAGAGCTGGCGGAGGATGGGAATGTAAATGTAGAAGTTGTTCCCGGCAATGTGATTCCTCTTGATGATGCAGATGCAGCAGATGAAACAGATGATGATACCGTAAAAGAGGATACTGCGAAGGAGGATACCTCCGAAGAAGATGTATCCAATGAGGACAACTCTACCGAAGAGGCATCCAAGGATAATGAAGACAAGCCGAACGAAACAGCAGATACAAAGGATCAGGCAGACGATAAAGAGACTGCAGATACAAAAGATAACCAAGATGCCAAGGATCAGTCAGCAGAGGAGCCGGAGAGCCAGGAAACGCAGTCAGAGGTGAGATACTATACAGTAGTGGCTGGAGATACTCTTGTGGGTATCTGCTATAAGCTCTACAACTCGGCAAATTATTTCTCTAAAATAAAAGAATTAAACGGCATTGAGGATGAAAATATGATTTTTGTTGGTCAAAAATTAATCGTGCCGTAACAATAGCCTGTTCCGAAACATAAGTCCTATGCTTCTTGCGAATTGATTCTATGCAAGACATCATGAATTGTTTTGGAGCAGGTTTTTTGGTAAAAAAATTAGTGCTAAGAGAAAGGAAATGAGTTATAATCACTTTAAAGTAAAATCGCATTAGGGAGTAGACCATGGCTAAGGAATTAGAGCGAGAATCATTAAGGGAATATGAGAACCGAAAGAAGCGAAACCGAAGAAGAAGGATGATTATTGTGACGTCTATTCTTCTCATAGCTATAGCCGTGGGAGCGATATATTTCATCAGGCTGTTAAATAAAACATACAAGAATTATGAGGTAATTCATAAAACAGAGAGTGTATCAGGAAATGATGTACATTACATAAGTTACAATACTGCGGTGGTACGATACACAAGAGACGGTGCAGTAGCAATGAATAAATCAGGGGATGTTATTTGGAATGGTTCCTACGAGATGAAAGATCCAATTGCAGTAACTTGTAAAAAATACATAGCCATTGCGGATCGTGGAGGTAATTCGGTACAAGTATATAATTTCGATGGACAAGTAGGCAATTTTGCTACGACCTATAAAATTGTAGATATTGCAATTGCCAGCCAGGGAGTTACTGCAATACTGACGGAAGATAACGAATCTAATTATATTACAATGTATGATGAGGACGGCAGTGAAGTTATATTCGATAAGAAAATTGGAGTCAGTGAGGAAGGTTATCCGATGGACCTTGCGCTTTCTATGGATGGTCAAAAGTTAATGGTGAGTTTTATGAATTTCACGAAAGGGGTATTGCAAAGCACAATTAGTTTTTTGAATTTAGGTGCTGTTGGGCAGAATAGCACAAATCGATTTGTTGGAGCATTTGTGTACGAAGATTCCGTAATTCCAACCGTTGCATTCCTTGATAATAACACGGCATGTGCCTACAAGGACAGTGGCTTTGTATTATTTTCAGTTCCTGAGAAACCGGAGGTAATAAAGGAAGAGCCAATTGAAGAGCATATCCAGAGCGTATTTTATGATAATAATTATACCGGTGTTATCGTTAAGAATTCGGAAGGTGAAATTCCATATCGAATCCTTCTCTATGATTTCAAGGGGACAAAGGTGCTGGATAAAAAGTTGGACTTTGACTATGAGAATGTTATGATATCCGGAGATGAGATTGTTTTGCATAATAAACTATCTTGTAAGATAATAAAGACCAACGGTAAAATGAAATATGAAGGAACCTTCGATAGCGACATTCTGGGATTTTACCCTCAGAATAATATGGATCGTTATTATTTGATCAACCCATCAAATATTGAAGATATTAAACTGGTCGAGTAAGACCGCATACAAAAGAGGAACAAATATTAGGAGGATGTAGTATGAATTGGTTATTGATTGTTGTTCTGGCCATCTTGGTTGGAAATGCATTTGTGGGGAGGAAGATCGGTTTTATAAAAACCATATTCTCTTTGTGTTCAATGATTATAGCGCTCTTATTGACGGCATGGATTAGCCCGTCAGTAAATCACTTACTAAAAAGTAATGATAAATTTGTAGATTACGTTACAGAAAGAGTAGAAAAGATACTGCCCTTAGAAGAAGCAGATGTAAAAGAAGATAGTGAAACTGAGTCTGATTTTATTGATGGTCTGCCCTTACCGAAATCCTTAAAAGAAACTTTGGTTCAAAATAATAATGCAGATACCTATGGAGCTCTCGCAATCAATAGCTTTCGTGAATACATCAGCAGTTATCTTGCGAATGTTATCATCAATGCCCTTGCCTTTGTGGTGACATTCCTAACAGCCATAATTGCATTATGGGTAATCAGTATTGTTCTCGATCTAATCAGTAAGTTGCCAATCTTAAATTCAATTAATAAAACAGCAGGATTAATTGCGGGGTTAATACAAGGATTGGTTATTGTATGGATTCTATTTGTACTTTTAACGGTATTTGGAGGAACAGATTTAGGAAAGGATGCTTTTCAGATGATCGAAGAGAGCCCTGCGCTTAGCATTCTTTATGATAATAACCTTCTAATGGATTTTGTATTAAATGCAGCTAAACTTTTTAAGCCGTGAATAGTTACAGTATGGTAGAAAAATTAGAGGTATTGTTATAGTTCATACATTCTGATTATGATTAGGTGGCTGAATCATACAAGAATGTGAGAATATGTTTTAAAGATTATTACATATACTATAAAAAGAGTTACCCCTAATGAATAAATAAGTTCTCCATAGAAGGATCGTAAAAAACAGCTGATTTCTGGCTGTAAGATATATATAGATGAAAGCTTCATGAGCTACATCTATGGTTCAAATAGTAAAGGGATAAATCTAACAGTCAGTGATCTAAAGAAGGACACATTATAGTCATTAGATGTTATCTATGATATTTTGGTGAAGTAGAGTGTAAGCATAGCTAATCGTAATATTAGGATAACATGGTTAAGTTAATCATATGAAAGAATCCCCGGGTATCGCTGAACTGAACTGCTTCCCGCAGTGAGCGTACTTGGGGATTTTGCTTTGATGAGTAACGGATACCAATTCTAAACTAATTTGAGCAGATCGATATATAAACGGATATCATAGTAATGAGAAATGGAAGAGAATAAGGACTTTTAATTAAGTTTAATCATAGATAAATTGATAGGTATCATTATCGATAAAGTGCAGGAAATAATTGGTAGTAAAAAAGACTAAAAAAGGTGTTGACATAACATGCTTACAGTGATATAATCATTTTTGCTGACGCGCCAAACCGGTTCGAAAGCAAACAAATATGAAGCAGAAGAAGCTAGAAAAATCAATGCTTTGATGCCAATGAACCTTGATAATTGAACAGTGAAACAACCCTGAAAATTCTAATAAATTAGAGCTTCACATGGGCTCTAAAAAAAGATTTTTCATTATGTGTTATTGATAATACATTCGTGTTAACAATAATGCAACGAACCGTATTTAGTATTGAGCAATCGATATTAGATACACCACAAAAACAGTAAAGATAACAGGATTGCTTATGATTAGAAA
>JAQZBN010000140.1 GCA_029238935.1 Herbinix sp.
ACAACAACTACTCATAAGACCTTAAGAGGCCCAAGGGGTGGAATGATTTTATCCAGTGCTGAATTTGCAGAAGAATATAAACTCAATAAATCAGTATTCCCTGGAATTCAAGGTGGACCTTTGATGCATGTAATAGCAGCCAAAGCGGTATGCTTTAAAGAAGCATTGGACCCTAGCTTTAAGGAGTATGCAAAGAATATAATTGAGAACGCCCAAGCACTAGCAAACGGATTAATGAAGAGAGGATTTACACTGGTATCCGGTGGTACAGATAACCATCTCATGTTAGTGGATCTCCAGAACATGGGTGTTACCGGTAAGGAAACAGAAAAGCTTCTGGATGCAGCTAACATTACCTGCAATAAGAATACCATTCCTAATGATCCTGCTTCACCATTTGTAACGTCAGGAATTCGTCTTGGAACAGCTGCTGTTACAACAAGAGGAATGAACATAGAAGATATGGATGTAATTGCAGAAGCTATTTATTTACTTGTAAAAGATGTAGAAGAGAATAAAGCGAAGGCAATGGAATTAGTTAAGACCCTGACGGATAAGTATCCGCTATATTAATATAAAAAAGAGCATTTTCCATAACTAATCGTGGAAAATGCTCTTTTGAATTGCAATATTAGTGTAATAGATACGATTTGTTTAATAAAGCGAATGATATTAATAGCATGTATTGAACGAACTTATGATAAAGAGTACTTATCATAGGTGTGTAGTACATGTTTAGTGTAAATTCTGTGTACCAGTAATTATATACGTGCTATAGAAACATCGCTTTATCAATATAATAGTATATTATTTACCAGTTTTGAAACTCTCGGATATCATTTTATGATAACATTTTGTTCCAAAAATAATACCAACAATAAGCACACCTGCTACACATGCATATTTTACAATTTTTGCAACATCAACAATAACAGTAGTACCTGGACTAGCAACTTCTTGGTTAGTACAACAATCTTTTTTAAACATCGATATCATCCTTTCCTTATGATTTAATATTAGAATTAATTAGGTTTTCTAAAGTATGGTTAAAATCCAAGTTCTTCTCCCACTAATATAACTTTTATTCTGCCGGGTATCTTTGATTTTCTTGTTATAACTATCTCGCAGCAAATGCAGTCATCGGTAAGGCAATTCGCACAGCGACCCAATTCTGCACAGGGAGTATTCAGTCCTAATCGTACCGTATTGGGCGGAGTCGCCATATTACGAACCCGTTCGATCCCCGTATTCACATCAGTTACGATTTTATTCATTCCTGCAATGATAATAACATTTTTAGGACCCGTAATTAAGCAGGCAACACGGTTACCGCTCCCGTCAATATTGATTAATTGTCCATCCAGTGTAATCGCATTAGAACTCATAAAAAAATAATCGGCAGTCACTATTTTGCTATACATTAGGGTTTTTTCTTCCGGTGTTTTAGCGGTATGTCTATCATATAGTATGTAATCAGAAGCCATTAATTCATCAAGCAAGCCAATTTCTGATAAGGTTTCTGAACCGCCCCAGGAGATGGAGCAACCGGGTGTAAGGAACCTCTTTGCAGTAAGAAGAGCATCCTCAGCATTGTCACAGTAATAACCTTCTATTCCCCGCAAATTGAATTTCTCAATAAGGCTATCTGCTAAATTTTCATAATATATCTTTTTGGCAGACATACGACACCTCCTTATATTTTATCAAATTTCTTAACAAAACATATTCCAACAGCACCAGGTCCGGTGTAAGTACCTATGGTAACACCAATTTGAAATACCGGATAGGTAATATTTTGACCTGTTAAAGCTTCCAGACTTGCCTGCAGGGCTTTTGTTTCCTCGAGGGTAGTTGCATTAGCCATGCAAAAATCGTAATCTTCGTAACGCTCCCCGGTTTCTCTGAAATATTCTTCCACCATGGAAAGCACTTTATCCAAAGATTTTTTTCTGCCACGGATATTGGAGTAGGGGATTAATTCACCGTCTTTGAGCTGAATTAATGGTTTTAGATTCAACATGGTACTAGCTAAAGAGATTACCTTGCCAACTCTTCCACCCTTCACGAGATATTCCAAAGTATCCACGGTAAACATAATTCTTGCAGTGGTACGAAGGGAATGGATTTTTTCCAAGGCATCATCAATGGTATAGCCTGCTTCTTTCATATATGCCAGCTGCAGCAACAATATACCTTGTCCTGCGGTAGCCTGTATGCTATCTACAATATAAATTTTCGAATCAGTATATTTTTCTTCCAAGATATGTTTTGCATTCACGGCAGACTGGAAGGAACCACTGAATTTATGAGTTAAACATAAGCAAAGAACGTCCTCACCTTCTTTTAGAGCAGGAAGAAATGCATTAATATAATCCTGTACGGAAGGTAGCGAAGTCTTCGATATCATATTCTTCGATGTAAGGGTTTCATAAAAGGTTTCATTGGAGATATCGATATTTTCTTTATAGTAGTTTTCATGATCAAAGGTGACATAGAAAGGAACCAGTTCAATTTGGAACTTTTCTAATATCTGTTTAGGAACATCACACGATGAATCACTGAAAATTTTATAATTATTTGTCATTGGTCTCCTCCTAAAATACCAGTAATATGGTATCAATGTTACATCTATTGTATACGATAGTATGTCAATATTCAATAAAAATAATGATAATTTTCGTCACGACTGGGTTTAAGTTTTATTTGTCATAAACGCCTTTTATAGGTTATACTATAGTTGTTTATGATAAAGAGTGGAAAGTTGGTTTATAATGTCAAAAAGTTTATATATTGCTGAAAAACCTAGTGTTGCTACAGAATTTGCAAAGGCTTTGCAAATTTCAGGAAGAAAGCAGGATGGTTATATTGAATCAGAACAAGCTGTTGTAACCTGGTGTGTTGGTCATTTAGTCACAATGAGCTATCCGGAGGTTTATAATCCTGCTCTTAAAAAATGGAGTATGGAAACACTGCCATTTCTTCCGAAGGAATTTCTGTATGAAGTGATACCGGATGTAAAGAAGCAATTTCGTATTGTTCAGGATTTATTAAATCGCAAAGATATTGATACCATATATGTCTGTACTGACTCAGGAAGAGAAGGAGAATACATCTATCGTTTGGTTGATCAGATGGCTAAGGTACCTAATACTAAGATCAAGAAAAGAGTATGGATCGATTCTCAAACCGAAGATTTGCGGGCGAAAGAGGATTATTTGATGGGGATTAACTTTTCCCGTATACTAACACTAAAATACGGTTCTGAAGTACAGAAATACTTAAAATCAGAAAAATGGACTGCAATCTCGGTTGGACGTGTTATGACCTGTGTATTAGGAATGGTAGTAAGAAGAGAACGGGAGATAAGAAGCTTTGTAAAAACCCCGTTTTATCGAATCCTCTCTACACTAACTACGGAGGATAAAGAGTTTACCGGTGAATTTCGTGCAGTTGAAGGATCGAAGTATTTTAATTCACCGTTATTATATAAAGAAAATGGATTTTTTGAGCGGGGATCTGCAGAGAAACTCATAACCGAACTAGTGGAACAACTGCCT
>JAQZBN010000073.1 GCA_029238935.1 Herbinix sp.
TTTATAGAAGCGAAAGGACTCGGAATTGGATTTATTCTGTTAGCAGGGGGTGAACCAATGCTTCGCAGGGATGTGATTGAAGCGGCAAGTACAATTCCGGAGATCATGTTTCCGATATTTACCAATGGTACGATATTGGATGATCCCTATATGGAACTATTTCATCAGTCCAGAAATCTTATTACCGTATTTAGTATTGAAGGGAAGGAAGATAAGACGAATAATCGTCGTGGAGAAGGTGTCTACCAGCAGTTAATCACATCTATGGATAAAATGAAGAAAAAGCACCTGATATTCGGAGCATCCATCACAGTAACTACATCAAATCTGGAGGAAGTGACATCGGAGGAGTTCTTGCAGCAGTTATCTGATCGAGGATGTAAGGTAGTATTCTATGTGGAATTTGTTCCAGTAACGGAGGATCATAAAGAGTTAGCTCCCGGGGATGCAGAAAGGGAATATTTGAATGCGAGATTAAAAGTACTCCGAGAAAAAAAACAGAGCATTGTATTCATTTCTTTCCCAGGTGATGAAAAAAGTTCCGGGGGATGTCTTGCTGCAGGAAGAGGATTTTTTCATATCAATTCTCATGGCGGGGCAGAGCCCTGTCCTTTCTCCCCATATTCGGATAGTAATGTAAGGGATACCTCCCTTCGGGAGGCACTGCAATCCAGATTATTTACAAAGTTAAAAGAACAGAAGGTATTGATGGAAGACCATGCCGGTGGGTGTGTACTGTTTGAGCGGCGTGAAATCGTCGAAGCATTGTTGAAGTGATAGGGACTGAGAATAAGCCATATTAGTAATGAAATAATGTCATTAAATTTATAATAAGTACATAACAAAAAGCAGAACCGGATTAATACGAGGATAGAAGCAGAATAAGAGTAGCATAGGAGCAGCATAGGAGCAATAAAAGTAATTTAATAAAGATCGAGCAAAATAATCTAAGTAAAGGAATTCATGGGAAGGAATTTATGTAAAGGACTTCAAGTGAAAAGGACTTCAAGTGAAAAGGACTTCAAGTGAAAAGGGCTTCAAGTGAAAAGGACTTCAAGTGAAAAGGACTTCAAGTGAAAAGGACTTCAAGTGAAAAGAACTTCAAGTGAAAAGGACTTCAAGTGAAAGGGCTTCAAGTGAAAGTACTTTAAGTGAAAGTACTCAAGTGAAAGTACTACAAGTGAAAGACTACAAGTGAAAGTACTTCAAGTGAAAGTACTTCAAGTAAAAGACTTCAAGTGAAAGTACATCAAGTTAAAGTACATCAACTGAAAGACTTCAACTGAAAGACTTCAGGTAAAAGAATAATAAAACTCAGAATACTATGTAATTCGTGACCGGAGGTGAATATTTTAATTATATAAAACTACAAGAGAAGATGCAGAAAGGAAAGAAAAGCGATGTCAATTATAACAGAATTTATGGATGTTTATACAAAAAAGCACGATTTCTACAGAGAAGCTGCCAGAGTCTGTGCTCAAGTATGTGAGACCAATATGGAACAAATGGGTATTCGAGCTATTGTAACCAGTCGTGCTAAAAAACCGGATAGGTTACAGGAAAAACTAGAAAAACGTGAGTTGGAAAAAAACTATGCCTCTTCTCAAGATATTGTCGAAGACATCGCGGATTTATCAGGGGTGCGGATCGCATTGTATTTTCCAGGTGATTTATATAAAGTACGGCAATTAATTGATTCAGCATTTCATGTGAAAGAATGCAGAGTTTTCCCGGATGCATTGCATGAACAGAACGAACCGGAGATCGAGTATCAAAAACGTTTCTCTGGATATTGGGCTACCCATTTTCGAGTATATATGAAAGAAAACGATCTGCCGGAGGAAGCAAAAAAATATAGCAGAACATTGATAGAAATACAAGTGGCTTCGGCGTTAATGCATGCTTGGGCTGAGGTGGAACATGATCTATTATATAAACCATACAGTGGTGATCTTTCCTATGAAGAATATCAGATCTTGGATGAACTAAATGGTTTGGTATTGGCTGGTGAAATTGCTCTTCAGAGATTACAAAAAGCGATGAAGATCAGAGTCAGTGAAGTAGGTAAGGAGTTTAACAACCATTATGAACTGGCGATGTTTTTGTATAATAAATTAGGTTCATTAACGACATCTACCCATGGGGAGATCGGTTTAGGGAGAGTGGACTTACTCTATCAGTGCATTAAATCTTCGGGGTTTAATAAGCCGGAGAAATTAAAAGGATTCATTGCTTACATTGATCCGAATATAAAGAACAGATCCGTTGTGGATCAGCTGATTGATAAAATCAGTGAATTGGAACCGGAGCTATATGATAAATATAAAGTTGCAAAGCAAAGCGAAGAACTAAAATATCAGCTGGAGGCACTCCAAATCAATCGTGATAATGGAAACAGACAAGGAGAAGCAAATACCCTGGCGAATATCGGATACATTTATAGTTCAAAAGAAAATTATGAAGAAGCCATTCATTATTTTACGAAAGCTTTAAAGATTAATCATGAAATCGGAGGAATACAGGGAGAAGCGAACCAGCTCTTGAATCTTGGGTCAACCTATCGACTAAAGGGGGATTTAGACCAGGCGTTGGAGTATTGTAATAAGGCAATTCAACTGCATCGACAGATTAATTATAAACAAGGTCAAGCCAATACATTAGGGATGATGGGAAGCATTTATTTGTCAAAAGGCAATTTAGATACCGCATGGGCTTATTATGTAGAAGCATTAGGAATTTATAAGGAAACGGATTATAAAATAGGCGTGATTATTCAACTTAATAATTTAGGTATACTTCATGAAAAGAAAATGGATAAGGAGCAGGCTCTGGAATATTTCAATCAAGCTTTGGAGATTTGTCTTAGCTGTGAATATAAGCAGGGGGAGGGCGATGCATTGCAGCACATTGGTTCCCTGTACCTTGAGATGGGAAATTCAGAGAAAGCGATTGATTACTATGAAAAAGCATTATCGATTCAGGAAGGAGCCGGAAACCATAGGAGTCAGATTGGAATATTAATGTGTCTTGGCAAAGCGTATATTACGGAAGAAAAAGTTTCTGAAGCTCTCCACTATTATAGGGAAGCTTATGCATTAAGTAATGATATCGAATTTAAACTTGGAGCTGTAGAAGCATTGGATCAGATCAATTCATTGCAAAAATATGCGAGATAATTAATAATATTAATGATCTACTCCGTTCAAGATTTGCAATATTTTAAATAGAATTCGGCTGGAAAGCGGTTTTAGCATATGCTATCATCAAACTAGCATTAAGAATTATTAATTAATAACTAGCAATTCGTAACTGATAATTAGCAACTAGTAATTAATTACTAGTAAGTAATGACAAACAGGTAAAAATACGAATAATTAAGTATGAATAACTGCAATTAATGTCTATTTACGAGCTAGTTTCACATCTTGCAACAGTAAGTTGTTCGCATAAGAGATGAAATTATCATTACAGCATATGGGGGTATTACAAATGTTAATTGAACAAGATAAGCAATGGATTGAGGAGACCGTTCAAAAAATAATTCAGAAAATGGACTGGGTCAGTGAAAAATCAAAACATAAGATTCCATACACAACCATCGATGGAGTACATAATGATCAATCTAATATGGAAGGAATCAGTTGGTGGACAAACGGGTTCTGGGGCGGTATGATGTGGTTGATGTATCATGAGACCGGGAACGAGAAATATGCCGAGGTAGCTCGCATCTCAGAGGAAAAGCTGGATCAATGTTTTATCAACTACTATGGACTACATCATGACGTAGGATTTATGTATCTTCCGACTGCTGTAGCAGATTATCGTATTAAAAAGAACGCTGAATCAAAAAAATGTGGGTTACATGCTGCGAATTTGTTGGCGGGGCGTTTTAACCCCATAGGAAAGTTTATTCGTGCATGGAATGATCATCCCGGTAGTGATAACAGCGGCTGGGCAATTATTGATAGTCTATGTAATCTGCCGATCCTCTACTGGGCAACGGAGGAAACCAAAGATCCAAGATTTAAGCATATCGCAATGATGCATGCAGACACTGCTATGGAGGTTTTTATCCGTCCGGATGGTTCCTCGAATCATATCGTGGAATTTGATTCAGAACATGGTGGTGTTGTAAAAACCTATGGAGGTCAGGGCTATGAAAATGGTTCCTCCTGGACAAGAGGACAGACGTGGGCATTATACGGCTTTATGATGAGTTATATCCATACAGGTAAGATAGAATATTTGAACACTGCAAAAAGGGTAGCCCATTATTTTATAGCGAACATTCCGGAAAGCGGTTTTATCCCGATCGATTTTCGTCAACCAAAAGAACCTGCTTGGGAGGACTCTACCGCAGCAGCAATTGCAGCCAGTGGGCTCATTGAGATAGCAAAACATGTAGGTGAATACGAGAAGGATATGTATCTGAATGCTGCAGTTAAATTACTGAAAGCCTTAGAAGAAAAACGTTGTAATTGGACCGAGAAAAATGATTGCATACTAGAAAACTGTTCTGCTGCTTATCATGCGAAGGAACACCATTTTAATATTATCTACGGAGATTATTTCTTCATGGAAGCAATGCTTAAATTAAAGGGTGATGATCTTTTTATTTGGTAAGGAAGTAGCATATATAATATACAACAAAGACCAAAAAGCCAGTACTTTGCTAATAGCAGAATGCTGATTTTTGGTCTTTCCTCATATTGGGACTAGATCTTTACAAAGATTTTCTTTCATCATATCGTTAGGTAGTTCATAATTTCATAAAGATGTAATTCTCTGGTTATTCTTTACTTTTTCTAGACGAATAGGTGTTAATAAATCCTCAGCACTTATCTATAAATTCACCAAGTTTTTAAATGATTTATATCAAGTAAAATTATATATCCAATATCTATGGATCAAAAAACATCAATTAAATTAACATCCAAATTTAAATAACATCAAAACTTATTACGATTGGTACCAATCATCTCACCTTATATGAAATGAATAAACATAAGATTTTCATTTTCGGTAACAATACTTTCAGAGGTGAAAAAATGGATGCAAAATATATGAAACGAGCATTGGATTTAGCCAAAATGGGTATTGGTTATGTAAATCCAAATCCTCTGGTAGGTGCTGTCATCGTAAAAGATGGACGTGTGATCGGAGAAGGATATCACGCAGTATATGGAGGCAATCATGCTGAAATAAATGCCTTTCGAAGTGCCGAGGAGGATGTAAAAGATTCCACTATGTATGTTACTCTGGAACCTTGTTCTCATTATGGAAAGACTCCGCCCTGTGCCAATGCCATTGTAGAACGAGGGATTAAAAAAGTAGTGGTTTCCATGGAGGATCCCAATCCTATGGTTGCCGGTAGAGGTATTCGCATATTAAGAGAGAATGGAGTTGAAGTCATTACCGGTATTCTCGAGGAGGAGAGCAAAAAACTTAACGAAGTATTTATAAAATATATCACAACCAGAGAGCCATTTTGCATACTAAAAACTGCCATGACCTTAGATGGAAAAATTGCGACGTATACCGGAGACTCAAAATGGATTACAAACGAGAAATCGAGAGAATACGTACATAAGCTTAGACATAGTGTAACAGCGATTATGGCAGGCATAGGTACGGTGCAAAAAGATAATCCTTACTTGAACACGCGCCTTAAGGATGGAACAGGATGTGATGCAGTACGAATTATTATCGATACATCTGCTAGAATATCGCCGGAAGCGAATGTACTAAATCTAAAATCAGAGGCTCGGACGATTATTGCTACCACCGAGCTTGCTTCGACACAAAAAATAAAGGAATTGGAGGAGAAGGGAGCAAAAACAATAATAACACCCTTATTCAATAATCAAGTAGACTTAAAGTTTCTTATGAAAGTGTTGGGAGAACAAAATATCGATAGTGTTTTATTGGAAGGTGGCAGTGAATTGAATTATTCTGCAATCGATTCTGATATCGTTGATAAGGTAATTGCATTTATCGCACCAAAGCTAATCGGTGGAAGAGAAGCGAAAACTCCACTTGGTGGAAGTGGACGAGCCTTTATGAAAGATGCTATTGATTTAAAAGAAATAGAAATACAACAATTCGGGGATGATATTATGATACAAGGATATCGAAAAGGAAGTGATCATTAGATGTTTACTGGTCTAGTCGAAGAGATTGGTAAAGTACAATCCATTATAAAATCAACGAAATCTGCTAGAATTACAATTAAAGCAGGTAAAGTTTTAGAAGGAGTAAGGATTGGAGACAGTATCAGTACCAATGGAGTTTGCTTAACTGTAACTGATTTTTCAGATCATTTCTTTTCCATCGACGTAATGGCCGAAACTATGCGGCGCAGTAATCTCCACCGGTTATCCCCAGGAGATGAGGTTAATTTGGAGCGGGCACTTCAAGTGGGAGATCGCTTGGGTGGCCATATTGTTAGCGGACATATCGATGGAACCGGAACGATACTAAGTTTAAAAAAGGAAGAAAATGCAGTTTGGGTTACGATCTCAGCTGATTATGAAATATTAAAATATATTGTTCAAAAAGGCTCCATCGCAATTGATGGAATTAGCTTAACCGTAGCGTATGTGGATGAAAGTACATTTAAGGTATCCATCATCCCTCATACCAAAGAAGTAACAACATTACTTCGGAAAAACGTAGGCGAAATCGTTAATTTGGAATGCGATATGCTTGGTAAATACATTGAGAAGATGTTTTTATCGAGGGAACAAGCTCCGATCAATCATGGAATCGATATGAACTTCTTAAGCGAACATGGATTTATATAGTGAAAGATGAGGGAGGATGTAAGATGTCTCAGTTTAACACGATCGAAGATGCGATACAGGATATTGCTGATGGAAAAATGGTTATAGTTGTCGATGATGAAGATAGAGAAAATGAAGGCGATCTGCTGATGGCAGCAGTGAAAGTTACCCCGGAAGCAATTAATTTTATGGCTAAGTATGGAAGAGGGTTAATCTGTATGCCTATCGTAGAAGAACGGCTCCGAGAGTTAAATATTCATCCGATGGTTGCAGTGAATACAGATAATCATCAAACAGCCTTCACTGTTTCCATTGATGCCATCGAAACTACGACAGGAATCTCTGCATTTGAAAGGGCAGCAACGATAACAAAGGTATTGGATGTTAATGCAACGGAAAAAGATTTTAAACGACCGGGGCACGTATTTCCTCTTGCAGCCAAAAAAGGGGGAGTACTAAAGCGGGCAGGTCATACTGAAGCAGCAGTTGATTTGGCTTCCCTCGCAGGTCTATATCCTTCCGGTGTCATATGCGAAATCATGAATGAAGACGGTTCAATGGCAAGAGTTCCCGAACTATTGGAGATCTCAAAATTACATGATTTAAAAATAATAACCATAGCTGATCTGATTGCGTATCGCCGGAATAAAGAGAAGTTTATCAAAAAAGCAGCCCAAGCAAAATTACCGACCAAATATGGTGAATTTACTATGGTTGGATTTGAAAATATATTAAACGGAGAACATCATGTAGCTTTAGTAAAAGGTGATGTTACGGATGGTGAACCGGTCATGGTACGAGTTCACTCGGAATGTTTAACCGGGGATGCGTTTGGGTCGCTACGTTGTGATTGTGGTGAACAGTTTGCAGCAGCGATGAAAAAGATTGAAGAAGAAGGTAGAGGGATTTTACTTTATATGAGGCAGGAAGGTAGAGGAATTGGTCTCATCAATAAGATAAAAGCCTATGCCCTGCAAGATCAAGGAATGGATACAGTAGAAGCAAATCTTGCTCTCGGATTTCCGGAGGATCTTAGAGATTATGGGATCGGTGCACAAATACTTGCTGACCTGGGAGTAAAAAAAGTGAATCTGATGACGAATAATCCGAAAAAGCTAAAAGGACTAAGCGGTTATGGAATTGAAATCGTGAACAGAGTACCAATCCAAATGAATCATAACGAACGAAATGAGTTCTATCTAAAAACAAAGAAGGCTAAAATGGGCCATATGTTAAATTTTAAGGAGGAACAATAAAATGAAGACAATCGAAGGGAATTTAATTGCTCAGGGTCTGAAATTTGGGATTATTGCAGGAAGATTTAATGAATTCATTGGTGGAAAGCTAATCGCAGGCGCAATCGATGCGTTAAAAAGACATGGAGTAGAGGAAAATGATATTGAGCTTCTCTGGGTTCCGGGAGCCTTCGAGATACCCTTAGCGGCGAAAAAAATGGCAAAATTGAAAAAATATGATGGTGTAATATGTCTGGGAGCAGTGATTCGAGGATCAACACCTCATTTTGATTATGTGGCCAGTGAAGTATCCAAAGGAATCGCCCATGTGACACTGGAAACCGAAGTTCCTGTTATCTTTGGAGTATTAACAACCGATACGATTGAACAAGCAATTGAAAGAGCCGGTACGAAGGCAGGTAATAAAGGTTATGATGCGGCAATTACTGCGATAGAGATGGCTAATTTGCTAAAGCAATTCAATTAAGGAGGAGTACCATCTTGCATCCTCTCAACGATATTAAGACCATCTTTTTTGATTACGATGGTACGCTCCATAATAGTATTCATATCTACGGGCCAGCATTTCAAAAATCCTACGATTATCTGGTTGATCAGGGCTATGCGCAAAAAAGAAATTGGTTTCAGGAAGAAATCAGTTATTGGTTAGGCTTTAACCCACCGGATATGTGGAAAACTTTTATGCCAGATTTAAGTGAAGAACTCAGGAAAAGTTGCAGTGATATTATAGCGGAAGAGATGAAACTTCAGATCGAACAGGGGAAGCCAAAACTTTATGAGGGAGCTCTTGATACTTTACAGTATCTGAAGGAGAAAGGCTACCAGTTGGTTTTTATTAGTAATTGTAAAATGTATTATAGGGATTATCATAATAAATTGTTTGCATTGGATCGGTATTTTGATGCTTTGATCTGCTCGGAGGAGTATCAATTTATTCCAAAACATGAAATCATTAAGTTAATCAAGCACCAATATCCTGAAAAGATGGCTATCATAGGTGATCGATTTCAGGATATGGAAGCTGGGATAAAAAATAATATGACAACCATTGGGGGTAGATATGGATTTGCTTTGCCTGATGAACTAAAGGAAGCAGACATTATGATCGATGATATTAGAGATCTTATGAAGCTTCTATAGAATAATTAAAGATATGAATAGAATATGTATTGAAGCAGGCTATAGTTTTATTGAAAAAATTCTTGTAGTATGATTAAGACAATTCGTTTAAGAAAACGAAAGTGTGTTAGTAATTTAATTGATAACAATACCAATAGTTACATGATACAATAAATATTACTGGTACAATTCTATTTACTGGTAAAATACTAATATTTACCGATACAATACCTATAATTACCTGTACAATGCTATAATAACCTGTACAATACCTATATTTAATGATATAGTACCAATAATTTACTTGAGGAATTACAATAATATATTCGATAATTGTATAATATATTGGTAAACGAATACCAATAATTTGAACTTGCCATATAGGGATAGTCGTGTTATTATGACTTTACAATATCATAAAGACAGTTCGTAACCATCCTGTCTATAAACAAAACTAGGACCAGCTAATGAAATAGCTTTTTTAAGGTACCTATGGTACCTTTTTTGATTCACTAGATTTTTAGAAATAGTAATACACCAGTATGCTTTTCATATTGATAAGTGGATGTTTGCCATTTCATTGTAGTGTCATTTCTTTGTTTTCAGGAACGAAGCTGATTTGTTACAATGAAAGGGAGAATAAAATGCAAAGTCAAACATTTACTAAGAGCATGGAACGAGATTTATCAAGGGTAAAAAAAATTTCAATATCAGGAATTGTAATTGCTCTGTATGTTGTAATCATGTTTTTAACTCAGAATTTCGCTTTTGGGCAATACCAGATAAGAATAGCAACCAGTATCTATGCACTGGCAGGAATTCATCCGTTTTTAATCTTGCCGCTTGGAATTGCGAATTTACTAAGTAATACAATCCTGGGAGGACTTGGCCCTCTTGATATGTTAGGAGGATTTATCGCTGGAATTCTAACATCCTTAGGTTGTTATCTGTTAAGAAAGGTACACATCGTTCTGGTGGCAATTCCGATTTTATTGATACCGACACTACTGGTTCCCCTGTGGTTATCCTATTTGTTGCAGCTACCTTATACTATGCTTGTTATCAGTATAGGAATTGGGCAGATCATTCCTAGTATCGTAGGTGTATTACTGCTGAAATATCTGGAGAAACCAATATCAAGATAATAAGGTAATAGAGTAAATAATTTGTCACAACAAAGATAGCTAATACTATTTACAATGTGAAAGCTATAGCATTCACTTTGCATATATATTTTCAGTTAAAAACTTATAGGTAGAAAGAAAGGCATGGCGTTTATGTCAAATACAGAGAAAGAAATCAAAGGTGTCACACTTCTTGGAAATCAGGAGGTTCGTTATCATTATGACTATGATCCATCGGTGCTGGAACGATTTGAAAATAAGCACCAAGGGAATGACTATTTCGTAAAATTCAATTGTCCGGAGTTCACCAGTTTATGTCCGATTACCGGTCAACCGGATTTCGCTACAATCTATATCGCTTATGTACCTAATGTATATATGGTAGAAAGCAAGTCCTTAAAGCTGTATTTATTTAGCTTTCGAAATCACGGGGATTTTCATGAGGATTGTATGAATATCATTATGAAAGACTTGATTAAGCTCAATTGATCCCTACTGTAATTATGGAAAAGAGAATACTGAATGGTATGAGGTTGCGAGACAAAGACTTCATATGCATGACATGTATCCAGAGAAGGTTGATAACAGATAAATGCTTAAGTTTTAGCTTGCATCATAGAAAAGATGCAAGCTTTTTTGTGCTATTTTTACAAAGTTAATTGAACTTCCTTGGAGAACTATTTTGTTTATGATATACTTGGGCTTACGATTATGTTAGTATTTATTAAATTGGAATGTTTGTTTGGATTGATTGTTCGTTCAACAGATTATCGTATGAATGAAATATTTAATTGAACGAAATACCTCATATAGGTAAAAGTTCGAATGAAAGAGATTTCATTGAACGAAATGTCGTATAATTGAACTGTTTATCCAAATGAAATGCTAGTAAATGAGATGCTCGTAAATGAGATGCTCGTATAAATAAAATACTCGTATAAATGAAATACTCGGATAAATAAAATACTCGTATAAATGAATGCTAGTATAAATGAAATGTATAGATAAAATGTTGATATGAGTGAAATGTATGTAAATGAAATGTTTAATGAAAGAAATGTTATAGGGACGAAATCGCCGTAGAAAAGAATATTATTAGATAAATAATCTGGCAAGAACAACTGATAAATGAGGTAACGATTATGAATTCAACACAAATTCTAAAGCAATATTTTGGTTATGACAGCTTCCGGGAAGGACAAGAGGTTTTGGTTCAAAGTATCCTAAAGGGAAGAGATACCTTTGGTGTGATGCCCACCGGAGCAGGTAAATCCATCTGCTATCAAGTTCCGGCTCTTGCAATGGAAGGAATAACGCTAGTGATTTCGCCACTCATTTCTCTTATGAAAGATCAGGTAGTGGCTCTTAATCAAGCAGGCATTCATGCTGCGTATATTAATAGTTCTCTTTCTGCGAAGCAGATTAGTCTGGCTCTTTCGTACGCGAAGGAAGGCAGATATAAATTGATCTATGTGGCACCGGAGCGTCTTACTACAGAGGAATTTCTTGATTTTGCCATACATACTAAGATCTCCATGGTTACGATCGATGAAGCTCACTGTATTTCTCAATGGGGGCAGGATTTTAGACCCAGTTATCTAAAGATCATTGAATTCATTAAGCGTCTGCCTAAACGATCGGTAATCAGTGCATTTACAGCAACTGCTACGGAAGAGGTAAAGGAAGATATCATCTGTGTGCTACAGCTTGATGACCCTACGGTACTTGTGACTGGCTTTGACAGAAAGAATCTGTATTTTGAAGTACGTAGCCCTAAGAATAAGGATGCGGAGGTAGTGGATTATATTGATAAACACCCATCGAATTGTGGAATTATATACTGTTCTACCCGTAAGAGTGTGGATGAATTACAAGAACTTCTAGAACGTAGAGGGATTGGGACAGCAAAATACCATGCCGGTATGAGTGATCACGAGCGGAATGAAAATCAAGAGGATTTTATCTATGATAGAAAGATGATTATGGTTGCCACCAATGCCTTTGGCATGGGGATTGATAAATGAAAAGTTATAAAGTACAGTCAATCTACCTCATATATTACAACAGATAAATATTTATGTCAATCAAATAGAAAAGTAGTATAATTAAACTATTAGGTTATGTAATTGTATTAACAGTTAAAGGAGTGGGGTAATGATTGAGCCTAGATTTTTTGCTGAGGGATATGCCTATATAAGTGCTGAGCAATGGCATCTTAAAGAGGATGCTCCTGAGTGGGCAAAACAGGAGTTTGAACAATATTTCAAGCAGATTAATGCAGAGCCTGATAAGCATGGCATTGTAACACAGTTCTAATGAGTGGAGGAAAAAGCATGGCTAAAAGGATAATTGATAAAGATAACAGAGAACTAATTGCAAGGACTGAGGAGGGCAGAGCCTATATAGAGTATAATAATAAGGTAGGTGGTGAACCAATAGGCTTATGTGTGCCATATGGTTATCCAAAGGGGGTAGAGAAGTTGGGTGGAGTAATAGCTGTTTATGAGGAATGTATTAGACAGGGTAAGACATGGGAGGAACTGCTAGACTTTAAACATGCTCCTAAGGATGCTATTATTTAATGAGGTAGGTAATGAGTAAGAGGATGATTAAGCAGTTTTATCATGAGTATATGGAATAAAAATTAAAGAGAAATTGGGGGCAATTGGTTGCACTTATAATAAGTATAACTTATTGATAGCTGTTATATAATTAATAAACTATTGCATATTATGGATAAAAATAGTATAATAGTCCTAGAGCTGATATGACTAAAGAATAATATTATCCATTAGTTAAATTACTATTATTCTAAGAAAGAGCAACTAATGGGTTGAGCTTTCTTTTTTTTTGCAATTAAAGCTTAACTTGAAAAGTCTACAGATAGCAAAACTAAGGAGAAATATGCATAAAATAATAGTTGATGTATTAAGTGAGATAGTTTTCATTGAGCTTTCAAGAAACTTCCAAACAGAAAGTATAAAAGATTATGTAGCTGACCTAAATAAATTAACTGTAAGATTTGATGCTAGAACATATTCCATGTTAATTCTTGCTGACAGACTAGACCCTTTGTCACAGGAAAGTATCCCTGAGTTTCAAAAAGTAATAGAGATAGCATTAACTTGGTCTAAGAAGATTGCTGTTGTACATGGTAATAGAACATTAACACTCATGCAAATGAAAAGAATTGAGGCTGAGGCTAGGAAAAAAACTAATTCAGAAATTAAAGTCATGAGATTTATAACTAAGTATGATGCTATACAATATTTAACAGAGTCTAGGGAGTAGACAAACAAATATAAATAATTATTAATATTCAATTATGTTTTATAGGCAATGATATGCTCAGCTTGTGATAAAACAGTTTATACTAATATCTGTCTATTACAATGGGAGCATATCAGTATGCTCTGTTCAGCTATATTTACTATTGAGTTGGCAGTTTAATAATATTAAAAATGGAATTCATGAGAGAAAATAACTGTTGATTATAGCTTGTTATATTCCATAAGCCAGTACCTATCAAATCATACTCAGTAATAACATCAGCTAAGGCTTTAGTGGTTCTGGCATCAATAAACCATACTTGATGTTTTTCTAGAGCCCCTACTGTATACCTAGTATAATTGTAATATGGTGTTTGAGACACTTCATCCAATTGGATTACTGCATTCTGGTCATAAGCTACAGTTATAGTAGTATTAAGTGCCATTAAACTTGCTGCTGTACCAGGAATAAATGGAATAGTCCAATCAAATCCAATTAGTGGTATCCCTATGGAAATTAAATCAGGTGAAACTTTTGTAGTAACATTTTCTATAAATGGTCTAATTAGTGAGACATTGCTTATTGGAGCAGGAGGCTGTTTATTTTTTGTCCAAATATTTTCTAAGAAGAATATCCTGTCTACTAATAAACTGATACTATGATAATCAAGATTTTCATGAATTGAAAAGTCAGGACTAATAGTAACCATAAAAAGATATCCTTCATTTCTTAATAACTTTGATAACTTTGTAAAGACATTCAGATATAACCCTTGATTGTAATCAGAAATATAACTGATAAGTAGATTAATACCCAAAAACTCTTTAGATTTTATGATTTGCAATATATCATTTATTATATTATCCTGCATCACATTATCAAGTAAAAACTCATAAACAAACTCAATATTAATTTCTCCTGTTTGTGAAAGTAAAGAAATCATTAATAGAGGTATTGTATCATATACCTTAGACATTCTAATAATATTACTATCATCCTGTAAACTAGTTATACTATAATCATCATCAATGTGATAATTGTAAATAGAAAGGAATGTCAAATAAGGCAAAGCTCTAGTAAGTATGTCTTGGCTTACAAATGCACTAGTATACCCATTAGCCTGTATATCCCTCATAGTGTTATAAGCTATGACTAAGGTTTCATCAGGATAGATATATTCTCTATCATATAGAAATGGGTTGTTTCTAATCAGTTGCATTTCAGATATTCCATTATTGTCAGCAATTATTGCTAAGGTGTCTCCCTGTTTAACAGTATAAGTGCTTTTAGGATAAAGGATAATTATAGATTGCCCAACAACCAATGAATAGGGATTTATCAAACCATTATCACTTATCAGTCTTTCAACTGTAATACCATATTTATTTGCAATAGACTGAATATCATCACCATATTGAACTACATATATTTCCATAAGATTAACCCTCTTATAGGACTTTTATAATAGTATATGAATGATATAATAATATTTGACTATTTTAATTAACTGCTCAGTGATACTTGGTTACCATTACATGGAAGTCAAAGTATTTTTTATTGTAGCTATTTCTGAGGCACTTCCCTCATTGCTATGCCTACCCCATCCCCCTTGGGGTGCCAAGCCTTTCCTTTCTACTCAGCCTGTTCCCTCATAGCTTGACAAGGTAAGTATTACTGAGTTATATGCAATTATAAGGCAGATTACTATTGTCTATAAACAGCCATATTGATGCTATAACAGCCATATGCAGACATCCCCCCACAGTTATATTATCAGGAAATTACATAGGTTTATAGAGCTTGTAACAGCCTTATACAGCTCCTGAATATAGCTCAAGTATTGTTGTAACCAACAGTAAATACCATAGGCTAATTGAGTACAATACAGCCTTATGCAAAACAATAGACAGATACAATATAGCATCTGCCTAAGCTGTTCTAATCTGTTATATCCCTATTGATAAGCCTGTAGTAACTCTGTTTGCCTCATCCTGTGTAATACCTATATACCTCAATGTTACAGCCTGTGAGCTATGATTAAATATATACTGCAATAAGGCAAGGTCAACATTATTCTTATAAGCTATGTATCCAAAAGTTTTCCTTAAGCTGTGGCAGGACAATGTTATTCCTACCATATCTCCTGCATATGCTACAATCCTATGTGCCTGTACTCTGCTGATAGGTTTACTCCTGTCTTTATTACTGTAAAAGATATAGTCTCCATCAGTCAATCCCTGAGCCTGTACAAAGTCTCTTATCAGGAGCTGTAACTTAGGATTAAGCTCAACTAGCTTTTCTTTACCTGTCTTTTGCTCCCTAGCTTTCCATATCCCTGCTAGACTGTCCTTAACAGTAGCTTTCAGTATATCTGATATTCTAAGTCCAGTATTAAGGCTGTAGGCAAGTAACAGGTACTGCTTAGTGCCTTTTGAGTATACCTCCATTATATCCTTAATCATTTTATTATCTGTAATAGGTTGAGCTGTATTCATGCTGTATTTATCTCCTCTGTAATGTAATATTCAAGTCTCATTATGTTACTTTTTTCTATCTGTATAATCATTATAACATGAAAGTGCTGATATATCTACATTTTACAGGTAACATAATTACATTGTGTTACATTATTTAATATGTACAGCAAGGTAACAACAACTACTCAGGAGTCCTTATGTATAGGATATTTATAGCACAGGAGAATAGCTTAGGCTCACAAAAGTTATCTTATACCCTGTCACACTTTTATAATTGTTTTCTAATGAAAGTAATGTAAGAAAACATTATGAAAAGGAGATTAAATATTATGAGTAGAACAAGTAAGGAAATAACAGTAAGTAAAGAATTAGAGATTAGGTATTTGAATGAGCAAGTAAATATATTAAAGATAGTATTATCTTTAGCATTTATAAAAATGAGAGAGGGTTCAGATATTTTAGGTACTGAGGAGTATATAATGAGAATATCATCATTAGCTGAGAGATATGGGCTTGACCTATTAACTCTATAATTGAATAAGTAAGTAACTTAAGGAGTATCCTGTGTTGGATGCTCCTTTCTTTTATCTGATTTGATAGACAGTCCTGCTGTAGGTTTTCCTCTGTCCTAGACAATAGGAATATCAAGATTAGAGGTTAATAAGGTAATATATACAGGGATTACCTAGGTTAAAATGTTGTCACTCTTGGATTTATACCATACTCCTACCTCAATTTCTTATATTTTTTAGATTATGTGGACTCTGCCTTTCTTGGGTTTTTCAGCTATTAAACCCTACAATGTGCCCTGTATTAAAACAGCCACAGCCTACATATTTACTGCATTTGATGCCTGTTAATTCATTAAATTGCATGGAAATGTCTGATAACTTATAATCCAACATCAGGATTTTTTCTTGGGGCATTTTCAGCAATTAATAACAGGAGTTTATCCCTCTGATAATCTTGGATTAAATACAATATGTAATTGCTGAGCTATAGCTGGGATTGATAAGTTACATCATGGGTTAGCAGAGACATCTAAATGGAGTGCCTAGTTACCTCAGGGATTATACTTATCTCAGGGCATAAAAAAAGAACCTCTACTATGTCAGTCAGACTACAGTAGAGGCAAGGAGATGAATAGTAATTATTACTGCTTATTGAATTAGACAACAACAGCTTTATTGCAAAGGAAAAATATAGTCAAAATAAAAAGCAGTAGCTACTTGCCCTGACTTATCTAGTAATAGTACAGCATGGGACAGGTCATTCCTATTACTGTCTTATATCTGTATTATTGTTTAATAACTACAATATCTATCTGTACTATTTTATATTGATGTCTGAGCTTTAGCTCAGTATGTTCTTATCTCTTTGGTTTGTTACAAAGTAACAGACAGTCTTGTCCTTAAATCTTATCATTTCATGAACATCTTTTTATATTACTGTAATAACTTTTTATTAAACAGTTTATTCTTATCTTTCTTTACTTATAGTCTAAGTGAAATGGGCTAAATAAAGTACCAATACAGTGGTAATTTATTGTAACTCAGAACTGAGGCTCAAACCTCCCTGTTTATAAGGCTCTCAGGCATTTAGTTAATTGCTGGTAATAGTATGCTGATACTTTATTAATTTTCAGGAATTTATCTGATATCCTATTGTATGTTACTGAGATTGGTACATACTTTTGTTTCAGTCTGCATCATTACCTAGGTAGTAATTTCTCATGTCCCATTGAATTAAGTTCAAGTATATGGTAGAATTTGGATTAGTATATATCTTAACTGGAGTTAATTATGAAAGGATTAAAAAGGTGATAATATGTTGTTGCATTTATCAGAGAATGCAGAAAGCTCATTACTAATTGGTTTGGATTTTTATCAGAAATACTTAGATGAAGATTTGACTCATACTGAAATTGAGTATTATGGTTATTTAAAATATGCAATAATAGGAATACATAATTCAGTTGAACTTTATGTGAAGAAATTGTTATCACAAGTAAATGATTTGTTAATATATGATGCTGAAACCATTGATAATCCAGATATTTTAAAATATATAGGTAAGACATACAAGGGAAAAAAGAAAATGCATTTGGACTATTTTATGGCTAGCTTTGGTGAAAAATATACTACACTATCTTTTTCTAAGTGCCTAATGAGATTTAAAGCATTATTTGATATCAGTGATAATGTAATTGATGTTTTAATTAAACTTAATAACTACAGGAATGTTCTAACACATTTTGGGATGGAAGGTGTTTATGAACAAGATAAAATGATTTTTACATTAAATGAAACATTATCTATAGTCAATCAAAAACTATTTCCACTGATTAACAATGGCAGAGAAATTATTGAACCTGAACTATCAGCAAAAATCATTAATTTTCTAAATGAGAATAAACAAGGGTTTTATGAGGTTTGGGAAGCATCTAATGAGTATGTTATAGAACATTACAATAACAAGATAGAAGAGATGCTAAGACAGGAAAAGGAATTTGAAGAGATTGTTGGGATAAAAAATAATTTTGAGTATGATGGTGAAAAACTAGTATTGAATGGAAAGAACAAGAATTTGGAATTGCTTATTAAGGACTTACCTGAGAAAAATATAAGTGCAATGATATTTCATAATAAAGTTTTGGCTATTATTGATTATGATTTATATGATGAAGAGAATGTAAATATCTACTATCCTACCAAAGACAAAACATATGATGATATTAAAGCATTAAAGTCATGTGTTTGGAGAGATAGCAATAACACTCAATATAAAAGAATTCCTTTAAATACCAAGTCATTTATTAATAAAGTATTATCTAATTGCTAGTTCAATTTACTACCAACTAAGAATATAAGTTGGTAGTTTTTTTATTGCTGAAAATTATGTCACAGCTTTTATCTGTGCCTCTAATGTATAGGTATGGATGTATCAGTTACCATATTCCATCAATTACCTCCTTACTATTCTGCTATATAGTTGGACATATATGTAGAGGGAAGTATAGAGGAAACTGTCAATACAAAAAGTAGACAGATTTTATTAAAAACAATCAAAACTAAAGGAGAGTATAAGCATGAGTAATATTGAAAATTTAAAGAGAATTAATGAACAGATAGCTAAAAGACAGCAGGAAAAAGAAAAAGCATATGCAAGTTTGGCACAGGGATTGGAAAATGCTTTTTCTAAAAAGTATAACCTATCTGATGTAACAGCTACAGCTCAAGGTATTCTTGATGGCAAGGTAAAGCCCAAAGAATTAGGGGTAGAATGGTGCAATGATTTTACAGAAAAATGTAGGTTTGCAATACAAGACTTGGAAAGAAAGAAACAGGAGTACCAAACTTCTGCAGGATTGGCTTATATGCAGAATAGGATTGACAGCTACAATAAGGTTCAAAAGCAGTATGAGGCAGTGGATGCTACTATCAGCCTGTTAAGAACATTTATTTAATGAACTCAGATAGATAACTATAATCAAGGGAGAGTATGAGCATGAACATAGAGACTATGACTAATAAAGAAACAATGATTAAGGAATTGACAGTTAAAATTACTGAGGTACAAGAGGCTAGAGATGCTGTAGAGGCAGTCATGGAGGCTATTGATGAACTAGCATCTTCTTGCAATGAGCAGATTACTCAAATAGAGGCAGATATTGTAGCAAGAAAAGAGGGACTAAAACTTATCACTGATTTAGAGGGACTTAGAAAAGCTCAGACAGAGATTAACACTTTACAGGATGATGTAGAGCTAGTAAAACAGGTAAAGGGCAATAAAGCAAAATCACTGCTAGAGGAAGTTGAGAATAAGGCAGTTGAGTTTTTCAATACTCATAGAGTAGCTAAATCAGTCTTTAATACAGTAGATGAGTATATGTTAATCAATACTTCTTTGTCAGAGCTTTCAGATGCAAAGGAACAGATGTCAGGCTATATTAATTGTATTGATAAAAACTTTGCACAGGTTAGGAGTATTTTATTAGATACAAAAATAGTATCTGTAGAAGACCAAAATAGGTCATACAGAGGCTTTCATCTAGGTCAACATAACAGAGGTACTCAGTTTTTAGACTTTGAGTATCATATCAATTCCTATAAACATCAACTAATAAGTAGAGGTTTACCTCTTAAAAATAATCAATAAGTGTGCAGGGGGGCAGTAAAATGCCTCCTGAATATTTTCAGGACTAAGGGAGGAGAGCTTACAAATGTCTAAGATAAAAAAGAATAACAAAATAGATACACAGCTTATTGAGGATATGCTAGATGAGGTCTTGTTTGACTGTTATGACATCATGACATTACCTAGTAAATTGAGGCTTACTAATAAAGGTAAAATTTTGAAAGTTTATCCTCATCCCATATGCAGTGAGAATGGTTATGTAGTCCTTGGTGTACAGTACCTACCTCACAGAAGCTACTACTTACCTGATGCCCTGCTTGATAGAGTTATATATTGGGATGATTTACTTGATGCAATAGCTACTAAGGTTAAAAAGCAAACAAAAAGTAAAGTCAAGGTATTAGGCAGACCTGCACTTTATACAGCAGAGGATGCTAGGCAGTGGGCAGAAATGAAAAAGTCAGGAATGACATTAAAGAAAATTGAGGAACTTACAGGAGTAAAAAGTCATAATATTACATCTTATTTAAAAAAATATGCTATAGCAGTTTAGGAGGGAAATTATGAATATAAAAAAGTATGCTGAGGCTAACAACAGCTCACACAAAAAGGATAATAGCAAATATGGAGGAAAATCAGCATTTGAGAGACCATTAAAAGTATTATCAAAAAAAAATAAACAAAGAATGGCTAAGTATAGCAGATAGATAACAGGGGGAGGCAGTAGCAGGTAGAGCTATTGTCTCCTCTTTTTTGTTGTATTAATTTCAGCTAATACTCTAAGTATATCAGCTATATCAATACTCTCTATGCCATTGCTGAGCATATACCTGTCTAATTTCCTTAACATCCTGAGGTATACATAACAGCAGAATAAAAGAAATATCAAAATACCTGCAAGTAAACCATGCAGGAATATCAGTCCTGACCTTGAAATGTACAGAGCCATAAAGTCAGTATATTGAGCTGAGATACCACTAATCCATTGCAGTAAAATCATCTGTAAGCCTCCTTTAAATTTATCTTTATTATTCCCTGAATTAATAGCCTTATGCCTGTCACAGTCCTTTATCACTCCTCTAATGAGTTATTGAGAAATCAATTAAATCAATTAGGAGAGTGGATAAGATGGTAAAGAAAGAAATAGTTAATAGTACAATAGGGAGAGAGCCAAGCAGAATTATCAAAGATGATAAGGGGAACATTCTTGTTGCAGTATATGGAGAGCCTAATATAGAGACTTTTGCTAGAGCTTTACTTGGTATGAAACAGAAAGTATATGAGACAGAAAAAAAGACAGCCTAGATAGGACTGTCTTTTACTGTTAATCATTAAAAACTACATTTATCCTTGGTGGGGTATCCTTATCAAATCTCTCATACCACATTTCTTTAAAAAGCATCTGTAGGATTTGTCTCTTTTGCTCATTAGTGAGATTATCCCACTCCTCTATAGCATTGTAAAGGTAAGTCTGATGCTTTATTTCCTGTTCAATATCTACAGCAGATACCTGAGCCTCTGCCTCCTGTAGCTGAGAAAATAGGGAGGCTTTATTCTCTTTAATCTTATTTATTTTTTTATTAAGAGTACCCTTATCTATTCCCTCCTCTGAATAAAGGTCAAGCAAATAATCCTCTTTATTTTCTAACTTAGCAATTGCTTTCTTTAATTCTAATACAGTTTCCTTTTTGCCTCTCTTAATATCATCAGCATTAACCTCAGAAAGTAGTGCCATTTTAGTTTGTAGCTCCTGCTGATAAGATTTAATGAGTAACCTTATTTGCTGTTCTATAGTCTCAGCCTGACAACCTAAGTTAGGACATCTATCTTTTCCTTTTATCTGTGGTCTGCAAGCTCTAACATAATATACATAATCTCCTGACCTTTCTAAGCTTCCATCAGACAACTTTTTTCTGTTTGGTTTACTACCTGCTAATGTCATTACCTTATGGCAGTTAGGACATCTGAGCAGACCTTGTAAATAATGCTTTGGAGCTGTAGATAGGCTTTTATAATTATCTGCTCTTTTTTCCATTATCTCTTTTATTTTTGCATATTCTGCATCTGTGATAATAGCAGGATGGCTATTCTTTACTTCTATATGTTCAATCTCATGTGTTCTTTTGTCTTTCCAATCTTGTATAACATGCCCCCTTATTACAGGACTGTGAGCAATTGATTTAATATTATAAATATCCCACAAGTTACCTGTTCTTGTTCTGTAACCTAGGCTATTCAATCTATCACATATTGCCTTGTAAGGCTCTCCCTGTAGTAGCCAACCACATATTTTTCTTACTAATACAGACTCCTCAGGGTGGAGCTTAATCTCTTTGTTATCCCTGTCAAAGTAATAACCATAGGTAAGTTTGCCAGTAATGATACCTTTCCTTATAGAACCTTTCCTACCATCATTAAGCCTAGCAACAATGAAATTATATTCAGCTTGTGACATAGTTGCCTGAAAACTTAGCATCATAATAGTAGAATGGTCTGTTAAGTCATATTCAGTCTCTTTAACATAAAGCCTAGTCATTCCCTGTTTTGCAAAGTAATCCTCAGTTATCTCAAGAAAATGTCTTGTATTCCTGCTCAATCTATCTAGGGCATGGACTAATACTGCATCAATTTTACCTAATGATATATCCTGTCTTAATCTTTGTAGTTCAGGTCTAAGTAAGTCCTGAGAGCTTTCTATTTCCTCATATAGCTCATATGTCCAATTATTCTTATTTGCTATTTTGATTAAAAATTCTTTATGTTTAGCTAAGTCTTGTACTCCATCATCAGCTCTTGACTTCCTCAAATAAATGCCTATATTCACTATAACTCTCCCTTTAAAATTGTTTTGCAATGTGCTATGATTTAACATAATTCAATCTCTCCTTTTAGTATGTTTCATTTAGAAACTTTTTATTTGGAGATTGACTGTAGTTTTATATATTAGATAAATCAAATGTAAGGTTTGTCATCCACTACAATATGCCTAAAAATATGGAGAGCTATTACCAAGAGGCAGGAAGAGCGGGCCGGGATGGAGAAGCAGCAGAGTGTATTATTCTCTATGGAGCGAAGGATGTACAGACAAATCGGTTTTTGATTGAACATGGTTCTGACCAAAATGACCTCTCGGAAGCACAGAGGGAAGTGATACGGGAACGGGATGAAGAACGTCTGAAGCAGATGACCTATTACTGCTTTACAAAGGATTGTCTACGGGAATATATCTTACGCTATTTTGGTCAATATGGTATGAACTTCTGCGATAACTGTTCCAACTGTCTGACGAGCTTTGAAGAAGTGGATGTAACAGAGATCAGTCAGGATATCATTGGTTGCATCAGAGAATGCAATCAAAAGTATGGGATAAATGTGATTATTACTACTCTGATTGGCAGAAATAACGCGAAGTTAGCCACGATCCATATGAATAACAGCAGCTACTTCGGGAAAAGATCGGCTGAAGGAGAAAGTAGGTTAAAGCATGTCATGAACAAACTATTGATTGATGACTACTTATACCTTACCAATGACAAATATTCCATCGTAAAAATTAATAAATCAGCGAAGCAGATTGAAGAAGGTATGGAAAGAGTGATCATGAAGCTTTCGGCAGAAAGCAGTGTAGAGCCTCAGCTAAGTAATACCAAAAAGAAAAGAAAATCAGAAGTTCTTAACTCCAAGGGTTTGGATTTATTTGAAGTATTACGTCAGGTTCGAACACGTCTGGCAAAAGAGGAAGGAATGCCGCCCTATATTATTTTTTCGGATAAGACACTAACTGATATGTGCGTCAAAGTGCCCCATGATCAAAGAGAAATGATGAAAGTGCTATTCATGAATTTACCGGAGGAAGGAAAGAAGCACTATCCTATGGAGAACTACCGGTGGAAGAAGCATCACCTCGTAACATATCATTAAAAAAGACTAAGACAGAATTCTATCTGACTGAAGAGATGAAGGATAAGATTGTCTTCGAAGAGACTGTTACCATTAGCCAATTTGTGGAGCAAATGAACGCTTTAAGAGATGAACAGCAGATGAAACGTCTTGCATCTGTTCATGTAACAGCACAGTTAAGAGAACAAGGTTATCTTATGGAGAAGTATCATCCAGGGTTTGGTAGAAATGTAACGACTGTTACGGAAGATGGATACGTAGTTGGAATTTCTACAGAAAAACGAATGAGCGAAAAAGGCAATGAGTATGAAATAGTTATGTATAACGAGGAGGCACAGAAAATGCTAGTATCAGTTATACAGAAATTACGGAAGTAAAGTTAGGGAGGAAGTTTTGTTAACAGTTAACAGGATCATTATAGAAATTATCTCAGTCAAGAACAAAAGGCTTACATCTAAGTTTGTGCTCTCAAATGTTTGAAAAAACGTTTGGGGTGTATGTGCAGAGAGATGTAAGCCCTTTCTGACTTTAAGTAAGTGAATTGACGAATATGTTGGCATTATACAATAAAATAGTAATTTTGTTCTATGATTGTATTTAACAAGTAGTTAGTAATTCGGTTTGGAACTATACATTTCGCATCATGGATAATTATTATTATGATCTCATGATTACAAACGCATGATCACATATGACCACATGATAAAATGATTACATGAGATTATTTGATCACCGATAGATTGTCCTTATCTGTTGACAATATATGTTAAAATGCATTATACTGGAATTATTATACAAATTCAAGAAAGCAAGGAGCTAATCACTATATACAAGGACGATAATCATTACCATATACTTCCATATGAATTATATTTGTGATTGATTTTTTATAAAAAACAGTATTCAAACTGCAATAACAATCAAAACATAATGTTACCTTCCATAATGAAAAGGAATATAAAAATGCAAAGCTTAAAACAACTATTAAGACAACCCATACGCTCCGTGATATGTATCATTGCGCTGATACTGTCAGGCACAATCCTAAACTTAAGCATCGGCTTATATTATTCTGCCATTATGACAATAAGGGAAGCGGCTTCGATCTATACGACCATTGCTTTACCGACCGACCGTACTGAAACAACAAAGGAAGTGGTTGGAGATAATGTTTGGTATAGTAAAAAAAGTGTCATAACTAGCGAGGCTCGTGAATGGATCAATAGTCTGGAAGATACATACCCGGAAGTACTAGATGTCTATCAACAGCAATTCATCTCAGCTTATTCAAAGGGACTTCGCACTCTGGTATCAGCAGAGGAAGAAGGAGCATACGCATCTGCAAAAGATATGCCATATACAAATGCCGCTTTTGTTGTCACGATTGAAAGTATGGATTATGATGAGGTAGCAGGTACAGTGGATGTAACAGCAAAGATTAAGGAAGCCCTCTTACTGCACCAGGGGTATCAGTTGCCAGAGGTTTATTTACGCTTTATATATCAATATTTTTCAGAAGACGAGTTAAATGCTGCGGACTTAAAGGTAGGTGGTACTTACCTCGTATTTGGACAAAATTATTCAGATCATAATCTTGAGCTTATTATAAATATAGCTGAAAGTTTTAAAATAACGACAAATGAAGTTGACTGGAAATACCTTAACTTAGATATAGAAGAAGTTGTAACTGATTTAAATGAGCATGATTACGATACAAGTGATATTGCTGCTATATATGAATATGGTGGATCTAGTCGCACTATCTCATATACCGATCTGGAAGCTATTACATCATCATGGATGTTTGTTCAGGACCCTGCTAATTTTTTAAGAAACGGATATATTCGTACCTATAATGATGGGACTGTCGAGACCGTTGCTGCAACCGAGGAAGAAATCAAGGCTGCTACACTACCGACTATAGTTAGATTGACAACGGAAGCAGATACGTTCCTAAATTCAGGGGAAGGAAAATTATGGAGAGAGACAATTGAGCAATACAAGATAACCAATCAGTCGGTCCCAGTAATAGGGACGGATTTATTAGATAGTGTATTTGAGTTTCATCAGAACAAAGCCATAATCACCAGTGGAAGGAGTTTCACAAAGGAAGAATACACAAGCGGCAGTCGAGTGTGTCTTATATCAGAGTCGTTGTCCTTAGCGAATGACTTACAAGTCGGTGATACAATCCCCATGGCTTTTTATCAGGGGGATAGAACTTACTTAGAGAATACCTACAATCCTCCAGCGGATCCATACAGTCCAATAAAAGGCTTTTGCACAGAAGAGGAGCCCTTCCGGATCATAGGCATATATCGACAATCCAACTTGTGGGGTATGACCAGCTATACATTTACACCAAATACCATCTTTGTACCAAATAAATCTATAACCTGTGAATCATATACCGATCAAACAGGTCTCTTTTATACCATCGTTCTTAAAAATGGTAGTATCGAAAAGATGAAGACATATGCAGAGGAGCTAGGATTTAATGATATGTTATCTTTTTATGACCAAGGATATTCTGCTATCAAAGATACCTTGTCGGATTATCTGTCGACAACCCGTGTGTTGTCAGTGATCGGTATTATTATTTGGGTAGCTATGCTGATACTATTCCTTGTTCTGTATGTAACAAGATTTAAGCAGACTGCAGGAATGATGCTATCCCTCGGAGCAGGTAGAAAAAACACGATAATACATATCCTGACCAGTTCGCTAATGCTTGTTATGATTGCTACCACAATGAGCGGTATCTTCGGATATACACTGTTGGGAAGTATCATAGATTATGTCTATTCGAGTACTTCTTCCCAAGCCATCACCAACACCGTCTTTAGTGCCTCCATTGCGTCGGATCCTTCTTCCGTAGTAAATCTGACCGTACAGAAGCTGCCACTGATTTCAGTTGCTGTAGTTATAGCCCAGTTTGCTATTTTTGCCTTGGTAATATGGGGCTATGGATATTATATAACAA
>JAQZBN010000141.1 GCA_029238935.1 Herbinix sp.
TTTACACTTTTATACTATAATATACTCATCTTGTCAGAAGGGAAGTGGTTTTTATGAAAAGCATTGCGCACATAGTTAAGGTGATTATTAACTAAACTCCTACATTTACATTTCTTCTTGTATGTCAAATGTAGGTAATATGATAAGGAGAAAGAAATGACAAATATTGGTGAAATAAACTTTGATAAAGTAGTTTTGGATTGTAAAAACCCTGTAACACTTTCTGATTTTTATGCCAAGCTACTGGGCTGGCATAAAGGTTATGAAACTTATGATTTCATTATTATAGGGTCTGAAAAGTGTAACATAAACATAGGCTTTCAAAGAAATGAAATGTATGTTGCTCCAGTATGGCCTGAAGAAGTTAACAAGCAACAACAAATGCTACACCTTGATTTTAGTATGGAAAAAGCAAAGCTTCAGGAATGGATTAATTACGCTTTAGAACTTGGAGCAAGGAAAGCTGATATGCAATATGGAGATTGGGCTGTAATGCTCGATCCAGAAGGGCATCCGTTTTGCTTTGATGTAATGTAAGTACATAAATTTTCATGAAACCATAGGCTATTGAGATGATAGCCTATGGTTTCTTATTAATATTGCATTGAATAAGACCCGTCCGAGTATTTCAAAGCATTATGAATAGTACCGGTTATTTTAAAACCAAAACTCTCATACATTTGCAATGCCCTTGAATTATTGCATACTACGTCTAATTCAATTTTCTCTATATTCTTTAGACGTGCCCATTCAATGCATTGGTTCATCATCTTGCCACCAATTCCTAGATTCCAATAATCTTTTAATAAAACAAAAGAAACCTCTGCACGATGTCTGTATCTTTTATATTTATTAACCAGACTAATATTGCATTGTCCAATCACTTGACCATTATACTCAGCTATGAACCATGTTCTATCAGCATCATCAATAATACTTTTGATTATTTCTTTTTCTCTTTCTATTGATATATTGAATTCACCAGGTTCTCTAGCCAGAAACTTGCTTTCCGTATCAGCCGATACTATAAGGTTTAACATAGCTTCTGCATCTTCTAATAATGGTTCTCTTATCATTACACTATTACCGTTTTTTAATAAATATTCTTTATTAGTCATCCTATCCTCCTGAAACTATATTCATTTATTTTCTTGATTCATTTACCTCGTATTATTTTTATGTGCTAATGAATAAGAGTACTAATTATACTGGCTTTTACCAAACCAATCACCTCCAAGTCTGTTCTGTGCATTGATAGGAGGTCAAAACAAAAAACTCCCGTCCGTAAAATTTGACGAGAGTAATATTTTATCATCATTATTTACGACATACTATCATATGCGTTCCATATAACGTTGGAAAATCGTCAGCTTCTACTAAGTAATGAGGGTTCGAGCTGCCAATCAGAAGGGATTTTCAGAACAATAGATTTGTGTACTGGTTCTCAGCTACTCCAGCTCTCTGTAACTTTTCTAATGTCTTACTTACTTCGTCATCTTGTTTAATTAAATAGATTATATTCACTAAATCTGGGAATGTCAATATAAACCAAGATTTTTAACTTATTATATTATTAATATTGATCCAATTGCTTTTATAAAGAAGTTAGTAAAACGTTAATTAATTTATTTACACGCAATCTTTCAGGGTCAGGTGAATGTATTTATATATGGAGGTTATTCAGATTTTTATAATTCTATTTGACAAGTAAAGTAAATGGTGGTATTCTTCATATAATTTCAAATTCAAAGGCAATGAAGAGAAGTAGTAAATGTTATTAGAGTCACAGAGAGAAGATGGTGGTGCGAATCTTTACGATGATAACGTCGAAGCAGTCTTGGAGCTATGAACCGAACAGAGAAATCTAAGTAGACTTCATCGGAGATTCCGCCGTTAAAAGGAATTGGTATCGGGTAGATGCAATTACCCCGTACTTACAGAGTGCAAGTTTATCCTTGAATTTAGGTGGTAACACGGACATAATAGTTCGCCCTAAGCTGATTTAGTCAGCTTAGGGCTTTTTTTAATACAAAAAATTATTTAGAGAGGAGTTTTACTATGACAGCACAAGAATTAAGAAGAATGTATGTCGAATTTTTTAAGGAGAGAGGGCATTGTGAAATCGCCTCAGCTTCCTTGCTACCGGACAATGACCCAACGGTTCTATTTACTTCGGCTGGTATGCATCCGTTAGTTCCGTACTTGTTAGGTGAGAGCCACCCACAAGGCAAAAGATTGACTAATGTTCAGAAATGTATCAGAACATGTGATATTGATGAGGTTGGTGATGATACACATCTAACATTTTTTGAGATGTTAGGAAATTGGTCTCTAGGAGATTATTTTAAAGAAGAATCAATTACATTAAGTTTTGAGTTTTTAACGACCGTCCTGCAAATTCCAGTGGAGCGACTTGCTGTTACAGTTTTTGATGGTGACGATATGGTTGCAAGGGATGATGAAACAGCAAAGATCTGGAAAACAAAGGGGCTATTAGATAGTCAGATATTTTTTTACGGTAGAGAAGAGAACTGGTGGGGTCCAGCAGGGATGACTGGTCCATGTGGTCCGGATACGGAGATATTTTATGATATGGGAAAGGAGCCTTGTTGTGAGGATTGCGGACCCGCTTGCCACTGTGGGAAATACGTTGAAATATGGAATAATGTTTTCATGGGATATAACAAAAACAGTGACGGCTTATATGAACCGCTGCAGAACAAAAATGTAGATACAGGAATGGGAATGGAAAGAGTTTTAACCATAATGAATGGTCAAGATAATGTGTATGATACCGAACTATTTATACCTGTAATGAATAAACTCAAAAGTTTTACTGATATTCAGTATTCCGATGACACTAAAAGCGATTTCCGTATCATATGTGAGCATTCAAGAGCAATTGCATTTATACTTGGTGACCCAAAGCGAATTACACCTTCAAATACAGAGCAGGGCTATATTTTACGAAGGCTAATTAGAAGGACGATAAGACTAATCAAAAAGTATGGCTTTCCTGACAATATCCTTTGTGATTTGGTAAACGTGATAATACAGCAATATAAAGATGTATATAACGAGCTTGATGAAAACCAATATTTTATTTTAGAGCAAATAGAGAAGGAGTCATCTTTATTTAGTAAAACTCTTGATTCCGGTTTGAAGAAGGCAGAAAGGTATTTTGCTTTACTACAAAAGGATGAATTATTAAGTGGTGAACTTGCTTTTAGATTGTATGATACGTTTGGATTTCCTATAGAATTCACAATGGAATTAGCGGATGAGCGTGGGGTAAAGGTAGATATTATTAATTTTGAGCAAAGATTTAAAGATCACCAAGAGAAATCAAGACAAGGTGCAGAGGGAAAGTTTAAAGGTGGCCTTGCTGATACCAGTATCCAGACAGCACGGCTTCATACAGCTACGCATCTTCTGAATGGTGCGTTAAGAAAGGTGCTGGGTGATGGTATTTATCAGCGGGGCAGCAATATAACCGAAGAAAGATTGCGATTTGATTTTTCATTTGACAGAAAACTAACAGTAGAGGAGCTAAATGAAGT
>JAQZBN010000142.1 GCA_029238935.1 Herbinix sp.
ATTGGAATCTGTAATTAAATTGATTTGTACACCTTCATACTCTTTGATAACAGTTCTATTAATTATATCCATTGTTACCTCCCATCATAAAAATAGCACCAAACCGCTGTTACGCTGGCTCTGAATTGAGAGTCTTGTACGGCACATGCCTGCAAGAAGCTTTTTGAAGCCTTGTTTTCGACGTGGATTTTGCTTTTAGGCTTTCCTTGCTTCAGTACGATTCCGCACCGTCCAAATAAATTCCATTAAGTCAAGTGAGATATTTTCTCTGCTATCCATTATAAACATCAAATTTACAAGCATTATACCAAATGTTGTCATTCAGAACAAGCTTTCTTTTTCTTTATATTACGGTATGAAGGTTGAAACTACAATAGCAAGTAAATATCGAAGAATTGCTTACAACAGTTCTCTAGTCTCAACATATCTAGAAACAGCAGTTCATGTAGCAGGTGGTGTTAATCTTAAATAAATTTGGAAGTGTCTCAAATTTGGTTTATGTTCATTGACCCATATACAGAAATAAAATCAATCATAATAAAAGCGAAAATTCGCCGCATGGGCGAATTTTATTCGTGTATACAGTTATTGAAAAACTTTCAAATTCGGTTAATATATTATTATAACAGCTGTTAAATAAATAATTTGGAGGATTTATGAATAACTATATAGGCGAAAATATTAGGAGTTTACGTCGTCAAAAAGATGTCACACAGGAAGAACTCTCTGAATATCTAAATACTTCATTTCAAACTATAAGCAAATGGGAACGAGGTGAAAATCTACCAGATATCAATATGCTTGTAGCTATGGCTAATTATTTTGATGTTTCGACGGATGAGCTTCTGGGGATGGATAAACATAAAAGTGATTTCTTTTCATATGACTTCTATAAAAACATAAATGAACTTATGAAAGAATCGAAATACGATGAAGCAGTTAATAAACATCGTGAAGCACAAAAGATATACCCAAATAACACCGGAATTAACGCAGGGTTAGCAATGGTACTTGCACTTCGTAATGAATTGTCCGATTGGGATGAAGCAGTAGAGTTGTGCCAGCGGGTTCTTGGCGAATTACAATATGAAAAAGTTAAAACTACTGTACGCACAGTTCTTTTTATCATAATGAAAAGTACACTGAACCATGAGGAAGCGCTTATACAGGTTAAACAGCTTACACATTTATGGGAATCACGTGAAATGATAACTTCGGAGCTTTATGAAGGTGAGGAACGTGTTATATACTTAAAAGGTTTAGTTCATCTTACTATATCACTGCTATACAATAAAATAGTAAAAGGACAGTTAAATGATATGGAATTGCTTAAAATGATTTATCTCGGGCCGCAAGACGCAGAGGATAATAAAGAAACAAACATAAAAATGCTTGAAACAATTAAAGATTTTATAATCAACTGAATAGCACAAAGAAGCCCTCGGGCTTCTTTGTGCTATTCTTCACTGTTATAAATGGGGTAATAGATGTAAAGCCTTTGGGTGATCCATTCTATGTATATTTACCTGACACTCCCATATATTTTATGCTTTTAGTCACTTTTACTCCTCCTTTAAATGATCATAACATATCATTTTATGTTATATCTTTATTGGATTGAATTCATCAACTCATAGTAATATTTGGATTCATGCGTCTTATTAAGACTATACCAAGCATCTAATGTTTTTAAAGAAAACACATCCAGAGATTTCAAGACGTGTACAGAAAATTCCAACGGAGCTATTCCAGATGCGGTGATCAATTTTCCATCAGTTACAACCGACTCCATTTTATAATACTTTTCGCCCGTGTAAGTGGGACAGATCATTTTAAGGTATTCCAGATCATTGCTTGTATGCCAATGTGAATCCAACAAGCCTGTCTGAGCAAGTCCCATTGTAGCACCACAAATCGCTGCAACCAATATACCTTCCTTTAAACACCTCTGAGCGATTTTTAAGATAGGTTGGTGCATTGTTTCTGTCCATGTTTCTCCACCAGGTAAAATCAATGCATCTGTGCTTTCAATACTGCACTCATCCAGTTTGATCTCAGGCAGTATTTTCAAACCACCCATTGTTGTTACAGGCATCTTTTCAATTCCAACTGTCACTATTTTTGATGGGTCAAGTCCCTTTTTATAATATCTTCCCGAGTTCAGCTCGGCAGTTAAATAACCTATTTCCCAGTCTGACATTGTGTCAAACACATAAAGATATACTGTATTATTCATTTTGCATTCTCCTTATTTTATTCATCAAAGAATATCGACTATCGGTAATCAGTGACTATCCTCATTATAAAACAACTTCACTGACATCTGCTGTCAGTGAAGCTATTAAAGCTGATAATATTCCATTAACTCCGATGCAATAGCAACAAGTCTTTCTTTCAAACTCTGTGGTTCGATTATATGAATGGATTTACCATAGGATAGGAGAAAATTAGGAACATAAATATGAAGTGATTTTTCATCAAATAAAAAGATGGCTTGATTAGATGTTCGCTCTTTCAGATAATGCCCTAAAAACCAATGTATGCAAAGTTCATCCAACGCCTCTGACCTACCTTCAATAATTAAAGAAATTAACCCCTCCTTACCCACTAAATCAGGTAACAGGTTTTTCATAAAAAACTCACGGGTCGAAAAAGCTTCGGGACGCTTAAATATTATTTGAGTACACTTGATTAGTAAAATCCGATCTACCCGAAAGCATCGTATTTCATTCCTTAGGTGGCAAAATGCAATAGTATACCATTTGTTGTTCCAGTAAACCATTCCATAGGGGTCTATCATTCTATTCTTTGGTTGCTCTTCACGGAGTGTACGATAATCAATTTCTACAGAGATTTCCTTTTCTACAGCCTGCTCCAATTCCGCCAATATCGGCTGAATGGAAGGGGTTACCATGCGGTTTATAACTTCAAATCCGGCTACATGATGGTTAAGTATACTTTCCTGTTCCTGATTCGAATACATTATCAACTTTGATGTCGCATTGCCTAATGCCTCACTCAAAGGGTATCCAGCTTCTTTTGCAAAAACAGCAGCATGAAGGAGTGCCTTTTTTTCTTCCATAT
>JAQZBN010000074.1 GCA_029238935.1 Herbinix sp.
TCGAAGTATTTTAATTCACCGTTATTATATAAAGAAAATGGATTTTTTGAGCGGGGATCTGCAGAGAAACTCATAACCGAACTAGTGGAACAACTGCCTTTGCTTCAGCAAGACGGAACTTGGACAAGCGAACCTGCAGAGAATCAGGATCCTCTTATGGCAGAAGTCATCGATTTTGAGAAGAAAAAAGAAAATAAGAATGCACCTCTTTTATACAATTTGGCGGAGCTTCAGAACGAATGTGCAAGATTATTTAAGATTAGTCCCGACGAAACCTTAAAGATTGCCCAGGAATTGTATGAAAAGAAATTAGTTACTTATCCCAGAACAGATGCCAGAGTACTATCAACAGCAGTAGGAAAAGAGATTAGTAAGAACATACAAGGACTTCAAGGCCTTAGCCATATGAAGGGATTTGTTGATGAAATTCTTGAAAAAGGATCCTATAAGAACATTAATAAAACCCGGTATGTAAATGATAGTCAGATCACGGATCACTACGCTATTATTCCGACGGGACAGGGATTAGGGGCTTTAAAATCTCTAGCTCCGACTGCACTTAAAGTATATGAAACGATTGTAAGAAGATTCTTAAGTATCTTTTATCCACCGGCTGTGTATCGTAAGATTTCAATTACAACCAAGATAAAAATGGAATTTTTCTTTTCTACATTCCGGGTATTGGAGGAAGAAGGATATCTTAAGATCTTAAACTCCTCTCAAGAGAAAAAAGATAAATCTAATAGTGAAGAAGGAGATACCGGAGAAGAGGAAAGTTCAGATCAAGCACTATTACAAAGCCTAATGAAGTTAAAAAAAGGGATGCTATTACCTGTAAAAGCTCTTACAATTAAGGAAGGAGAGACCGCTCCTCCCAAAAGATATAATTCCGGATCCTTAATTCTTGCAATGGAAAATGCAGGGCAACTGATTGAAGATGAAGAGCTAAGAGCCCAGATTAAAGGTAGTGGAATAGGTACCAGTGCTACACGAGCCGAAATCTTAAATAAGTTAGTAAAAATTTCATATTTGAACTTAAATAAAAAGACTCAGATTATCACACCGAGTTTACTTGGGGAGATTATATATGAGGTAGTCAATGCCTCCATAAAATCTCTCTTAAATGCAGAACTTACCGCTAGTTGGGAGAAGGGATTAACCTATGTATCCGATGGTCAGATTACCAAGGACGATTATATGGTAAAGCTGGAAGGCTTTGTGGACAGGATGGTAAAAGGTGTAAAAAGTCTCAATAATCAAGCGGTTTTGACAAAATACTTTAATGAAGCATCCTCCTTTTATGTAAAATAATGTCATAAAAATTGTTAAAAATGTTAACAATTTTAGACCAAATCTAATGACAAGACCAAAATATTGTGTTAATATAACGGCTAAAGGGCTTTTTTAAGTCGCATATTTGTGGATACAGAATATGATAGGTAGAGAAAGGGAGGATTTTATTATGTGCGGAATTGTTGGATATATTGGTGAATATCAGGCAGCACCTATTTTGTTAGATGGACTATCTAAACTGGAATACAGGGGGTATGACTCTGCTGGTTTAGCTGTTTGTGACGGAGAAAATCTTCATATTACAAAGTGTCGAGGAAGATTAAAAGCATTAAGTGATCTTACCAAAGGTGGAGAAACATTAAATGGTACCATTGGAATCGGACACACCAGATGGGCAACCCATGGTGCTCCCTCTGATACAAATTCTCATCCCCATTTTAATGCCAATGAAACAATTGCTGTAGTACATAATGGAATCATTGAAAACTACATAAAGATAAAGAAACGTTTGGAAGAAAAAGGATACCAATTCCAGAGCCAGACAGATACCGAAGTAATCGTACAACTATTAGATTACTATTACAAAGGAGATGCTCTTGCAACCATAGCGAAGGTGTTGACAAAACTGGAAGGCTCCTATGCATTAGGTATTATATTTAAGGATCATCCGGATGAATTCTATGCTGTACGTAAGGATAGTCCTTTGATTGTAGGTATCTCAGAAGATGGCAAATTTATTGCCTCTGATGTACCTGCAGTTTTGAAGTACACCAGAGAAGTATACTACATTGAAAATCATGAAATTGTTCAGCTTACTAGGGATAACATAAATTTTTATAATTCTGATCTGGAACCGGTGGAAAAAGAAATAAATACAATTAAGTGGGATATCAGTGCTGCTGAAAAAGGCGGTTACGAGCACTTTATGTTAAAGGAAATCTATGAGCAGCCGAAAGCGGTAAGAGATACCATTCATCCCAGAGTGAAAGAGAACAGTATTGTGATCGATGAGCTTAATATGAGTGAGGAAGATATCAAGGGTCTCAAGAAAATTTTTATTGTTGCCTGCGGTTCTGCATATCATACCGGTGTTACAGCTAAATATGTGATAGAGAATTTAGCCCGAATTCCCGTTGAAGTGGATCTGGCTTCAGAATTTCGTTACCGTAATCCAATCCTAGAAGAAGGTACTTTAGCAATCATCATCAGTCAATCTGGGGAGACAGCGGATTCTTTGGCTGCTCTACGTGAAGCAAAAAGCCAAGGCATCAAGGTGCTGGGTATTGTTAATGTGGTTGGAAGCTCCATCGCCAGAGAAGCAGATAATGTAATGTATACCTGGGCTGGTCCTGAAATTGCAGTAGCAACAACGAAAGCATACTCCACCCAGTTAGCAGCTCTTTATCTTTTGGCAATGCATTTTGGGAAAGTCAGAAGTGTACTAGATGATGTTAAGTTAGGTGAATTATTAGAGGATATCAAAAAGTTACCGGATCAAATTCAATTTATTTTAGATAAGAATGTTGAGCAAATCCAATACTTTGCTTCAAAATACGTTGCAGCAAAGGATATCTTCTTCATTGGCAGAGGAATCGATTATGCTACTGCATTAGAGGGTTCCTTGAAATTAAAGGAAATCTCCTACATTCATTCTGAAGCTTACCCTGCCGGTGAATTAAAGCATGGTACCATATCCTTAATTGAAGAGGGAACGTTGGTGACAGCATTACTTACGCAAGAAGATCTCTATAAAAAGATGATCAGTAATATCGTAGAAGTACAATCCAGAGGTGCTTATGTTCTTTCTGTAACGAATGAAGGTGATGAAGAAGCTAAGAATCTGTCGGATCTGACCATATTTATACCACGTACCAACAAGCATTTTACGACTTCCCTTGCAGTCATTCCGTTACAGCTATTATCCTATTATGTATCTGTAGGTAAAGGGCTAGATGTTGATAAGCCAAGAAATCTGGCAAAATCAGTAACAGTTGAGTAATTTGGAGGAGAATATATGTGTGAGAAGCTTACAATTCATAATCTGTTGGATTTAAAGGAGACCATAGCAGTTCAGCTTTTTGAAGGGGCAACATATCCCTGGGAAATACTGGGCAAGGTTAATGATGAAATACTTCGGATCGGGGCAACCCTGTCCGAAGAGGAATATGAAAAGCGCGGTGAGGATGTTTGGGTTGCTAAATCAGCATCCGTAGCCCCGACTGCCTATATTCATGGACCTGCAATTATTGATCGAGATGCAGAAATTAGACATTGTGCCTATATCAGGGGCAATGCCATCGTTGGAAAAGGAGCAGTTGTAGGAAACTCCACCGAGCTTAAAAATGTTATTTTGTTTAACAAGGTGCAGGTACCTCATTATAATTATGTAGGTGATTCCATCTTAGGTTATAAGGCACATATGGGAGCAGGTTCTATAACCTCTAATGTGAAATCGGATAAGACATTGGTTACAATTTCTACAAAAGATTCTAAAATGGAAACTGGACTTAAAAAAATGGGAGCTATTTTAGGAGATCATGTGGAAGTGGGATGTAATAGTGTTCTAAATCCTGGAACCGTTGTGGGAAGAAATTCCAATATATATCCATTGTCTATGGTGAGAGGTTATGTTCCGGAAGGAAGTATTTACAAAAAATCCGGTGAGATTAATCAAAAATGGTAAAGGTTAGAAATTGCAAAAGGTAATTTGTGATAAATCTAACAATATTTAAAAAAACTATGGACTTCCTTATTGTTTTATGAGAAAATATTTGAGGTGACAGCACCGGTAGGTGCTGTTATTATATGAAGGCATGGATATTTTACAATAGACAAAATGAAATGCTATACTATGTATATCGAAAGGAGTTTCAACATGATTTATTCACATGAAGTAAAAGCAATGTGTCCGGTTGCACAGGGTGTAAACCATGGAGCAGCACCAATTCCAGAAGAAGCAAAATGGGTAAAAGCAAAGGAAGTAACTGATATTTCAGGTTTAACTCACGGCGTAGGCTGGTGTGCACCACAACAGGGTACATGTAAATTGACATTAAACGTGAAGGACGGTATTATTCAGGAGGCTTTGGTTGAAACAGTTGGATGTTCCGGTATGACTCACTCTGCTGCGATGGCTGCAGAAATTTTACCTGGAAGAACTATTTTAGAAGCTTTAAATACTGACTTGGTTTGTGATGCTATTAATACAGCGATGAGAGAGCTTTTCTTACAGATTGCTTATGGTAGAACACAGAGTGCTTTCTCTGAGGATGGTCTTCCAATCGGTGCAGGTTTAGAGGATTTAGGAAAAGGACTTCGCAGCCAGGTTGGTACCATGTATGGAACTCTTGCAAAGGGACCTCGTTATCTGGAGATGGCAGAAGGTTATGTAACCGGTATCGCTCTTGATGCCGATAATGAAATCATCGGATATCAATTCGTAAGCCTTGGCAAGATGATGGACTTCATCAAAAAAGGCGATGATGCGAACACAGCTTATGAGAAATCCAAAGGCCAATATGGTCGTGTAGCAGATGCTGTGAAGATCATTGACCCAAGACACGAATAGTAAAGGAGGATACATATAATGGCTTTATTTGAATCATATGAAAGAAGAATAAATCAAATCAATGCTGTTTTAAACAGCTATGGCATTGCTTCTATCGAAGAAGCTGAAAAGATCACGAAGGATGCCGGTCTTGATGTATATAATATGGTTAAGGGTATTCAACCAATCTGTTTTGAGAACGCTTGTTGGGCTTATCTTGTAGGCGCAGCAATTGCAATCAAAAAAGGTGCCAGAAGAGCAGCAGATGCTGCTGCAGCAATCGGTGAAGGATTACAGGCATTCTGTATCCCAGGCTCTGTTGCTGATCAGAGAAAAGTAGGTATCGGTCACGGTAACCTTGGTAAGATGTTATTAGAAGAGTCAACCGAATGTTTTGCTTTCTTAGCTGGACATGAATCCTTTGCAGCTGCAGAAGGTGCCATCGGTATTGCTCAATCTGCGAATAAGGTAAGACAAAAACCTTTAAGAGTAATCTTAAATGGTCTTGGTAAAGATGCTGCACAAATCATCTCCCGTATCAATGGTTTCACATTTGTTGAGACTGATATGGATTATTACACAGGAGAGGTAAAGGAAGTATTCCGTAAATCCTACTCCAATGGCCCTAGAGCAGCAGTAAACTGTTATGGCGCTAATGATGTTACAGAAGGTGTTGCTATCATGCATAAGGAAGGTGTTGACGTATCCATTACCGGTAACTCAACCAATCCTACCAGATTCCAGCATCCAGTTGCAGGTACATACAAAAAAGAATGTGTTGAACAGGGCAAGAAATATTTCTCCGTAGCATCCGGTGGTGGTACAGGTAGAACACTTCATCCTGATAACATGGCAGCAGGTCCTGCTTCTTACGGTATGACTGATACCATGGGTAGAATGCACTCTGACGCACAGTTTGCAGGTTCTTCATCTGTTCCGGCACACGTTGAGATGATGGGCTTAATCGGTATGGGTAACAATCCTATGGTTGGTGCTACTGTAGCAGTAGCAGTATCTATTCAGGAAGCTGCTGATAACGGTAAATTCTAATTAAAACATAGAATCTGATTTCATCGGAGGTCTGGTGAAAGAGGAATAATCAAAAAGCATGAAACTAATGTAAGAGTAATCTTGTATTCGTTCATGCTTTTTGCATAAAGGAGGAAATAAGAATGATAAAAGTCGTTGCAAAAAATAAGGTTATGGATGATAAGATAGAACATGTAATTAAATTATATGAAGAATTAGTGATTGAGACAAGAAAAGAAGTTGGATGTATTACATATGATTTGTTTCAGGACGTAAAGGATCCTTCTGTAGTTACTATGATAGAAGAGTGGGAAAGTCAAGAAAAGCTGGATGCTCACATGATTACAGAGCATTTTAAGAAAATCGTTCCCATGGTTGGGGAATTTGTTTTGCAAGGTGAAGTTAATATCTATCAGCAAGTTTATTAATCTTGCCTAGTGCAATAATGAAACTGCCTTTTTTTCTGTAAATATTTACGTAGTTTAGTACGAAACTGATGAAGCATAAAGTAAGCATGAGTGATCTCTGCCTATCTTTATGCTTTTTTTTGTGGTTTTGTGTCATAGATATGGTATTATGGTAGAACTTTTTGACACTAAATAAAAACCTTTTATCGATTAGAAGCACTTAGCGATTAATAAGTTTAAATTTCCGGAGGTGATCATTGAGTTAATTGCCTATATTCATACTAAAATTTAGGAAATGCACTTGTGTGAAATCACTATATTTGTCGAAAATATACACTAATTGTTGAAAAATGTATCAAAAAAGTTTATAATGAAAAATGAGTATTAAATGAAAACTAAATGATTATAGATTTAGTATTGAAAAGAATATTAAATGAAAATTAATTGAAAACGAAATAGATATAATTAAAACTTTATGAAAATATATGGAATTAACTCCATAATGACAAAAGATGACAAATTATCATATAATAATCGTAAACTAAGTGGGTGAGCGTGATTACTTACCTTACTGAACAGAAATTGTCAGAATGATAGCTTATCTTTCCTTTCATCATAAGATTAAGAATGAATTATACAAAGGAGTAAAATAATGAATACGCCTAAGGATGATCCGTTTTATCAAGCTCGTCTGAAAGAGATTGAGGATGAATTAAAACAAGAGAAGAATAATTTCAAAAATTATTTTGTAAATAATCCTTTGGGGTTATTAATTGTCAATTACGAAATGGTAATACAGCAAGCAAATCCAGCGTTATTAAGTATGATAGGACATAGCCTCGACGAAATCATAGGATATAAAATTGGTGAAATTTTTTGCTGCACAAATACAACATATCTTGCCTGCGGATTGAATCAAGAATGCAATCGCTGTCTCTTAAAGCAAAGCTTGTACCAGGTTAGAGAAACCGGAATACCATATGCTAATCTACTATTTCAAGGATTTTTTCATTCGTCAGAATATAAAAAAAATTACTGGCTGAATCTTAATTTAATTCCTATCGTCGAAGGTGGTGAGAATAAAATCATGCTAACGATAGAAGATATCACGAATCAAGAAGAGACCAAACGTGCAAAGGGAGAGTTTCTAGCAAATATCAGCCACGAAATTCGTACACCGCTCAATGGAATTATGGGAATGCTAAATCTCACGTTATTATCTGAGTTAAGTAAAGAACAGCAGGATAATTTAAATGTGGCGTTGTCCTGTGCGAATGCTTTATTGATGGTAATTAACGATATCTTAGATTTTTCTAAGATGGAAGAAGGCAGATTAGAACTACATAGGAGTTCCTTTCCATTAGAAAATCTGATAGAACAAACCGTCAAAACTTATATTCCTCAAGTAAAAGAAAAAAATCTTGAAATTACATATCAGATCTCAGATCAACTACCTACCTGCTATGTCGGTGATGAAAAACGAATTAAACAGGTATTAGACAATTTGCTAGGGAACGCAGTTAAATTTACTCATACAGGAAGCATTCATCTCAATATTGAGGAGCATGATCGGGTAGGAGACTTGTTACATATAAAATTTACGGTCACAGATACCGGAATTGGAATTGCAAAAGATGAAATGTCATTGCTATTTCAAAGTTTTCGACAAGTAGATGGGTCAATGACACGTAAATATGGAGGCACAGGCTTAGGACTTACGATATCAAAACAACTAGTTGAGCTTATGGGTGGATGGATTTGGGCGTTGAGTGAAAAGGGAAAAGGAAGTAGTTTTACCTTTGTGTTACCACTTAAGGTTAGTGAATTAATAAAACCAATGGAAGACAAGCTGCAATTAATAGCTGAACCTACAGGAAACCCGTTGCATATTCTCTTGGTTGAGGATGACAAAATCTGCCAGTACATATTTGTACAAATGTTAAAGGAACAAGGACATTATGTTATAGCCGTAAATAATGGACTACAAGCACTAAAAATAGTGGAAGATCAAAGATTTGATCTTATTTTTATGGATATTCAGATGCCGGAGATGGATGGAATAGAAGCAACAAAGCAACTTCGGAATCGTAACGGTTGGATTAACAATATACCAATAATTGCAGTAACTGCCCATGCATCCCCAGGAGATAGAGAAAAGGCATTGTCAATGGGAATGGATGATTATTTACCGAAGCCGGTATTAATGAATGAACTTTATCAGATGATTGAAAAATATTCGAAAGTGAATCAATCTATCAATACATTAAATGATCCTGAAGATAATGAAAAGCATAAACGAGGGGCGTCAGAGAATCAGTCGTTACAGGATCAAAACATCATTATATATCAATATATTCAGATATTAATTCAAGCAGTAGACCGTATGGATATAAAGAAGATTGAAGATACCGTTCATACTGTTAAAAATATTGCTACAAAAATGGAGTTTGATGGATTAAGAAAAGCCGCTTTTCATATGGAACTGTCTGCAAGGCGGGAAGATTTGACCAAGATTAAAATTGATTTATCAAAATTAATTGCAGAATATGATAAGTTAATTCAATTTATTTCGTAGCACATGTTAACTAGAAAATGTATGTTATAAATAAAACTTGACAATTAGGTAAAAAGACCCATATAATGTCGAATAGAGACGAATGTGAGTACTTACTTACTTTTATATATAATTGATCTATCAAAGGAGGCGAAAGTTTGTCAGATCTATTTCAAAATGATTCCATGCTAGATATGTTTCTCTTTGAAACATCACAAAACATAGAGCAATTAGAAACAACCATTATATCGAGTGAAAAATCCGACAGCTACAATCAGGAAACAATAAATGAAATCTTTCGAATCATGCATACCATTAAGGGTTCAGCGGCTATGATGTTATTTCATGAAATTTCCACATTAGCACATTCCATGGAAGATATCTTTTATTACCTAAGGGAAGAAAAGCCTCATAATGTTGATTGTTCTAGATTATCTGATCTTGTTTTAGAAGGAGTGGACTTTATAAAGAATGAACTTCAGAAGATCAGGAGTGGGGATAAAGCGGATGGGGATAGCTCGTTACATATTACTTCAATGAAAGAATTCCTAGCCTATATTAAGCAAGGAAATTCGTCTGGTAATGATCATAAGAAAGCGGAATTGGATTGTCAGCAACATTATTACACAGCGGATGAGATTATGGGTTTGATCCATGGGAATAATGCATTCAAAGCTACTATATTTTTTGAAGAAGGCTGTGAGATGGAGAATATCCGCGCATATACTATATTACATAATCTCAAAGAAATAACAAGCTCTATCACTTATCAGCCGAATGATATTCTTGAAAATGACGAAAGTATACAAGTAATCCGCGAAAAAGGATTTACAATGTATATCAAAACAGAGAAGTCATATGATGAGATGAATCACATTCTACAGAAAACAATATTTTTAAAAGAATTAGATTTAGTTCAATTAGAGAATGAGGATAAATTCGAGTTACAGGTTTCAGAACAAAGTAAGAAACAATCAGAGCAAAGTTTGTTAAATATGTCACAATTTAAATCTGCGGATAAAAAGGAAAACACTGAGGTAAGAGGAAATTCCACAAATCAGAGTATTATCAGTGTTAATGTTGCTAAGTTGGACAAACTTATGGATCTGGTGGGCGAGATGGTGATTGCGGAAGCAATGGTAACAGAAAATCCAGACATTAAAGACTTGGAACTGGAGAATTTCCAAAAAGCTGCAAGGCAGTTACATAAAATCACTAGTGAATTACAGGATATGGTTATGTCTATTCGAATGGTTCCATTGGCTACAACATTTCATAAAATGCACCGGATTGTGCGAGATATGAATAAAAAATTGGATAAAGACGTTCATTTAAAATTGATAGGTGAAGAGACGGAAGTAGATAAAAATATCATAGAACATATCTCTGATCCACTAATGCATCTGGTTCGAAATTCCATTGATCACGGAATAGAAACGACAGAGGAGCGTACCCTGATGGGGAAACCAAAATCAGGTCGAATCACCTTGGAAGCAAAAAATGCAGGCAGTGATGTTCTAGTTATAGTAAAGGACGATGGTAAAGGCTTAAATAAAGAAAAGATATTAACCAGAGCAAGAGAAAATAACCTATTAGCAAAACCAGAAAATGAAATGACTGATAAGGAAGTCTATCAGTTGATTTCCTTACCGGGCTTTTCAACTAAGGATAATATTACTGAGTTTTCGGGAAGAGGCGTAGGTATGGATGTGGTCCTAAAGAACATTGAGGAAATTGGAGGTTCTATTTCAATAGATAGTATCGAAGGTCAAGGATTATGCATTACCCTAAAGATTCCTTTAACTTTAGCTATCATTGATGGTATGAATGTAAAAGTAGGTCAATCACGATATACCATTCCGATTATAAGTATTAAAGAATCCTTCCGACCCAGAGAAAAAGATATCTTAAGGGATCCGGACGGAAATGAAATGATTATGGTTAGAGGACAGTGTTATCCAATTGTTCGATTACACGAGTATTACAATGTGAAAACAGAAGTAACTGATTTTACAGAAGGAATTCTAATTATGGTCGAACAAGATGAAAGAGCTCTCTGTATCTTTTGTGATGAATTGTTAGGTCAGCAGCAGGTTGTTGTAAAAGCCTTACCGGGATATATTAAAAATAGAAAGAAGATTGATGGACTTGCAGGTTGTACATTATTAGGGGATGGAAGCATTAGTTTAATCATAGATATCGGTGGATTCTTTAATATTAGAGTAAAAGTGTAAAGCTATTAACAATAATATCGAAAAGGCTAGCATGAAACACATTTAGAAAAGGAGAAATAATATGGCTGATTTATTAAAAAATGAGTTGTTAGAAGATGAGGAGGATACGCAAAAAGATAAGTATCTGACGTTTCTACTCGGTAATGAATCCTATGGTATTGAAATTAAGTATGTAACTGAGATTATTGGAATACAGCCATTTACTGTAGTTCCGGAGCTTCCAGACTATATTAGAGGGATTATCAATTTAAGGGGCAAGATTATTCCTGTGATGGATGTCAGGCTGCGATTTAAAAAGTCATTTAAAGATTATAATGATAGAACGTGTATCGTCGTTATTGATGTAAAGGATATGAACATGGGATTAATTGTAGACAGTGTAGCTGATGTTCATTCCATACCTGATACAGAAATTGTAGCACCGCCCGAAATATATAGGAGCGGAAATCGTTATATTAAGGGGGTAGGTAAGGTAAATAACGAAGTGGAGTTATTATTAGATTGTGAAAAGCTATTGAATGATGATGATGCGGAGCAATTATCCAGTCTTTAAACGGAAAGCCACAAAGGAAGAAATTTAATAATTATATTTAATTTACTAAGGTTAAGGAGTAAAAGAATGATGAAATTTAAGAAGTTGAAAATTAAGATAAAGCTAATGATATGCTTTATTATTATCTCGTTATTTACTGGACTTGTCGGTACACTAGGAATCATTAATATGAATACGTTGAATAAAAGATCGGAAGAGATGTATTTATCCAACCTATTACCTTTACAAGATATTGCTACAATACAAAAAAATGCTTTATCTGCAAGATCCTATGTATTAATGATTGTATATGACAGAGATACTTCTTTACTTCAGGAACGAATTGATAAAATATCCTCCTTTGCAGCCGAAAATAATGAAGCTTATGCACGCATTGAAAATTCATTGGATACAGAAGACGAGAAAAATACTTATGACACTTTAAAAAGCAACAATGCAGCGTATCGTTTGATAAGAGATGAAACAATTGAACTTGTTAAGCAGGGAAAATACGAAGAAGCACAGATTAAATTAACAGAAGTTGATGCCGCTAAGAATAAGGTAGATGAAGGTATTAAAACGTTAGTGAAAATCAATACAGATTTTGCAGACAATACATATAATACAAATAAAGATGATTTTCAAAGCAATTCTATAGTAATGATAATTATTATTTCTATTAGTATGGGGATTGCTATCCTATTTGGTCTGATTATTGCAGCTATAATCAGTAAACCTCTATCCAGATTGGTATATGCTGCAAATAAAATTGCGGAAGGAGATTTGACTCAGGAAATCTATGTGGATACAAAAGATGAAATTGGACAATTATCCAAGGCATTTAAATTGATGCTTCATAATATGAATGAGGCACTGAGTAATATCAGTGAAGCTACACAGCAAGTTTTCTCCGGGGCACAGCAGGTATCTGATTCTAGTATTGCTTTATCTCAGGGTACTACCGAACAAGCTAGTTCAATTGAACAGTTGACCGCTTCGATGGAAGATATCTCATCACAAACAAAAGAAAATGCCCAGAATGCCACCAAAGCAAGTGAATTAGCAGAGGCTGCTAAGAATAATGCAGCAATCGGTAATGAGCAAATGAGTGATATGTTGAAAGCAATGGAAGAAATTAATGTATCATCCACAAATATTTCTAGAATTATTAAAGTAATCGATGAAATAGCATTTCAGACTAATATTCTAGCATTAAATGCTGCTGTAGAAGCTGCAAGAGCAGGTCAACAGGGGAAGGGATTTGCTGTAGTCGCTGAGGAAGTTAGAAATCTAGCATCAAGATCTGCGAATGCAGCAAAAGAAACCACTGGATTAATTGAAGGATCTATGAAAAAGGTAGAAGGCGGTACAAAAATCGCTCACGATACTGCCATTGCACTAAATAATATTGTAGATGATGTCACACGAGTAGCCGGTCTAGTAAGTAATATCGCTATTTCTTCCAATGAACAATCCAATGGGATAGCACAGGTTAGCCAAGGAATTCTTCAGGTATCGGATGTAGTACAAACAAATTCCGCAACATCAGAAGAGAGTGCGGATAAGTAACTTGGTTTTATAACCAGGAAAACTAAAATACGTGGAGGGATAACCATGAGATGGTTTTACAATATGAAAATAAATAGAAAGTTAATAATATCATTTATCATTGTAGCGTTAATTTCAGGTATCGTAGGTACCATAGGCATAACACAGATCAACAGAATTGACAAAGCTTATGGAGAATTATATGAAAGTTATGGAGTATCACTAGGTTATTTAACCAAAGTCAGCGAAGGTTATCAGATGAGAAGAGGATTGCTCAAAGATTTAATCATACAGACAGATTCGAAGTCAGACGAAAATATAGTGAAGCAAATTAGAACAGTAGATACTACAATCAATGAAAATGTAATTGCTTATGAGGATGCTATTATTACAGAAGAAGATCGGCTAATCTATGAAGAATTATTAACATTATTCGAAAAATATAATCCACTCAAGGATGGATTTATAGAATATGCATTAGTCGGAGAGAATGATAAGGCAATGGGCTTAATGAGCGGTGATGGATCTAAGATTGCCTCGGAAGTTGAACAAACGATTGAAAAAATTATTCAATATAATGTGGAAACTGGAAGAAATCTTTCGGAAGAATACTCAAAAAATACAGTAACCACGATTTATATGATGGTGATTGTAATAGCAGTAGGGATCTTATTTGCAGTGCTTCTAGGTATCTTTATCTCTCGAAATATAAGTAAGCCGGTTAATAAGCTCGTATTGGAAGCAAATAAAATTGCAGATGGAGATCTGAATACTCAGATTGAAGTTAATACGAAAGATGAAATTGGTATGCTTGCGGGAGCATTTTCTAAAATGACTGATAATTTGAATGAAATCATGATGAACATCAGCCAGGCATCGGAACAAGTGGCAACAGGCTCAAAGCAGGTGTCTGAT
>JAQZBN010000143.1 GCA_029238935.1 Herbinix sp.
GGAAAAAGCACCACAGTAAAGATCATGTGCGGTATTTTACAACCTACGTCGGGTTCGGTTATCATAGATGGATTATCCCCTTCAAAGGATCGAAAAGAAGTTGTATCAAAACTAGGCGTGGTTTTTGGCCAAAGAACACAACTTTATTGGGATTTAAGACTGGGTGAATCTTTTGAATTATTAAAAAGGATATATAGAATTAATGATAAGTTGTATCAAGCAAACTTAAAACATATGGATGAGGTTTTGAACATAAATGAAATAATTGATAAGCCTGTTAGGCAACTTTCCTTAGGTCAACGGATGCGTGGAGATCTTGTTGCATCCATGCTTCATTCACCGGAGATTCTTTTTCTGGATGAACCAACGATTGGTTTGGATGTTGAAGCAAAATACGCTATTCGTGAGTTTATTAAGGAAATCAACTGTAATTATGGGACAACAGTTATCTTGACAACACATGACCTTGACGACGTTGAGCAGTTGTGCAACCGAATCATGATCATCAATCACGGCAGAATAATAGAGGATGGCTCGCCTGATATGCTTATTGAGAAAATTGCACCTTATCGGTATCTGATCGTTGATTTTTATAACGTTCCTGACGAAATATCACACCCTGATGCAGAAGTGATAAAGAAGGAAAATGCAAGGGTATGGCTGCGGTTCGAAAAGAGTAAAGTCTCTGCAGCTAAACTTATTGCTGATCTATCACTTAGTTACCAGATAAAAGATTTAAGTGTTGAAGAAACAAAAATTGAAGATGTTGTAAGACAAGTATATAAGTCCTAAGGTAAACTTAATTCCAATAGAGTGATTGAAAAATGTGGATTTCAGTTAATGGGGAAGATGACAATTGATGAACAGGAATATTACTATTACAAACTCACGAAAAGTGAATGGGAACCGTAAAAGGGGAATAGTGGATTGCTGAATTGTTTTATTAAATAAATATTGACTTTCCTATAAGTAGTTAGTATACTAATTAAGTGACTTGATTAGTATACTAACTACTTTTGAGGTGAAAATATGTTAAAGGATAAAGATATAGGATATATATTGCATAAAGCAGCGATGGCGTCTAAAAACTATTATTCCAATAAGTTAAATATATATGGAATTACACCGGGACAATTTACCGTTATAAAAGAGATTTATAATCATCAAGAAAACTCTACTGATTTAGGATTATCACCGGCCTGTATCGCCGATGGATTAGAATGTGACAGGCCAACCATATCCGGGATTATCGATCGATTAGAGGCGCAGGAGTGGATAGTAAGACTACACAATCCTGATGACAAAAGATCTTTTCTTATCCAACTTACGGAGAAAGCGATAGATAGCCTAAAAGAGCTGGAGGAAATAAAGCAAGAAAGCCAAAAAGTTATTCTGGATGGATTCACGGAAGAAGAGGCAATTTTGTTTCATAATTACTTAATGCGAGTTATTAATAACTATAAAGCAATGGAATAATAGAACTTGGAGGCAAATAATGGACAAATCAAAACAATTAGGAGAATTGAAAATTTCAAAGTTAATCATAAAATTTTCAATCCCTGCAATAATTGGAATGTTAGTGAATGCACTATATAATGTAGTAGACCGGATTTATATAGGACATGGAGTTGGGGCATTAGGAATCGGTGGTACCACGATTGCTTTTCCGGTCATGTTAATTATGATGGCTTTTGCTATGTTAATAGGAATTGGTGCAAATTCATTAGTATCAATACGTTTGGGTCAAAATAGAAAAGAAGAAGCAGAAGGAATTTTTGGGAATGCATTAGTTTTATTAATTCTTTCTTCTTTAATCTTAACAATAATAGGGTTAGCGGTCCTAGAACCTTTTCTAAAGCTAATGGGTGCCAGTGATCAAATATTACCTTATGCGAAGGATTATATGCAGATTATCCTGATCGGAGGAGTATTCCAGTCCATTGGAATGGGTATGAACAATTTTATCCGATCCGAAGGAAATCCAAAGATTGCTATGTATACCATGTTAATTGGAGCGTTGATTAATACAGTTTTAGATCCTGTTTTTATCTTTGTTTTTCATTGGGGAATGAAAGGAGCCGCACTTGCTACCATCCTTTCCCAAGCGGTTTCTGCTATATGGGTACTTGCTTATTTCCTGCGGGGAAAAAGTTTATTAAAAATTCAGATGAAATATCTTAAATTAAAGCTTTCTTATATCGGGAATATTCTTGCACTTGGTGCTGCTCCCTTTGCTATGCAGATTGCGGCAAGTGTACTCAATTTTATCATGAATAAAAACCTAGGCATCTATGGAGGGGACCTTGCAATCTCCGGTATGGGTATTGTAAATAGTATAATAACATTAATGATTATGCCTATTTTTGGTATCAATCAAGGGGTACAACCTATTATTGGATATAATTATGGTGCGAAGAAGTATGATAGAGTGAAAGAAGCTTATAAATTAGCAGTTATTTTTGCGACAGTTATCGTAGTACTTGGATGGATTGTGACAAGATTATTCCCGGAACAACTGGTTTACCTATTTAATAATGAAGATACGGAGCTTATTTCCTTTGGTGTTTTTGCAATTAAGAGGTTTTTGATTTTCTTACCGATCATAGGATTTCAGATTGTTTCATCAAATTACTTCCAAGCAATTGGAAAACCAAAGCATTCTGCCTTACTCGGCCTTTCAAGACAGGTTTTGATATTAATCCCTGCGTTGATTATATTACCTAAGTTCTATGGACTCAACGGTGTCATATCGGCGGGCCCTTTATCTGATCTTATTTCCTCCGTAGTAACCGGAATTTTTATTTTCATCGAAATGAGAAGATTGGATGCCCATCATCAAGCAAATCAGTTGAGTGGTGTCAAATTGAGTGTTACCCAATTGAGTGGTGACAACGATTCAGAAATTATTTAATATCCAGATAAGACGATTGAGTAGCCGGTTGGAATAAAATGTGTTCCTGCTTTTTACGAAAGTATCTTATGGCAATTGATAAGCTGTGTTATAATGAAAGTTGTATTGTTTAAATGGCAGTTATAAACTTAGCGGGATGCATCGCTGTTATTATATGCTCCAGAAATAGATTATAATTGCATATTGCAACATTTTTCAGAAGATGGAGAGGGTTTTGATTATGAAAGGTAAAATCTTACGAGTACGACCTGAAATTTTAATGTTTTTTATATTAATTTCTGCGGTGGCACTGGCTAACGGTTTAAGTGATGGGGTTTATTCGAACTATTTCAAAGAAGTATATCAAGTAACAGCATTTCAGCGAGGATTTATAGAATTCCCCCGTGAGCTACCAGGATTATTGTGTGCAATTGTAATTGGTACTTTAGGCTTTCTAGGGGATTTGAGAGTAACATTTATTGCACAGATATTAGCTGTGATAGGAGTGACCATGCTTGGACTATTCACACCGGCTTTTGGTGTAATGCTGATATTTCTTTTTATCAACTCGATGGGTATGCACCTTTTTATGCCGCTTCAGGACGCAATCGGCATGTCTCTTGCTGAGCCGGATCAGATAGGGAGACGTATGGGTCAGTATTCCAGTATTCGGGCGGTATTCAGCTTAATTGCTGCATTGTTAGTATTCTTTGGGTTTCGAACCGGTTTCTTTAGCTTTAATACTTCGATTAAGTGGATTTTTATTGTAGCCGCAGGAGCTTTTCTAGGAGCTGTAATTATGGCAGGGATAATGATTCGAAGAATTAAACCAAAAAAGTCAGCACCACGCAGAACAAGGTTGGTTCTTAGAAAGCAGTACCGTTATTATTATTTCCTTACTATATTAAAAGGAGTTCAGAAACAGATTGCATACGTATATGGTACTTGGATTATTGTCGATCTGTTATTAAAAAAAGCGGATACACTTGCTTTATTAACGATCGCGGTTACCTTTATCTCTATATTCTTTTTAAGTAAGCTTGGAAGATGGATGGATAAGTATGGTATCAAGCGTATGATGTATTTAGATGCACTCACCTTTATTGGTGTATACATAGTTTATGGTTTCTTAGTATGGGGTATTGTATCAGGAAAACTTCCGGATCATGGGTGGTCTGTGTGGATGGTGTATCTGCTATTTATATCGGATAGACTGTCGATGCAGATAGGTATGGTAAATTCAATCTATCTAAGATCAATTGCATGGGATCA
>JAQZBN010000075.1 GCA_029238935.1 Herbinix sp.
GTAGGTTCCCAGCCGAGATCATTTTTAATCTTTGTAGGGTCAATTGCATATCTCATATCATGACCAGGACGATCTGTTACATAATGTATTAAATCATCATTTTTACCAAGTTCATGGACAATTGTTTTTACTACCTCTAAATTTGTACGTTCATTATGACCGCCTATATTATAGACTTCACCAACCATTCCCTTATGAATGATCAAATCAATCGCAATGCAATGATCTTCCACATAGAGCCAATCTCTCACGTTCTCACCTTTTCCGTAAACAGGCAAAGGTTTATCATTCAAAGCATTGGCAATCATTAGAGGAATTAATTTCTCCGGAAAATGATACGGCCCATAATTATTGGAGCATCTGGATATTGTTACCGGAACCTTAAAGGTACGATAATATGCCTGTACCAAAAGATCTGCAGATGCTTTTGAAGCGGAATATGGACTGGAAGTATGGATTGGAGTTTCTTCCGTAAAGAACAAATCAGTTCTATCGAGCGGCAAGTCTCCGTATACCTCATCCGTCGATACCTGATGATACCGTTTAATACCATAGGTACGGCAAGCATCGAGCAGCACTCCTGTTCCTAGGATATTGGTCTGAAGAAAGATACCTGGATCTGAAATAGAACGATCTACATGGCTTTCGGCGGCAAAGTTAACGATAATGTCCGGCTTTTTCTCCTCAAATAATTGATAAATAAAATCACGATCTGCAATATCTCCCTTTATAAACTCAAAATTCTCTTTCTTCATGACAGGTTCTAAGGTCTCCATATTACCTGCATATGTTAATTTATCAAGACAAATAATTTGATCATTCGGATATTTTTCGACCATGTAATGTATAAAGTTACCGCCGATAAAACCAGCGCCACCGGTTACAATAATTTTCATCTGACTACCTCATCTATAATTTATGATAAACAAAATCAATATCACTGCCACAAAGCAACGGTGCATTTGCATCTTTTTCAGAAAGATTAGGATTTGTGATACCCCAGTCAACCCCAAGCTCAGGATCGTTCCAAAGAATACTGCGATCCTCCTTTGCATTATAAAAGTTATCACCTTTATATAAAAATTCAACATCATCTGTTAAGGTTAGAAAACCATGTAAAAAGCCTCTGGGAATTAATAATTGGCGGAAGTTATCTGCCGATAATTCGACTGAAATCCATTTTTTATAAGTGGGAGAACCTTTTCTCATATCCACCGCCACATCAAGGACAGCACCTCTTGAACATCGAACGAGTTTTGCTTGTGCCGCTTCGCCTTTTTGAAAATGCAGTCCCCTGAGAGTCCCTTTGGCTGCAGAAAAAGAATGATTATCTTGAACAAAATGATAATACAAGCCTGCTTCTTCCATTTTTCTCTCTGACCAGCTTTCAAAAAACCATCCTCTTTGATCTCCAAAAACCTTTGGCTCAATAATATATAAATCGGGAATCTCTGTTTCTATCACATTCATTTACTTTACCTCTGGTAACTTAATTTTAATAAAGAATTTTTCCTTCTGCCACCTGCTTTAAATGAAGACCATAAGAAGATTTTCCGTATAATTCTGCTGATTTTAACAGCTTGTCCTTATTGATCCATCCATTTTTAAACGCTATTTCTTCCACAGCAGCTATCTTAATCCCCTGTCTCTTTTCCAATACTTTAATAAACTCTGTCGCATCGCTGAGTGCATCAATCGTTCCAGTATCTAACCATGCATATCCACGACCTAACGTAACGACATTCAATGTTCCTTCTTCCAGATACATACGATTTAGGTCCGTAATCTCCAATTCACCCCTGGCGGAAGGTTTTACTTTCTTAGCCAACTCACAAACTCTATTATCATAAAAATATAGTCCCGTAACACAATAATTTGATTTAGGATTCTTAGGCTTTTCTTCAATTGAAATAGCCTTACCCTCTTTATCAAATTCTACAATCCCAAACCGTTCTGGATCATCTACATAATAACCAAATACTGTTGCACCCTGACCTTTGGATACTGCTTTCTTAAGATGTGCAGTTAAACCATTTCCATAAAATATATTGTCACCCAACACCATAGCACATGAGTCACCATCAATAAATTTTTCACCAATTAAAAAGGCTTGTGCTAAGCCATCGGGTGAAGGTTGCTCAGCATAACTTAACTGAACTCCATAATTCGATCCATCACCTAATAACCTTTTAAAATTTGGCAGGTCGTGGGGTGTAGAGATAATCAATATTTCCTTAATACCAGCTAACATCAATGTAGATAAAGGATAATATATCATAGGTTTATCATACACCGGTAATAATTGCTTGGATGTTACCATTGTTAGCGGATAAAGCCTTGTACCAGAACCACCTGCTAGAATTATTCCTTTCATAAAAGGCCTCCTGAAGTAAATTATTTCGTTTAATTTGTTCCATATATATGATTATAAACCATTATAACAAAAAAATGTATGTTTACAAGTTGATTTTATTGTTCAAATTCCTATAAACTTTTGATCCCTATATTCCGATAATTACTAATAAAGGAAATTTTAAATATACAAGTGAAAAATTGAATGAAAAAGCCTGACTCGAAATGTAAGAATGTCCTTAATCATATGAAACCAATGGTATTCTGAATCATCCTTACATAATTATTTGAGAAACAGGCGTGGGAGCATTATGATCATACAACACAATCTCTTAAGTTCATATACCAGCAGGCAGCTAAAGATTAATAATTCCAGTAAAGCAAAATCTAGTGAACGCTTATCCTCCGGTTATCGGATTAATCGTGCCTCGGACGATGCTGCGAGTTTAACCATTTCAGAAAAGATGCGAAGTCAGATTAGAGGATTGGATCAAGCTGCTGATAATATACAGAATGGCCTCTCAGCCGTTCAAACTGCAGATGGTGCTTTACACGAAGTCCATGCCGTATTACATCGAATGAATGAATTATTCGTAACTGCTGCCAATGATACTTACTCTGATACCGACCGGGAACAAATAGAATCAGAGTATAAAGGATTACGGAAAGAAATCAACCGTATCACGCAAGATACTGAGATTTTCTTTGATAATACTCTGACTGTCGGTAATTTCCCGGATGATATCAGTATCTATAAAGCAAATGATGGATCTTATGCCGGAATTATTTATCAGGATGTTCGCTATTCCTGGGATCAGATTAAAACCTCCGACGGAAACCACTCCCTTGCTGATACAGAAATATTATCGGAGAGTTACTTTCTAAATACTGTAGGAGGTCAAAAACTTGAATTCCCCATGTCAAAAGGAGATGTTCTCCCTAGTATTTCTAAGCACTATGATCTGGAGGCAAACGCTGCAGGTATTACCATTGATGATGTGGCTCATTCCTGGAGTGAAGTAAAAGATGAGGATGGGAATACCATAGATTTTAATCACTTGAAAAACGGACTTTACTCCTTTGAGCATTTCGGTTCTATCATAGAGTTTGCTGCTGATGAAGATGATGATAAAGAAGATATAATAAAGAAATTAAATAAAGGTAATCAGGAGATCAAAGGATGGGAAAGTAAACTGGATGGCTTTGCACAAACGAAAGCAGTTTATAATCTCACACGATTGCAAACCAGTGTTCCAATCAATGATGCCAATAAATCGCTGGATCTTAAAATCAATGCCGATACCTCGGGGATTCGCATTAATAATAATACAACCGTTCCTTGGAGTTCTTTGGATTTTGCTCCACCTTTTTATAACTCAGCCAATCAAGGACTTGATTTTGATTCAGGGCAGGGCCTTGGTGCAGATACCACAGTAACCTTTCAGTGTCCTGATACCGGAATCGGTTTTCAGTTCCAAATACAGGCTGAAGCATCCATAGATGCTGTGATTAAAGGACTTAATAACATCACCATACCCGTTTCAGCGAATGCACCGGTTGAAAGTACCATCGCATTATCTTCAAATCCTGCAACAAAAGTTTTCGATAATGCTGCCGTATCCTTTACTTCCATTAACTATACTACCCAGCGAGATGATTTTAATCTTGATTTTTCTGGTAGTACCTCCGTCTACGCTAACTCGATGAATGATTTTAAAATTAGCTGTTCTGGGATCGATTATGAAATTACACCGGCTTCTTCAAATAATTTATTAAACTTTTTTAAGAATGGAAGCGCTCCATCCATAGGATTAACATTTTACAATTCGTCAAAGGGATCCATCGGAATTAATTTTACAAAGTTAGATAATCAAACGGATGCAGCACGTCCTGCGCAGAGTACTCCATCAACTCCTGCTGAACAGACTGCCCTCAATACATATGTAGATAACCTTGTTGCTCAATTTAAAGATCAATTTAGCGCATCAAGCTTCTCCATTCGTTCTCAAGGTGCTTCCCTGAACATTGACAGTTTTGGTGTGAATACAATGGGAATGGGAAATACAGCGGATGTTCCCAGCTTTGGCGTCAAACCTGAACCCGAAACTCCCTGGCATATCCAAGCCGGCACAAACTCCGATGACAAAATCGATTTATCATTTGGCAAGCTGAGTGCAAACAAACTAAATCTGAATGGAATTGATTTATCGAACAACAATAGTTCCGGACAAGCGATATCGATTGTAAATAAAGCCATTCAAACAATTTCCAATGAACGTTCCAAACTAGGTGCATATCAAAACCGTCTGGAATACGCTCTACAATTAGTTGATAACGTATCTGAAAACACACAATCAGCAGAAAGTAAGCTAAGGGATACTGATATGTCCAAGGAAATGGTACAATACTCAAAGTCAAAGATCCTTAATGACATGGCTAATTCCGTACTTTCTAATGCAAATCAGAATTCAAAGATGATCTTGCAGTTATTACAATAATTCATGTTTCATCACCATAATATAATACTAAAGCGTCTATGTTGTCTCATTTATAAGAGTCTATATAGATGCTTTTTTGTTCATAATTTATTCACGGTGTCAGGCACCGTTAAGGAACACTATTTTTGTTCACAAATTGTTAACAGGGTCAGGCACCAAGATATGGTATAATCTGTTAATAATGCCTAAATTCCCTTTAAACAATTTTTTGTATTATTCAAACTGTTCACAATTTGTTCACGGGGTCAGGCACCAAGATTACATGAGGTGATACCATGAGTCAAAATAGTTATGATGCCTTCATCAGTTATCGGCATACTCCCCATGATAAGGCAATCGCAATCAAGCTGCAGCGGCTGCTGGAGAATTACCGGCCACCTAAGAGTAACTCCTATGCCAATAAATCTAAGATCGATCGTATCTTTCGTGATGAGAGCGAGCTTCCCACCAGTGGTGATCTCGGCGCGGATATCCAGAAGGCCTTGGAGCAGTCTGCTTATCTCATCGTTATTTGCTCCGAAGAGACATCGAAATCCCAGTGGTGTATGGAAGAAATTGATTACTTTAAACAGTTACATAGCGGAAATTGTAATAATATCCTGACTCTACTAGTCAGTGGTAATCCCAGGGAGGTTTTCCCAAAATCACTTTGTTATGAGACCAAAGTCCTGACTTTAGAGGATGGAGAAACCATTGAGAAGACAGTAGAAATAGAACCTCTGGCAGCCAATATCGTATCCCACTCAACAAAGGAAGCAAAGAAGAAATTAAATACAGAGTTCTTACGGATCGCTGCTCCCATTCTTGGCTGTAGTTATGATGACCTATATCAACGGCATCAACGAAGATTTATTCGTAATTTTGTACTGTCCGCGGCAACGATCATTTCCCTTCTTCTAATGTTTAGTATCTATGTCTTCACGAACGCGCGGCTGTTGCAGGCACAATCCCGACAGATCTTAGAAAAGCAACAGGAATTAGAGCAAACCAATAACGAGCTGAATGAAAATAAGAATAAAATTGAGGAAATCAATACTGCTTTGGAGAAAAAGAACGAAGAGTTGCAGGAACAAATCGAAGAAACTACAAAGCAGAAAAATATTGCTAATCAGCAGACCACCATCGCTGAAGTTAACGAGCAAAAGGCAATTGATAATCTGGCTCTTGCCAACGAGCAGAAGACTCTGGCGGAGCAAAATGCAGCAGAGGCCAAACATCAGGAACAGTTGGCTCTGGAGAATTTAAATTTAGCCGAGGAGCAGAAAGTTTTAGCTATACAGAATGCCGACGAGGCAAAGCGACAGGAGCAAAATGCAATTGCTAACCAAAAGCAAGCAGAGGAAAATCTAGAACTAGCAACTAAGGAAAAGAACAAAGCCCTAAGCTCCCAATCGCAATACTTAGCCTCTATCTCTATAGAACAGGCTGAAAAAGGGGATCGTATGGCTGCTATGATGCTAGCCTTAGAAGGGTTACCAAAGAATTTAGATGATCCGGAACGCCCCTATGAAAAAACCGCCGAGGATGCTCTTCGTAATGCAATTTATACCTTTGATTTCACCTTGGGTGATAACAGGAAAGGGTTCATTTACAATACTGTACTGCATCATAACGATATGATTGAAACCTGTACCGGCTTAACGCAAAGTCGTCTTTATACCATATCCTCCGATCAAGTACGGTTATGGAATACAGAAACCGGTGCTCTTTTGGATCAGCTAACCATCGATCTGAAAAATGATACGAATACCGTAGCCAGTTACGATAGACCAAATTCCATTCTTTTGCATCAGCGTTATTATGATCAGGAGAATTACTATTCCCAAGATGCAAATTCGATCGTAACTCTGATCCGTAAGAATACCAAGAACATCGAAGTGGTATACACAGCCTCACAAACCCGCAATCTTCTACTTTCTTCATATGGAGATTATGCTATCGTAGTGAACGAAGCAGGTTTTCCGGAGTTGCTTAATTTAAAAGATACTACCGTAACCACCTTAAAGAATTGCACAAACGAGTTTATCCGGCTCAATAACACAAATTATGATCTTGCCGGTGACATAAATGACAATGGCTCTCTATTAGCACTCTATGATGAAGGTAACTCAATGATAAGGGTAATATCCATCTCCACGGGCAAACTCCAAGGAAGTATTACAGCAAACAAGTTACGAAGTGTCCACTTTCTTTCCGACAACAGTCTCTTATATTATACAGACACAGGAATATATCATTATCATGAAGGAAAAACGGACTTTATAACGGATGCCTATTATAGTATCTTGATTAATAATAAAGAGCAGCTACTGTATGCTGATTATTCTGATATTACACATCCGATCACTCTCCATCTTGTATCCCTGTTAACCGGCGAAGAAAAGAGTGCTGTTTTAAAGAATGTTAGCATTGGATCCATCACAGTCAGTCCAGATGGAAAATATGTGGCAATATCCGAAGATGGACTCCCCGTCTCCTATGTCATAGATCTTGATCACCTAAGCTCTGGGTATCAGGTTGGGACTGATATGAGTGAAGTATTAAAGGATTACTCCCATGTTGTATTTTCACCGGATTCAAAATACTTTATTTACTATAATGCATCAGATTCCCCCATCGTTATGTATGAAACTGCTACTCAGGGTTATGTGGGAATGTTGACGAAGATTCCTGGATCCACAACCCATGAAGCTAGTTTCCTATCAAAAGATAAGATGGCATTTATCCAGAGTGACAATTCGGTATCTATCGTAGATATGAAAAAACCGGAGCAGGTGAGTTATTTCCAAGGTGAACTATGGTCGCAGGCTTATTTTGCAGACAATGCTGGTGATACTATTTACTCGAATGATCGGTTCGGTAATGTCCTTCGATATGATACAAAAACCGGAGAAGTATTATCCAAATTAGATTATCTGGTTGATCTTGAAAGAAGCACCCTACGAGAAAATGATGCTGTTTTAATTACTTCATCTGATCAAGGTGATATCCCTTATTACACCATCAATGATGACGCATATCAGATCAACTGGAACTACGATCAAATCCTTGACAGCCAGATCAGTCTCGATGGGAACCGTTTCTTGCTTCGCAGCGAAGAACGTATCGTGGTATATGATATAGAAAAAGATAAGATGTATTCGGTGCCAAACCTACATGATGCGTTCAAAATACAAAATCATTTTCTCAGATATTGAGCAAAATAACATAGTAAAAGTGATCGACACTGCAAAACAACCAATCGATACTGTAATTCAAAGTAGAGATGGACGCTTCCTTGTTGCATATTCAACAACGAACAATCTTCTTAGCGTATATGATGGGAATACTGGTGAGATTATTTATTCCAAATCCTTTGATTATAATCTTCTGGAAGTAAGTATCAGTGGTGATGGTAATAACATGCTTCTTCGTTTTACTAACGATACTTTGTATCTTTACTCCCTTAAAGAGGTGAGAACTTACGAAAGAACCGAGCTTTTACCGATGAAGAACGAGCTCTTTACTTTTTAGGAGCTGTTGAAGAATAATATTCATTCCTATCTGGTTCTAATCACCCAATTCCAATGCACGAACTTAAATACTTGACTTTAATGATCTGATAAAATATTTTACATTAATAATAGTCTATATCCCCTACTAATAATTCTCGACAAAGCTGTTGTAATTATACGATTTTCATATAAAAAAGCAGTAGTAAATCAACCTTACGGTTCATTCACTGCTGCTTTCTTTGCATTACTTCTTCATACCGTTATACGCTGCTTTTGTTCATAATTTGTTAACAGGGTCAGGCACCTAATGAATAATATAATGAAACAGTTGTACTTCTCCTAATTCCCCGAATTCATTCTCAGCAACTACTGACAGCGTAGTTTCTCCTTCTCCAATGATGATCGATCCTTGATAGAGTGCAGATTCTTTCGTTGGGGTTGTTTTATCAATCGTATAATAAATTTTATTTCCCTTACTACTCATCATAATTTCCTGCTCACCTTCATATTCACCTGACGGTAGAAAAACGTTGACGATGGGATAATAATCTCTTAGATATACCTTAAGCAATCGTGATCTAGTTAGTACATATCCTCTTCTCAAAAAATGAAATGCTTTCTTACGATCTCCTGATTGCACATAGAGATCCGAGATTTTAATGTATAAATATTCACTGTATTCGATTAAGATATTCGTTTCTTCCTGTATTAATTCAATCTTATGAATCCCGTCTTGTAAAACCTCGATTGCTTGATCAACCTGTTGTAAACCCATATAACCATCCACTATTTTCAGATATACTGAAATACTCAGTGGATCTATTTCTGTGACTCTTTTATATGTATCAACCGCTTCTTCATAATTCATTTCTGACAGATATTTATCACCTAATGTTAACAGCTTAGCAGCAGATTTTACTTGATCGTTTCCTGTAATGCTGATGGAAGCAGTTAAGGCGATTGAAATTATTGTAATAGACACTACCATCCAAACTTTTCTTTTGAACATCCTATGAATTCCTCTCTATTTCGTGGTATACATGAAAAGGGCGAAAAAATGTTACTCCGCCCTCTATCTTCTTAAAAGTAATGGATTATGTATAAAACAAGAATATTTTACCATATGCATTTTTGAAATCAATTTAAAAATTCCAGCTGTGACACAGAAAAAGTGTGTCTTGTCGAAATAACAGAAATATGGTATAATTTAGGCATTATTTACACTTTCTAGTAAATTTATAGGACAAGTGGACATGAAATTGAAATCAAGTGAAATCAGAAAGGATAGTGATCGTATGTATTCCGATATTCAGACCTTTGGCGAATTCTTAAATTCCTTGTTACAAAAGAGAACTATGTCTATCAAAGAATTCGCTTCTATCATTGATGTGAAAAGCAGAAATTCCATACAGAGGCTTCTTAAGGACGAAAGCAGTATCGATCTTATTGAAAACTATAAGGATAAGCTGCTTCAAAATCGACAACTTATACTAACCGTAGACGAGATAGCATCAATGAATCAATCCATTGAAGTAAACAGATATGGGAAAGAAACTATCTACTCAAGAAGGTTATTAATAAATCTATGTAAGTGTAATCTGATGACAGATGCCTATTTCCTACCGTACAATAGCGATGTTAATCCTGATATCCCACGGACTTTATTTCAACTATTAGACCAGTATAAGCAATGTGGACAAATACATATCTTAATATTTGATGCTACCATCCCTGAATTCACCGATGCAATTGTAAATTTTATTCAAACGGCTTCCTTCCCATCCATCTCCATTGATCATATTCTCCATGTAAATCAAAATCCAGCTGTAAATGCAAGGATGTTTTCCGCAATCTACAAACTGGTAAATTATAAATATTACAATGCTTATTATACCTATGAGAATTCCATGGAGTGGAATTCACCCTCTTCCGTCCTTTCTAACGCCATTGTAATACATAAAGTGAACAAAGAAGGCCTTCATCATGATGATCTCATTATGTTTAATCATAACGCAAATTATCATTTACTTTATAACAGTTCAGGAGATGCGTTATATCAGTTTTACTTGAAATATTTTCAGCTTGAGAAAGAAAAATATCAGTGTATACGAAGAACTTATCACAACAATGATCCAATGGATAAATTGATCGATCTCTGTGAGTTTCTGTTACAATTGGAACGATCCTCTCCTCAATATGTAATTAAACAAAATATGTGTTATCAAATGATACCTTTTGATATCTTGCATGAGATGTTAAAGGATTCCGACTATTTAGGCCTAACCGAAGATCATCCGAAAATAAAGCAATTAATTCAAATATTTTCAGATCGATTGGAACTGTATTTTAACGTTCAAAAGCTAAAAGTCCATATGTTTACAAAACGTGGACTCTTGGACTTCGTTAAAACCCATACCCTGTCGGATCAATTTTATCAGTTTCGAGATTTTACAACAGAAGAAGTAAAAATAACCTTAAACTTTATGTTGACTCAATTAAGGAGTAATCCCTATGTTAAGCTTTATCTATTAAAAGATGATTACAAAATGAGTAATATAGAATACATCTACTATGAAAATCAAGTGGTTTATCTGTTTGATTCCTGCTCCGGATATCATGAGGACCTGGATGAAGGAATTATAACTGCCGAGCCATTTCTGAAGATCTTTGATGATTTTATTAAACATGAGTTGTTGCCAAACTACACCTACCCCGAAGAGGATACCATCCCGTTCTTAGAGCAGTTAATAGCTTCTGTCGAGTCGATAACTATAAAATGCACATAATACAAGAGCAGGCTGCCATACGAACCTGCTCTTGCTGATATCTCAAACATAAGATAGAATATTTATTTATGGAGTATATATCTCTTCTCTAAATCACTTATTTTACTGTTCCTCTAGATATCCTATTTCGCCCCAAGCCTTACCAGATAATCCTTATACATATAATCCGATGTGATGATGTGATGAAATATCCAATTGATGATCTTCTGTAGCAAATCACGAATAAATAAAGTTTTATCCTCTTCATACGAGTCTACATCAATGGAATCAATATATCTGATAAAATTATCATGCTCTTTTTTATGTAGATGAAATTCAGGGTAATTATATTTTAAGAATAGTTCTTCTTCTGTCTTAAAGTGATAATCTGTATAACTTTTTAATTCCTCTAACACTTCTAAAATCTGATTATAATCATCCTCATCATCCTGATATTCTAACAATTCATTAATTCGATTGCCAATCTCTATAAGCTTCTTATGTTGATTATCAATTGATGTTATACCTAATTCAAACTCTGCTTGCCAATGAAACATCTTTTGTTCTCCTTTCTCATTAGCTATATCACATAGCAAGATTTAACTCTTCTTCAAAATACGTAATCTTATTTCGACCACCTTGTTTTGAGTTGTATAAAGCTATATCAGCTTTATTGATAAATGTGCCTATCTGATCTGATTGTTTTGGTCGAAACGTAGCAACCCCCAGACTTAAGGTAATATGGTCACCAACTGGAGAAAACTCATGTGCCAGTGATAATTCATCAATACATCTTCGAATATTCTCTGCCACTACCAAACCTCCTTCAATCTCTGTATCCGGTAATATTATTGCAAACTCTTCCCCACCATACCTTGCTGCGAAATCAATTGGCCTTTTTATGCTGGACGAAATAGCTCTTGCCACTTTCACAAGACAATCGTCTCCTTGAAGATGTCCATAATTATCATTATAAGCTTTAAAACAATCGATATCTGCCATGATTAGGGATATTGGTTTACCTGTTCGGATTGAATTTTTCCAGGATCTTTCCATATAATCATCAAAACATCTTCTATTGGATATTCCTGTGAGACCATCACAAATAGATAAACTTTCTAATCTTCTATTATCCTCCTGCATTTCCATAAGTTCTTTAATCTTAATTTCAAGAAGTTCTGCTTGTCCTTGAATTAATAATTTTTGATTATATAATTCAAGAAAAACTCGAACTTTACTCTGTAAAATTACTGGTTCAATTGGCTTAAAGAGATAATCTACAGCACCTACCTCATAACCTTTGAATATGCATTTCTGCTCCTTACTGATAGCCGTAACAAAAATGATCGGTATATACCGGGTTTTCTCACTCCCCCTCATCAGCTCAGCCACTTCAAATCCATCCATTTCCGGCATTTGTACGTCAAGTAGGACTAGAGCGATTTCTTGGTCAAGCATAATACTTAATGCTTCATTACCTGAGGTTGCTTTAACAATCCTGCAGTCAAGATTGTCCAAAAGACTTTGTAAAACAAAAAGATTATCTGGTCTATCATCTACTAATAATATAGTTGCTTTATCTTTATTAATCATTTCAATTCCCTTACTAATTATCAAAATTTTATACTATCTGCCTATCCCTAATCGTTTTTCAATCATGATGATCGCTATAAATCATTGAAATAGTGCTAATCAGGTTTTTATCCTTTATCATCCTATGAATTAAGCTTTCTCCGGTAAATATTATGGTTCTCTACAAAGGGATCAAAATGATCAGCCCATTCCGAATATTTAACCGTTTCCTTAGACCCTAGACATAAAAAACAACCATTGCTTAAACTTTCTAAAAACAACTTAATTGTTCTATTTTGTAACTCCTTATCAAAATAAATAAGAACATTTCTACATAAAATAACATTCATTTCACCAAAAACACCATCCGTTACAAGATTATGTTCAGCGAATATTATTTTTTCTTTTAGCGATTGGTCAAAAATAACGGAATCATACTTTGCTATATAGTAGTCAGAAAACGAAGCTTTCCCTCCAGCCACTTGGTAATTATGGGTATATTCTTTTATGATATCTATCGGGAAAATGCCTTCTTTTGCCTTTCGCAATACATTCACATTGAAATCTGTTGCGAATATCTGAGCTCTTTCATACAAGCCCTCTTCTTTCAATAAAACTGCCATTGAATAAGCTTCTTCACCCGTTGAACATCCAGCATGCCATATTTTTATAAATGGGTATGTCTTTAAAATGGGCACGACTTCATTTCTAAAGGTTTTATAAAACAAAGGATCACGAAACATTTCAGTAATATTGATTGAAAAATCTGATAACATTATTTTTAAGAACTCGTGATCATAAAGTACCCTGTATTGCATTTCTGCTATCGTATCTAAGCCTGAAATTCTCATTCTCTGTAGAATTCTACGCTTCATGTGAGCATTGGAATAATTTCTAAAGTCATAACCATGCTTTAAATATATTGCTTCTAATAATAAACGAATTTCAATATCTTCATTCTCACTCGTATCGTCTATTCTATTACTCATTTATATAACCATACCCTTAATAAAGATGTTAATTTATCTATATCCAACGGTTTTGTAAGGTAATCACTAGCTCCCGCTTCAATACACTTTTGCCTATCATCCTTCATAGCCTTTGCAGTAAGAGCGATCATTGGTATTTTACGATATTTCTCTATCTTTCTTATCTCTTCCATAGCCAAGTAGCCATCCATTTCAGGCATCATAATATCCATAAGAATTAAGTTGATATCTGAATTTTGGTTAAGCCTTTGGATACCTTCTTTTCCATTACGACCTACTACAACTTTCATACCTTTTTCCTCCAGCAGGCTTGTCAAAGCAAACACATTCCTCATGTCATCATCAACGATAAGAATTTTTTTATTCTGAAAAGAACTCTCTTTTTCACGTTCTGATTTTATTGCCTTTATTTTAGACTCCTCTATTTTTGAATCTAAATCGTGCAAGAACAGAGTTGTCTCTGCCAGTAATCGTTCTACAGACCGAGAACCTTTGATTATTATACTTTCTGCAAATCTTCTTAACTCAATGTCGTCATCCTGTGTTAAAACCTTATCCGTATGGATTATAACAGGCAATCCGTATATATTTTCCTCCTTAAGTTTCTTTAATAACTCAAAACCTGACATGTCTTTAAGTTTTAGTTCGAGGATCATACAGTCTACCCGCTCGTTCTTTAGCATACTTATTGCATCCGAGCCCTTGTTCAAAGCTATAATTTGAATATTCTTATCACTAACTAATTTTGTTATCTCTTTGATTTGCTGTTCATTCTCATCAACAATTAGTAACTTTTTAACCTTTTTCGATAGTGCTGATTCTATTTTCCCAAAAGCAGCATCCATACTTTCTAAGCTAACGGGTTTTTTCAGATAACCTACAATCCCATCCAATAAATCAGATGGATTATTTACTTCGCTACCTGAAATAATATGAACCGGTATTTTATCTGTATTAGAATCCTTTTTTAAATGATCTATGATCGTCCAACCATTCATATCCGGGAGATTAATATCTAATAGTACTGCATCTGGTTGATATCTTTTCACCATCTCCAGACCTGTTTGACCATCCTCTGCGATGATACCTTGATATCCTTTTTCATGCGCTAAATCATATAATATTTGAGAAAAGTTTGGATCATCCTCAATAATCAATAGAAGCTTATCTTTCGTCCCAGAATTCATAAGTTCCCTGTCATCATTTTTTACTTCCAGCTCCTTACTCTCTTGTTCGTAACTAATCTTTGACTCAGACCTATTATCTTTTTTATCATGGATGTCTTCCACCGTCACAGCAACCTGGTCTTGTGAGTTCTGAAATTCACGATTCATTGGTAAAATTAATGTAAAGGTGCTTCCCTCTCCCCGGACACTATGCAGTTTAATGCTGCCTCCAAGAAGTGCAATTAATTCCTTTGAAATAGAAAGGCCGAGACCTGTTCCTCCATACTTCCTACTAGTTGAACCATCTGATTGCTTAAATGCTTCAAAAATAATTCCATGCTTATCATCCGGTATACCGATACCCGTATCAGATACTGCAATCGTAAGTGCTTCATAAGAATTTGCTTTTCCATCGGAAGCCGAATCAATTACCATCCGGTCCAGAGTGATGGTAACATTTCCTTTACTCGTAAACTTAAACGCATTCGATAACAGATTATTGATAATCTGTTGTACCCTTTGTGCATCCGTCAGAATTTTTGTAGGTGTTCCCTTCTTTATATTGATCTTAAATTCAATTCCTTTTTGATTAGCGATTGGCTTAAACGCTCTTTCCACAGATTGAAGCAGTTCAGCAACATCTATCATTTCATTAACAACATCCATCTTACCAGCTTCTACTTTCGATAAATCCAATATATCATTGATTAACCGAAGCAAATCTTCTCCTGATGAATGTATTGTCCTTGCATATTCTAGCTGCTTATCACTTAAGGAATGTTTTTCTTTTTTTTCTGATAAAATCTGAGACAAAACTAATATGCTGTTTAATGGTGTCCTAAGTTCATGGGACATATTTGCTAAGAATTCTGATTTATACTTACTCGCAATTTCAAGTGCCTTTGCCTTATCCTCGATCTCCTTTTGAGCAATTCTTAGATTTTCATTTTTAGTAAAGGTATCATTTCTCTGTATTTCAAGACTTTTTGTTCTTTCTTCCAGTTCCTCGTTAATTACCCTTAATTCCTCCTGTTGCGATTGCAGACGCGCTTCCGATTCCTTCAACGCTTTTGCTTGTCCCTCTAATTCTTCGTTGCTTTGCCTTAACTCTTCTTGCTGGATCTGAAGCTGGTATTCGGATTCCTTCAATGCTCTTGTCTGAACCTCAAGCTCTTCGTTGCTTTGTTTTAATTCTTCCTGTTGAACCTGTAATTCTTCCGCTTGTGCAAGTGTTCGATCCAACAATTCCTGTGTTTTTATTCTTGATTCTACATTGTGTATCGTCATAGCAATGGTTGCGCTTATTCTTTCTATGTATTCTAACTGCAGATCAGAGAATGGATGAATAGAAGCAATTTCAATCACACATTTTACATCGTTATGATAAATACAAGGTGTAACTAAAATATTTCTGGGAATTGCTTCTCCCAAGCCTGAATTGACTGTAATATAATCTTCCGGAACATTCGATATTATAATGGTTTGCTTTTCTAGCGCGGACTGTCCTATAATACCTTCTCCAAATTTAAACTCATTCGATAAATTCTTTCTCTTTAAATAGGCGTAACTGGCAATTAGCCTAAGAATATTTTGTTCCGTATTGATATAAACTGTCCCAACCTGTGCATTAACATATTTTGTTATATATGAAATAACATTCGTAACTAAGCTTTTCACATCCTGATCACCGCGTAACTTTTCATTCAATTCCGTCTGTCCTGTTTTAATCCATGTTTCATTACGGTTTTCAATGGTGATTGCTTTGATTTTATCCATAAAAACATTAAAATGTTTGGACATTTCTCCTAGTTCATCATTGGAATTTACTTTTAATCTGAATTCTAAATCCGCATCTCCCTGAGATATCTCCATAAACAACTTAGTAATTGCTTTTACAGGAGTCACTACCAATCTGATAAATAATAATGCAATGATTGCTGCAAGAATAGAGGCAATACCACCTCCAAAGGACATTACCAATCCAGTTAGAGTTTCCATTTTATCCAGATTCTGGCTTCTCGTGTCTAACAGTATTTGCTCCTCTTGAATAATTTCACCGATTAAGGTTCGTATGTAATCCATTTCCTTTTTTCCTACACCTGATTGAACTGTTTGAACCAAATCCTCCATCGTAGCTTCTCCGTTAATCACTTTTTGCCTTTCAATGATTAACTCGTTTGTTTCCCATTCCATCCAGCTTTCGTAGCTTTTGTTCAAGTCTACTAATCTAGTTTGTTGCATCGTATTATCTTCTGTGAGTTTCTTAATATTATTATAGTGTAAATCATAATCTGCTTTACCTTGATTAAAAGGTTCTAAAAATTCCTCATTTCCTGTAATCGCATAGCCTCTCGCTCCGGATTCCATATTTATCAAGCTTCTCTCTATTGCTTCAGCCTCTCTTATTACACCAAATGTATGTATATTCCAATCAATAGCTACTTGTTCCTTTTTAAAATTAATATAAGAATAACCAAGAACCGATAACATTAATATAGCTATTAATCCGAAACCCAAAAACATTTTATGACTAATTTTAAAGTTTTTCAAAATGATTAGTCTCCTTCTAAAACCATGATTATTATCTAGGACAATATGAATATATTATCATGTAAAACCAAGCACTACAATGAGATTTTTTTCTATTCGACATATTTATAACCCTTATGCTTTTTATGTCCATACATATCCATTTTTCTAATTAAGTATGCAAGTCTCTTCCTCTATTACACTACTAGTAAAATATCCACTTAGCGTTCCTATCGCGTGGGTCAATGCTTATAATAATCTACCTCTTACCAAAAAAAGATGTAGTATAAAGCTACTTGCTGCTTTACACTACATCCATTGGCTTCGTTAAACATTTACTGAGTTTTCTCTATGTACGTATCAAGTATAAATTATCTATCAGCTTTTTTATTTTTGCACTAACTTAGCATCTATTTCGACTTCACCTTTAATACACTGCTATAGGAGGTTACTTGTTCTTTCTGTACTACCGCACGGATCTTATAGTAATAAGTAGTTTTCGTCTCTACCTTCTTATCGGTAAAACCAGGTGACGATACGGTCGCTACCTTTTTATACCCACTGGTCTTCTTCCCTGATCGATACACTTCATAGGAATTTACATTATTCATCCCATCCCAAGCTATCGCTATGGAGGAAGTCGTTGCCTTCTTTAACTTCAGATTCGTTGGATTATCTTTCCCATCAGAATTTACCGTCATTGTATAAGTTGCATTTGCATTCATTGTAGTATAAAAATAAGCTTCTAACTTCACATAATAATTTCCCGCAGAAAGGATTGTACTTTCCAGAGTTAGGTCTGAATTTTTATCAGCGGATAAACTCTTTACTTCAATGATCTCTCCCGAGGTTTCATTTTTGTATAAAGTCATTTTACTGACATCCGGTCTGTTGCCATGAAACTTTAGTTGTATTTGCGTATTACCACCGGATTTTAATTCAAAGAAATGATAACCTTCGGTAGTAAAGGCATTCAAACTCCCTTGAAATATATCGATAAGCTTTTGGCCTGATATATGATCCATTCCTTGATTGCTGTTTTGATTTGAAGCAGGAGTTTGGGTTGGTTGTGGAATTGTTGACCCGGTAGGATTATTAGTTACTGTGGGAGATGGATTCGCTGACTGAGTTGGTGCAACGGTTATCGTCGGAGCTGGAGTCACTGATTGGGTTGGAATTACTGACTGGGTAGGAGTTACTGACTTGGTAGGCGACACGGTAATAGTTGGAGTAACACTTACGTTGGGTGTAACAGTTATCGTGGGTACAGGAGTAATAATCGGAGGGGTCACCGTAACTCCACTTGCATTACCTGGTACCGGAGTTATTGTTACATCTGAGTTATTCCCTGGAGCCGGAGTAATCCCCGGCGTAATCACTGGACTTGGCATATTCGTAGGCAAAGCTTCACCTGTTGGAGTGGGTTCATTGATCTCCGGAATACGTTCACTATAGGTGAAATAAGAATAATCTTTATCCGACAACATTATCACATTATTCTTCCATGCACTTGCACCATTTCGATAATTCTGATGAATTACCGTAATTGTATCACCCGATACCGCTTTTACTATTGCCCAGTGGGTCCTTGTATTATCTCGAATGATATCACCCACCTGTGGTGTATCGGTAAGCGCAAAGGAACCTGGTCCTCCGCTAACCTGTGGTTTGTAGGTAGGACCTAATAAATAATACACCGTGATACCATACACTTCTTTATAAAACTTCTTCACAAATGCAGCACAGCTATAGGTTGGATCACTTCCCATATTCAAAGCAGTCGTATAAATTGCATCGATTTGCTTTCCATTGTATGTAATCGAGTCAATGACTTGTCCAACTTGGGTTATCTTGACGAGCTCACCGGAACTCATCTTCGCTTCAATCCTTGTTATGGTTGTTATATTGACCATATAGATCAGCAATAGGATAAGGCTAAGCTTAAGTTTGTACTTTTTCTTCATGGTATACTCCTTATTCTTATGTACACTATCTATGTTTCATAAGTTTTTCCATTTTTCCTATCAACTCTAACTCTTATTCATAATAATAATCAATGTATCACTCTTATATGTAAATCACTCTATACCTAATATAATAGAGGAAATTTCGAATAAATTCAACCAATTTTAGTTGAACTTTCTATACTTATTTACCCATATCATTGTAGAGTTAAATTTCCAGATCATCTTACCTGATTCCTATGTCAATAATCTTTTTGCAGTATTTTTCTGGTAACAGATAGTTTCACTTATTCCTAATAACCGTCTTTCTAATAACCGTCATAAAGGTACTAGTCTTCGACCATGTTAAATCGGCTTTCTCATCTCCCCTTCTATTTTCATCCGGTGGATACATCTTTCTTTTTCGTAAAGAGCATGTCACAATGCCATTACAGGTTATAACAAGAACTGGAGCATTACAATAAGGCTTCCATTATTCGTTTTAGTCAATTATATATTGGATAATTAATCCAGATATGTTAATATAAATACACAACACTAGAATAACCGCATAATGCAAAGGAGAAGATAATGAACAATACAACCAGACGAACTTCATCCACTTTTTTTAAGCATTCAACATTTGCAATACCTATAATCATACTTTTCACTTTATTCCTACTTCCAAACACTACGATTTATGCAAAAACATCTGGGTTAGTCATAGTGAACAATGTGTTAATTGACTATTATGGCATTGATTCCGAAGTTGTCATTCCAAAGGGTGTAACACGAATTGAGGAGGATGTATTTTTCGATAACATTTACCTACAAAAGGTAACGATTCCAGACACTGTTACATCGATTGGTGAAGTGGCCTTCAAAGATTGTACCAACCTGTCAAAAGTTATCCTGGGTAATTCAGTAAAAATTATCGAAGCATCTGCATTTTATGGGTGCTCGTCTTTAGAAGAATTAACCATCCCTTCCTCTGTAACCGAGATAGGAACCTGGGCATTTAAGAATACACCTTGGTTTGAAACTCTGTGTAAAAATGAGCCTATGGTAATCATCAACGGTATACTTCTTTATGGAGGTAATGCAAAAGGCAATCTCACTATTCCGAATACAGTAGACACAATTTGTGGAAGGGCCTTTTCTAACAATACAAAATTAACAGGAATAACCTTCCCTAATTCTGTCACTAAAGTAGGGAATGCTGCATTTGAGAAATGTACGAATCTAGCTTATATTAAATTATCTGATTCGCTTACCTTAATTGACGACAATACTTTCAGTTATTGTAGCAAATTAACTGAAATTGTTATCCCAAAACCAGTACAGGAGCTTGGAGGCGGTGCCTTCTATGGTTGTAAAAATTTACAAAGTATTACGATCAAAAATCCTAATATTGTAATAGGATCGGAGGTTTTTCATGATACCCAATGGATGAAGGATCAATTGAAAATAAACACTTTGGTAATCCTTAATAAGAATCTCATCAATGGTGACAGAGCTTCAGGAGCTGTTATTATTCCGAAAACTGTTACAAGAATAAGTCCTCTGGCATTTGACAATAATCCTAAAGTCACCAGTATTACTCTTCCTGATACCATTACTGATATTGGAAATGCAGCCTTTC